>DASRJX010000254.1:0-20653 GCA_035649235.1 Candidatus Cryosericum sp.
GGCCGCTCATCGTCAGGGCGGACACCAGGAGCAGGAGCGGGACAACCGTCGAAACTGATCGCCGCATGGGACGCCTCCATTTCCGAAAAGCAACAGACCTGTGACGCCGACGGCGCGGCGGCATCGCCTAGTCAGGACGTCGTTTCTCCCGGTCTGCGGCGGAGCTGTCTTTCCTATACGCCCGGGACCGCGAGCCTGTCAAGCGTTCTAGGCGTCGTCCCCCTCGGGGGGCAGGAGGACGTCCTCGTACGAGGCCTTGAAGATGGTCGACAGATCCCCTTCGAGGATGTCCCCGGGGATGGAGGCGCGGTCGAGGATCACCTTGTTGCGTGTGGTCTGCTTGGCGCGGAACAGGGCTTCGTCCGCGGCGCGCAGGAGGTCGGCGTCGGTGCGCACCGCCTGGTTGGCCGGCACGGACGCCAGGCCGATGCTGACGGTGTTGCGCACCAGGAACTCGCGGTAGCGATACACGTGCTCCTCGGCCGCCTTGCGGATCCGCTCCGCCACCACCGCCGCCCGGATGGCGTCGGTGTTCGGCAGGACGATCAGAAACTCCTCCCCGCCGTAGCGCCCGACGATGTCGATCTCGCGCGCGTTGTCGACCAGGACGCGCGCGAACTCGGCCAGCACCTGGTCGCCGCAATCGTGCCCGTACTTGTCGTTGACCTGCTTGAAGTGATCGAGGTCGAGCATCATCACCGACAACGGCATGTCGTAGCGCCTGGCCCGCTTGAACTCCTCGCTCAGGCGCCGCTTCATATAGCGATCGTTGTGCAGGTGGGTCCTGTCGTCGGTCACTGACAGCTTCAGCAGCTTCTCGTTGGCGTCCCGGAGCTGCCGGTTCGCGCGCTCGAGAGACGTGTACAAGTAGCGCTTCTTGAGCGACGACCGCAGGACCGCATCCAGCTCGTCGAAGTGGAACGGCTTCACGATGAAGTCGTCGGCCCCGGTCCGGAGCGCCTCGATCTTGCTCCCGACGTCCCGCTTGACGGTCATGACCACGATCGGGATGGTGGACATGTCGCGGTCCCGCTTCACCGCCCGGATCACCGACAGGCCGTCCGGCGGTGGGATGAGGAGATCCAGGAGCACCAGGTCGGGGCGGGCCGCGCCGATCGCCTGGAGGGCCTCGGCACCCGACTTCGCCGTCAGGATGTCGTAGCCCTCCATCGCCAGCCAGCGCGCCAGGAGGTCGACGCTGTCCGGGTCGTCGTCGACCACCAGAACGCGAAATTTGCGCGTGGCGGGAGGCTGCGGCCGCGGTGGGCCGGCCGGAAGCGTGGTGTTCATCTCGTCGTGGCGGGCGGGATCGTTGCTGCAGGCCCCTTGCCGCCGGGTATCATATACCATCCTCCGGATGGGGCCGCAACGAAGAATCCAGGCAGGACAAGGGTTTCCAGCGATATCGCCCGGTTCAAACCCGTTCCCGCGCGTCAGCGGGCTGCCGGAGCCCCGCCCCAGGATCCGAAGTAGGCCGTCTGGCGGACGTACGCGTCGTAGACCTGCTCGTTGTCGACGGACATGACATTGATCGCCCCGAGCAGGGGCACCCACTCCGGCTTCGAAATCCCCATCGCCGTGATCGGCAGGAGGCTCAGGAGGGCGCAGTCGTTCTGTCCGACGAGCCAGGCGGTCTCCGTGGCGAACAGGTAGCCGAAGAGCCCCCTCGCCTGGTCCGGGTGCGGCGCCCCGCGCACGAGCACCGCGGCCTGTGGGACGACGACGGTCCCGATCGCCATGCGGTCGGGGAAGAAGATGTGCACCGGCTCCGCCTGGCGCTTGGCGCAGATCGCCATGTCCAGGTCGATGATCCCCCAGGCCGCCTCGCCCGAGGCGACCATCTGCCGCACCTCCACGTCACTCGGCACGACGCGGTTGCCCGCGGTGATGATCCGGTCGAAGAACGTCCGGGCCGTCTCGTCTCCCCGGCGGGCGAACAGGGACGCGGCCTGGTAGGCGGGAGGCCCGTCGGCGATGCGCGCCACGACCGCCTTTCCGGCCCACGGACCCTCGACCAGGTCGTCGAACGACTGGGGGGCGCTGTCGCGGCTCACCTGGTCCTGGTTGAAGATGATGACGCGCGGGTCGGCGGCGAACCCGATCCAGCGAGAACCCCGGTCGCGGTACTGGCCCGGCACCGGACGTGCTCCCGCGGGGCGGAAGGGGAGCGCGAGGTCGGATCGCACCAGATCGATCGCCAGAAGCGGGGAAGCGGTCCAGACCAGGTCGACCCGCCGGGCCTGGGCTTCGCTCTTGAGCGACTGATAGAAGGAGGCCGGATCCTGCTCGCGGTAGTGGGCCTCGACCGAGATGCCCGTCTGCCCGCCGAAGGTCTTCAGGACCGGACCGGCCAGGCGCCGCGGAGCCTCGACGTACACCACGACGGTCCCTTCGGACGGGACCTTGACCGTCTCCTCGGGAGGCAGGGGAGGCGCCGTCCCCCCGCAGGCCAGCGCCAGGCCGACCAGGGTTGAAGCCAGCCCCATGTGGACCGGACGATTCACGCTGCTTACAGTACCAGAAAAAAACCGTCCGGCTGTCGGGCTCAGGGCGCACGCCGAGCGGTCGCGTTTCCGCTAGAATAGGCGGCCATGAGCGCGACCGATCCTTTGAGCCGGAGGGGGAGCCTCCGGGGGGCCATGCGGGCGGTGGAGCCCCTGAGCGAGTCCGGCCCCGAGCGGGCGCGCCGCGCGCACGAGTTCATCCGCTGCTCCTACAAGCCCGCCGGCGCCGACTTCTACTGCTGGAAGTACGGGGTCTGGTACAACCTGATGGACTGCTGCTACCGGCACGACTACCGGACCTACGAGGGCTGCGGCGATTGCGGCCAGGGGCGCAGCAACCTGAGACAGAACCTCGACCGATACCAGACCTCCAGCCTGCGACCACGAACGACGCGCGGCCGCTGACCCGCTCCCCTGGAGGTGCGCGCTGGACCTGATCATCGCCAACGGGGAGGTCATCGACGGCAGCGGTCGACCCCCGTTCCGCGCTGACGTCGGCCTCGCGGCCGACGGGATCGTCGCGGTCGAGCCGGCGCTGTCGAGCCCGGATGTGCCCCGGCTGGACGCCGCCGGCCGGATTGTCGCCCCCGGCTTCATCGACCTGCACTCCCATTCCGACCTCTGCCTGGCCCTGCCGCTGGACCGCCAGGCGGGCCTCCTGGAAGGCCGCATCCGCCAGGGGATCACGACGGAGCTGGTCGGCAACTGCGGCATCGGCTGCGCCCCGGTCGTGCCGGTGGGCATCGGCGAGCTCCGACGGCTGTGCGGCTTCATCACCCCGGACGGTGTTGGGTGGTCCTGGGAGTCGGTGGCCGACTACCTCGATCGCCTGGGAGAGCAGGGGGTCATTCCCAACGTGGCGGCGCTGGTGGCCCACGGGCCGGCGCGCGCCGCGGCCATGGGCTCCCGGGCCGGGCGGCCCACCCGCGAGGAGCAGAAGCGCATGGACGACGAGGTGCGGCGGGCCATCGAGGCGGGCGCCTTCGGCGTCTCCTTCGGCCTCATCTACCCTCCGGGCCAGTTCGCCGACACCGACGAACTGGTGTCGGTCGCCGCAGCGGCCCGGAACGCGGGCGGATTCGCCGCCTTCCATCAGCGCGGCAGCAGTCGCGAGACGCTGGGCCCGGCGGTGCGCGAGATCCTCGAGGTGGGCCGGCGCGCCCGGGCGCCAGTGCACCATTCGCACGTCGAGACCGTCGGGCCGCGCGCCTGGAACGCCACCGAGGAGGTGCTGCGCCTGCACGACTCCGCCGCGCGGGACGGAGTGGCCCTGTCCGGAGACGTCATCCCGTACACGGCGGTCTGCACGACGATGCTGGCGCTCTATCCCCCCTGGTCCCTCGAGGGAGGCGTCGGGGCGTTCCTGGAGCGCCTGCGCGATCCCGCGGCGCGGCGCAGGATGCGCCAGGAGATCCAGGATGCCTCCCCGATCTGGCCTCCCTGGGAAGGGGAGGGGCGCTGGACGATGAACATCGTCAGGGAATGCGGCTGGGAGCGCATCCGCCTGGCCCACGTCGACGGCGCGGCGAACAAGCGGCTCGAGAGCCTGAGCCTGGCCGAGATCGGTCGGCAGCGCGGGCGCCATCCGTTCGAGGCCCTCTCCGACCTCCTTCTGGAGGAGGACGGCGTGGCGACCCAGCTCATCTTCGGGATCTCGGGCGACGATCAGGGCGATGCCGACCTGCTGCCGCTCCTCAAGAGTCCGCACCTCGCCTACGTCACCGACGCCTGGGAGATCGGCAAGGGCTCGCCGCACCCGGGCGCCTACGGCGCCTTCCCGCGCGTGCTCGGCCACTACGTCCGCGAGCGCCGGCTGCTGCCCCTGGAGGAGGCGGTCCGAAAGCTCACTTCCCTCCCCGCGGAGCGACTGGCGCTGCGGGATCGGGGGCTGGTGAAACCGGGGTTCAAGGCCGACCTGGTGGTCTTCGATCGGAAGCGGGTGTCCGCGCGATCCGACTATTTCGATCCGCGCCGTCCGGCGGCGGGCATCGAGGATGTCTTCGTGAACGGGCGCCGGGTGGTCGGCGAGGGGCGGTTCCATCCGCAGGCCGCGGGCCAGGTGCTGAGGAGGGCGGCATGAGGGCGGGATTTGGCAGCAGCGCCGCGGCCGTACTTCTCCTCGCCCCGGCTCTGCTGAAGCCGGGCGCCGACACCGACGACGTGTTCCGCGCCAACAACCGCGGCGCCGCCTTGATGGAGCAGTTCAAGCCGCAGCAGGCGTTAGCGGAATTCGAGCGTGTCACCGAGCTGGCACCCGGATGGGCGCCCGGCTTCGTCAACCTGGGACTCGCGTGCCTTTACGCGCGGCAGATGGAGCGGGCCGCAGGGGCCTTCCAACAGGCGATCCGCCTCGCCCCGGATCAGATCGAGGGTCACTACGGGCTTGCGGTGCTGCTCAAGGGCCAGGGCCGGAGCGAGGAGGCGATCGCGGAATTCGAGGCGGCACGCACGCGCGATCCCAAAGATCCTGACATGCTTTACAACATCGGCCTGCTGCAGGCCCGCCAGCGCCGCTACCCGGAGGCGGTGGCGGTGTTGACGCGCGCCCGCCAGATCGACCCGAACAACATGTCGATCCGGTACCAGCTGGCGCGGGCGCTCCTGCAGGTCGGCGACACGGCCAAGGGGCAGGAGGAGATGGCGGTCTACCAGAGGCTGGCCGCCAACGACAAGATCGCGCAGCCGACGGGGAATCAGTATGGTGAGGCGGGGCGTTATGCCCTGGTCCTTACCGATTATCGAGCCTTCTCCCCGGAGCCCGGGGCCGGGGGAGGGGTTGCGATTCGGTTCAGCGACGCCACCAAGGAGTCGGGCGTCGACTTTGTCCACAGCGGCCCGGGCGGCGATCTGGACCCGGCGAGCGCCGCGCGCTACGGATCGGGCGTGGCGATCGGCGACCTGGACGGCGACGGCCGGCCGGACCTGGTGTTCGCGAACGCGTCGGCGAACGGCAAGGCCGCGGCCGCCGTCTACCACAACCGCGGGGGTTGGAAGTTCGACAACGCGACCGTATCGGCCGGCGTCTCCTTCCGGGGGATCGGTCTGGGAGCGGCCCTGGGGGACTACGACAACGACGACGATCTCGACCTCGCTCTCACGCGGGTCGGCGGCGTGGTGCTGCTGCAGAACCAGGGAGGCGGGCGGTTCAAGGACGTGACGGCCGCCGCCCGGGTTAGCATCGGCGGGTTCCCGGCCGGCGCCTCCTGGGGCGACATCGATCATGACGGGGATCTCGACCTCTACGTCGCCCGCCTGAAGAGCAAGGGCGGCGCCGGGGGCGCCGGGTCGATCCTGCTCCTGAACCGGGGGGACGGGACCTTCGAGGATCGCACCTCGGCCCTGCACGTGGCGGGTCCAGCACAAGGCGCGATGGGCGCCCTGTTCACGGACCTCGACCTCGACCGCGACATCGACCTGGTGGTGTCCGCGGCGGGAGGTCAGGACGCGCTCCTCGACAACCGGCGGGAGGATGGGTTCGAGGACACGGGCGTGTCCTCCGGTCTGAGCGCCAAGGGCTTCGGCCGCGGGGTCACGGGTGGGGACGTCAACGGCGACGGCTACGTCGATCTGGTCTTCGCGGCCGGCGCCGACGGGGCGAACACCCTCCTCCTCAACGGGCCGGGCCGTCCCATGGCCCGGCGCGAGCTGCCCCGTCCCCAAGGGGTGGCGTCCTGCGGCTCGGTGCTGTTCGACGCCGACAACGACGGCGACCTCGACCTCTTCCTGACCGGGAGCACCAATCTCCTGTTGATGAACGACGGCCAGGGCGGCTTCACCGACGCCAGCGCCAGCGCGGGACTGACGGAGACGCCGGTGAAGGACGGCCGCGGCGCCGGGGCGGCCGACCTGGACGGCGACGGCGATCTGGACCTGGTGGTGTCGACAAACGGGGGACGTCCCCTGCTGCTGCGCAACGAGGGCGGCAGCAGGAACCGCTGGCTCGATGTGAAGCCGCGCGGCCTGAACAGCAACCGCCAGGGCGTCGGTGCCAAGGTCGAGGTGCAGAGCGGCCCATTCTGGCAGCGCCGCGAGGTCCAGGCCGGGTCGGGCTACCTCTCCTCGTCGCCGGCGGAAGCGCACTTCGGCCTCGGATCGCGGGGGCTGGCTGACGTGGTCCGCCTCCTCTGGCCCGGCGGCGTGCTGCAGGCGGAGATGGACGTGCCCGTCGGCCAGCGCCTCGAGCCCCAGGAAGTCGATCGGAAAGGTTCGTCCTGTCCACTCCTGTTCGCCTGGAATGGCGGCAAATACGGCTTCGTGACCGACATCCTGGGCGTCGGAGGCCTGGGGCTCTGGCTCGCGCCGGGGGTCTACGGCAAGCCCGACCCGGAGGAGTACATCAAGATCGAGCCGGACCAACTCCGGCCGCTCGATGGGGGTTACTACCTCCAGATCCTGGAGAACCTCGAAGAGATCACCTACCTCGACCAGGTCCGCCTGATGGTGATCGACCATCCGAAGGACATCGACGTGTATCCGAACGAGAACTCGGGAGGCGAGACGGTGGCGGAGCACCGGATGCTCGCCGTGCCGCGGGCCGAGAGGATCGCTCCGATCCGCGCCACGGACCACCGCGGGCGAGACGTCCTCGATCGTCTTCTGAAGGTCGATCGCACCTACCCCGACGATTTCCGCCTGCACGCGCTGGCCGGCTACGCCGACATGCACCACGTGACGCTCGAGTTCCCGGAATCGGTCGAGAAGAAAGAGGGCCTGGTGCTCTTTCTCTACGGCTGGGTCGACTTCGAGTATTCGTCGAGCAACTTCGCCGCCCATCAGTCAGGGCTGTCGCAGACCCTGCCGGTGCTGGAGATGGAGGGGGAGGACGGATTGTTCCAACCGGTGCTGAAGTCGATCGGCTTCCCGCCGGGGTTGCCACGCATGATGACCGTCGATCTGGGCCCGCACGGCCCGCTCGCCTCCCGCCGCATGAGGATCCGGACCAACATGCGGGTCTACTGGGACCAGGCGTTCCTGGCCAGGCCGCTCGACGAGGCGGCGTTCGCGGACAAGGTCGTCGTGAGCTCCGCGAAGCTCGTGGCGGCGCACCTGCATCGCCGCGGCTTCCCGCGCGAGCACAGTCCCGACGGGCGCCAGCCGCGCCTGTACGACTACGGCATCATGGACAACACGCAGCCGTTCCGGGTCATGACGGGCGACTACACGCACTTCGGCAGGGTGACCGACCTGCTCACGACGGCCGACGACCGCTTCGTGATCTTCGGCAAGGGGGAGGAAGTCACGCTCGAATTCCCGGTGAAGGGGCTGCCCGAGCCGCCGAAGGGGTCGACGCGCAGCTTCGTCCTCCAGGCCACGGGCTACTGCAAGGACATGGACCCGCACACGGCCCACGGTGACACCGTGGAGCCGCTGCCGTTCCGCGGCATGTCCTCGTATCCCTATGCCGAAGGGGAGTCGTACCCCGACGACGCGTTGCATCGCGACTACCGCCGGGAGTGGAACACGCGGCGGCTCGAAGGACGTTGAGGCGATGAACGAGGCCGCCATCCGGACGCAGGAACTGGGCAAGGCCTACGTCAAGCGGCGCAGCCTCCGCGAGATCGCGATGAGCCCCTTCGCTGCGGCCGAGCCGGTCCAGGGCCTGGTCGACGTGACGCTGGAAGTCCGGCGCGGGGAGATCTTCGGGCTTCTGGGTCCGAACGGCGCCGGCAAGACGACGCTCCTCAAGATCCTGGCAGGTCTCATCCTGCCGACCCGCGGTCGCGCCGAGGTCGAGGGATTCGACCTGGCCAGCGAGGACCGGGCCGCCAAGCGGGCCATCGGCTTCGTCACCGCCGACGAGCGATCGTTCTACTGGCGCCTCTCCGGCGAGGAGAACCTGGTGTTCTTCGCCCGTCTCTATGGACTCGGGGCGGAGGAGGCGCGCCGTCGTGTACGCGACCTGTGCGAGACGATGGAGCTCAAGGACGTGGCCGCCCGGCAGTTCATGAGCTACTCCTCCGGGATGAAACAGCGGCTGGCCATCTGCCGGGCGCTGCTTCACGACCCGGCGGTCCTCTGCCTGGACGAGCCGACGCGGAGCCTCGATCCGATCGCGGCCAAGCACCTGCGCCGCTTCGTGTCCGAGAAACTGCATGTCGGCCGCGGCAAGACGGTCCTGCTCGCCACGCACAACCTGGCGGAGGCGGAGGAGATGTGCGGCCGGCTCGTGGTGCTCGATCGTGGCCGCGTGGTGCGGCAGGGGCGCCTCGAGGAGATCACGGGCGGCCTCCCGGGTCGCGATGGCTACGTCCTCAGCGTGACCGGCAACGGCCGCGTCCCGGAGGATCCGCGCTGGAGCGCCGTGGAGGAGCCGCAACCGGGAGGCACGCTGCGGCTGACGGTCGCCGTCGATCGCGGCGGCGCGGCGCTCTCCGACCTGCTGCGGAGGCTCCTGGCGGGTGGCGCCACGATCCTGTCGTGCAGCCGGCGCGAGCCGAGCCTCCAGGAGGTCTTCGATCTGATGGACGAGGGCGGCGGAGGGGCGCCATGAGGCCGCTCGGCACGCTTCTCGCCTTCCTCAAGCGCGACTTCCAGATCGAGATTTCCTACCGGACCTCGTTCGTGCTCCAGTTCGTCGGGATCCTGTTCTCGGTCGTGTTCTGGAGACTCCTGTCGAGGGTGGTCACGGCCGCGCCCGACACGCCGGGACTCGACGGCATCGACTACTTCGCGTACGTCCTGCTCGGGCTGGCCTTCTACCACTACCTGTCGGCCGCGCTGCTCGCCTTCTCCAGCAAGGTTCGCCAGGAGCAGATGACGGGCACGCTCGAGGCGATGCTGGTGACGCCCACGTCGCTGGGCACCATTGTGCTCGGATCGGCGCTATGGGAGTTCGTGATGACCTCGGTCAAGGCAGTCGTCTACCTGGGCGTCGGCTGGAGCATCGGCGTGAATCTCCGATGGGAGGGCCTGCTGCCCGGCCTGGTCGTGCTGATCCTGACGATCCTCGCCTTCTCCGGGATCGGCATCCTGTCGGCGGCCTTCATCTTCTATCTGAAGCGCGGCGACCCGATCACGTACCTGGTCTCCAGCGCCTCGGCGCTCCTGGGCGGCGTCTTCTACCCTCCGGAGGACATGACCGGCTGGATCGCGACGCTGTCGCGCTTCCTGCCGATCACCTACTCCCTGCGTGCCCTGCGCAAAGCCCTCCTGAAGGGGAGCGGCTTCGGCGAGCTCCTTCCCGACATCGCGGCGCTACTTCTCTTTATCGCCGTCCTCCTGCCTCTCGGCATCGTCGCCTTCCGCTTCGCCGTCCGCAAGGCCCGGCAGGAAGGGTCGCTGGTGCAGTACTAGCCGCCCCCGATCCGAGGCTCCGGTCCGTCCCCCGCGGACGCAGGCCCGGCGGCTCGCAGGGGGAGATCATCGGTGGCCTCGCGTTGACGGGTCGGGGGCCGTGTGCTACATTGCGCGCCTCTCCTGAGGGGCCGTATCCAGAGTTCGCGCGCGCCGCGAGACCGCCCGACTGCCGGCAGGCCGCGGCCTGCGGAGGAACGTCAGGGTGAGATTCGAAAAGCTGAACCTGCCTCCCGCGGGAGAGGCGATCGCGGTCGTGGAGGGGCGCCTCCGGGTCCCCGACGAGCCGATCGTCCCCTTCATCGAAGGAGATGGAGTCGGCCCGGAGATCTGGGCCGCCGCCCGGCGCGTCTTCGACGCCGCGGTCGCGCGCGCCTACGAGGGCGCCCGCCGCGTCCGCTGGTTCGAGGTCTACGCCGGCGGCAAGGCGCGCGACCGGTATGGCGATTGGCTTCCCCAGGACACCCTGGAGGCGATCCGCGCCTACGCCGTGGCCATCAAGGGCCCGCTGACGACGCCTATCGGCGGCGGCTTCCGGAGCCTCAACGTCACCCTGCGCCAGGAACTGGATCTCTATGCCTGCGTCCGGCCGGTCCGGTACTTCGAGGGCGTGCCCTCGCCGCTGCGGCGGCCGGATCTCGTCGACCTGACGATCTTCCGGGAGAACACCGAGGACGTCTACGCCGGCATCGAGTGGCGCGGGGGCACCGAGAGGTGCCGGAGGGTGGTGGAGTTCCTGAACCGCGAGATGGGCTGCTCCCTGCCAATCGAGTCCGCGATCGGCATCAAGTCGATGAGCCAGAAGGCCAGCAAGCGGCTCGTCCGCCGCGCGATCCAGTACGCCATCGAGCACGGCAAGCCGAGCGTCACCCTGGTGCACAAGGGGAACATCATGAAGTTCACCGAGGGGGCGTTCAAGGAGTGGGGTTACGAGGTCGCCCGCGACGAGTTCGCCGACCACACGCTCACCGAGGAGGACGCAGCCGGCATGGGGGCCGGCCTGCCGCGCTCCAAGGTGATCATCAAGGACCGGATCGCCGACTCGATGTTCGCGCAGATGGTGACGCGGCCCGGTGACTACTCCGTCATCGCCGCCAGCAACCTGAACGGCGACTACCTCTCGGACACGGCGGCGGCGCTGGCGGGAGGTCTGGGGCTGGCGCCGGGCGCGAACTTCGGAGACGCGGCGGCGGTGTTCGAATCGACGCACGGCACGGCGCCCGCCCATGCCGGACAGGACAGGGTGAACCCCGGCTCCCTCATCCTGTCGGGCGGGATGTTGTTCGAGCACCTGGGCTGGTACGAGGCCCGCGACCTGATCGTCCAGAGCGTGCGGGGCGCCATCGCGAGCGGCCGGGTGACATACGACCTGGCCCGGCAGGTGGAGGGCGCGAAAACTCTCCGCTGCTCGGAGTTTGCCGACGCCGTGGTGGATCAGATGGCGCCCGCTGCCTGACACGCTGAAGGAGGCTTCCATGCGGAAGAAGGTCTCGATCATCGGCGCCGGGAACGTCGGCGCCTCGGCTGCGGAGCGGATAGTCCAGCGCCGGCTGGCCGACGTCGTGCTGGTGGACATCGTCGAGGGGCTGCCGCAGGGCAAGGCTCTCGATCTCAACGAAGCGGGTCCGGTGGACGGTTACGACTGCCGCCTGACCGGGTCCAACGGCTACGAGGCCACGGCCGGATCGGACATCGTCGTCATCACCTCGGGCCTGCCGCGCAAGCCGGGCATGAGCCGGGACGACCTGCTGCAGAAGAACTTCGAGATCGTCCGATCGGTGACCGAGCAGGTGGCGCGGCAGTCCCCGAAGGCGATCCTGATCGTCGTCAGCAATCCGCTCGACGCCATGGCGCACACCGCGCTCAAGGTGAGCGGCTTCCCACGGGAGAGGGTCCTCGGGATGGCCGGGGTGCTCGATTCGGCCCGCATGCGCTTCTTCATAGCGGAAGCCCTCGGCGTCTCGGTGGAGGACACGCACGCCTTCGTGCTGGGGGGGCACGGCGACAGCATGGTGCCCTTGCCGCGCTACTCGACGGTCGCCGGGATCCCGATCACCGAGCTGCTCCCGCGCGATCAGGTCGAGGCCATCGTGCAGCGGACCCGCGACGGCGGCATCGAGGTCGTCAACCTGCTGAAGAGCGGGAGCGCCTACTACGCCCCCGCCTCCTCGATCGTCAGGATGGTCCAGGCCATCCTGCTCGACGAGCACCGGATCCTGCCGTGCGCCGCCTGCCTCCAGGGGGAGTACGGCTACCTCGGCCTGTTCCTCGGAGTGCCGGTCCAGCTCGGCTCCGGAGGCCTCGAGAAGGTGATCGAGATCCGGCTGGCGGAGGACGAGAAGGCCGCGCTCGATCGGTCGGCGGCCGCCGTGCGCGAACTGGTCGCCAAGCTGGCGCTCTGACGACGGCGGCCGCGCGCCCCGGACGTCCTCAGGGCCGAGCGGCCTCCGGGACGGGCGCCGCCAGATCGGCGTCGGTGCTGGTTGCGATCTCGTCGACCAGGCGATCGATGGTCCGGTGCACCGCCTCGATCGTGCCCCGTGGCTGGTTCGCCAGGATGGCGAACGCGAAGACGCGGGCGTCGCGATTGGTCACGTAGCCCGCCAGGGACACGGAGCCCGAGACCCGGCCCGTCTTCGCCCGCACGCGCCGACGGGCCTGCTCGCCGCCGAAGCGATCGTTGAGCGTCCCATCGGCGCCGCCGATCGGCAGCGAGGTCATGAGCTCGGGGCCGATCTCGAAGTCGGCGCGGCTCCGCATCAGGACGTCGGCCAGGAGGCGCGCCGTCACCCGGTCGTCGTCCGACAGGCCGGATCCGTCGGCGAGCGTGATCGCCGCCGTGCTCACGCCGATCCCCGACAGGAACGCGCGCACCATCTCGACTCCCGAAGCGGTCGTCCCGGGGATGCCGACGAATTGCGCCCCGAGCGTCTTGAGGATCATCTCCGCCATGAAGTTGTTGCTGTTCTTGTTCATGTCGCGGACGAGCGCCGCGAGCGGGCGCGACTCGTGGATGTGGAGCGTGCGCGCCCCTTCGGGAACGGTGCCCGTGGAGATCCCGCCGGCGATCTCGATGCCGTACTGCCGCCCGATCTCGCGGAAGGCGTGCAGGGCGTAGAGGGCCGGCTCCTCGACCGCCCGGTTCAGCACCACAGCACCAGTTCCCCGCCGGATGGTGCCGCTCGCCACCAGGACGTTCTGCCCCTGATCGAAGGCGCGGTCGACGTTGATGGCCGTCGTCTGGTTGCCGGTGGTCGCCCGGTTGAGGACCTGGAAGTAGGAGGCGATCGGCTCGAGCGTCAGGTCGGGGCGCGCTCCCAGGAGAGGGGAGGGCTCGACGCGCACCGTGACAACGTTGAAGTTGCAGGAGAGGGCGCCGATGGGAGCGTTGTACCAGGAGTCGGCGGCAGGGGGCGGCCATCCCGCCGGCCGCCGCACCGTGTCGAAGTACGACTCGTCGGCGATGAGGCTCCCCTCCACGCGGCGCAATCCCATGTCGGACAGGCGCCGCGCGATCAGCCACCAGGCCTCGCCGACCAGATCGGGCGCGCCCCGCCCCTGGATGTAGAGGTTTCCTGGGAGAACGCCGGAGGCGTCGATCGCCGCGTCGGCGCAGACCCGGGTCTCGTAGACGAATTCCGGCTTCAGGAGCGCCAGCGCCGCCGCGCTCGTCAGGATCTTGAGGGTCGACGCGGGGCGGAGAAGGGCCGCCGCATTCTTCTCGTAGACCGGGCGCCCCTCCGGCAGCGACAGCACCGAGATCCCGGTTTCCTGGGGGTGCAGGACGGGCGAGGCGACGAGGGCCGCCAGCCGCGAGGCGAGCGCCGGCCGGCCGGACGGGGCAGGCTCGGGCGCAGCGGGGACGGCCGGCTTCTGGGCCGGAGGATCCGCCGCGGCGGCCCCGGCCGGGGCGGCGAGCGACGCGAGGAGGCAGGCGAGAAGCGTCCCGGTGATCGTCGGCGGCATCGTTCCCAATCCGTGGGCGTGGGATTCTCGCACAGCCCCGAAACGCTGTCAAAACAACGGTTTGACACGATCGTGGTGAGGTGCTATAGAGGGCCGTTCCGGAGCACTCGTGAGAGTCCACGAATACCAGGCCAAGCAGATCCTCAAGCGTTTCGACGTCGACGTCCCGCGCGGCGACGTCGCCTTCAGCGCCCGGCAGGCGGGGGCCGAGGCGGCGCGCCTGGGCGGCAAGGTGGTGCTCAAGGCCCAGATCCACGCCGGGGGCCGCGGCAAGGCCGGCGGCGTCAAGGTGGCGGCCGACCCGGGCGAGGCGGAACGCCTGGCGATGGAGATCCTCGGCAAGACCCTGGTGACGCCGCAGACGGGCCCCCAAGGGAGGCGCGTGCGCCGCCTCCTGGTCGAGGAGGCTTTGGATGTGGCGCGCGAGCTGTACCTGGGCCTGACGCTCGACCGCGCGCGCGGCGTGCCGGTGGTGATGGCCTGCGCCCAGGGCGGCGTCGAGATCGAGGCGGTGGCGGCCCGCGATCCGGACGCCCTGAGCATCGAGCCGATCGACCCTCTGCTGGGGCTGCGCCCTTTCCAGGCGCGGCGCATCGCCTACGCACTGGGGCTCGAGGGGGACCTGGTCACGCGGGCCGTGCGGCTGGTGACCAGCCTGGCCCGGGTCTACCAGGAGACCGATGCGTCGCTGGTGGAGGTCAACCCGCTCATCGTGACCGCGGGACGCGGGAGCCTGGTCGCCCTCGACGCCAAGATGAGCTTCGACGACAACGCCCTCTTCAGGCATCCCGAGATCCGCGATCTTCGGGACACCGACGAGGAGGACCCCCTCGAGGTCGAGGCGTCGGCCCACTCCCTCAACTACATCAAGCTCGATGGCAGCGTCGGCTGCATGGTGAACGGCGCCGGGCTGGCGATGGCGACCATGGACATCATCCAGCACGTCGGCGGCTCGCCGGCGAACTTCCTGGACGTGGGCGGGGGCGCCCGCGCCGAGCAGGTGGCCGCCGCCTTCCGGATCCTGGTCTCCGACGCCAACGTGCGCGCCGTCCTGATCAACATCTTCGGGGGCATCCTGCGGGTCGACGAATTGGCGAAGGGCGTCGTGGAGGCGGTGCGGCAGGTGGGCGCCAAGGTGCCGCTCGTCGTGCGGCTCGAAGGCACCAACGTCGAGGAAGGGAAGAGGATCCTGCTCGAGGCGCGGATCAACGTCAGCGTCGCGGACGGGATGCTGGACGCGGCGAAGAAGGTCGTGGCGCTGGCGGGCGGGCGATGAGCATCCTGGTCGACAAGTCGAGCCGCGTCGTGGTCCAGGGACTGACCGGCCGCGAGGGCTCCTTCCACGCGCGGCAGTGCCGCGAGTACGGAACCCGCGTCGTCGCGGGAGTGACCCCGGGGCGGGGTGGCACGACGCACGAGGAGATCCCCGTCTTCAACACCGTCCGCGAGGCCGTGACGCGCGAGGGCGCCGACGTGTCGCTGATCTTCGTTCCGCCGCCGGCCGCGGCCGACGCCATCCTGGAGGCGGCCGACTCGGGGATCCGCCTGATCGTCTGCATCACGGAGGGCATTCCGGTCTCGGACATGGTGCGCGTCGCTCCGGCCGTGGCGCGCTCCGGCGCCCGGCTGATCGGCCCGAACTGCCCCGGCGTCATCTCCCCCGGCAAGTGCAAGGTCGGCATCATGCCGGGCTACATCCACAAACCCGGGCCTGTCGGGGTCGTGTCGCGGAGCGGCACCCTGACCTACGAAGCCGTGGCGCAGCTGACGCGCCGCGGGATTGGGCAGACGACCTGCATCGGCATCGGCGGGGATCCGATCATCGGCACCACCTTCCGCGACGCGCTCGGGCTCTTCCGGGACGATCCCGAGACCCGCGCCATCGTGATGATCGGCGAGATCGGCGGCAGCACGGAGGAAGAGGCCGCCCGCTACGCCAAGGAGGCGCTCCAGGTGCCGATCGTCGCCTTCGTGGCGGGTCAGACCGCGCCCCCGGGTCGGCGGATGGGACACGCGGGTGCGATCATCTCCGGCGGCCGGGGGACGGCCGCGGAGAAGATGAGCGCCCTGAAGGAGGCCGGCATTCACGTGCTCAAGTCTCCGGCGGAAATCGGCGAGGCGGTCCAGAGGCTGCTCGGATGAGTGGTCGGCGCCGGAGAAGAGGAGACGCGCGACGATGATCGAGAGGACGTTGTCGATCGTGAAGCCGGATGGCGTGAGGGACGGCCGGGTCGGAGACGTGATCCGCCGCTTCGAGGCGGCCGGCCTCCGGATCGTGGCCCTCAAGATGATCCGGCTCGACGCCGCGGCGGCCTCGGGCTTCTACCACGTGCACCGGGAACGGCCGTTCTTCTCGTCGCTCGTGGCCTTCATGACTTCGGGCCCGATCGTCCCGATGGTCGTGGAAGGCGAGGGTGCCATCGATCGCGTCCGGACGATCATGGGGGCCACCGACCCCGCGAAGGCCGCACCCGGAACGCTGCGCAAGGACTTCGCCTCCTCCATCGAGCAGAACGTCGTGCACGGCTCCGACGCGCCCGCCACCGCGGCCTTCGAGGTGGGCTACTTCTTCAACGCCCTCGAGATCCCGCCTCGCTGAGGCCCCATGAAGGACCTGCTGCGCCTGGTGGGCTACGTCCGGCCCTACTCGCGGCGGGTCGCCGCGGCCGTTGGCGCCGCCTTCCTGATCTCCGCCTGCTACCTGGCGCTGCTCGGCCTGGTTCAGCCGATCGTCGACGAGGTCCTGCCGAAGTCGGTCACCGGACCCACGGCCACCGCCGGGAAGCTCCACCTCCTGGACGAGGCCAGGCGGCTCATCGGGGCCGGCGCCTCGTTCTCGCCCGTTCTCGCCGACTGGTCCAACCGGCTCCACACTGACTCGAGGGCGACCGCTGTCCTGATTGCGATCCTGTTGATCGTGGTCTTCGTGGCGAAAGGGTTCTTCACCTACCTGACCGACTACCTGACGCGCTGGACCGGGCTCCAGGTCGTGCTGGACCTCAGGGCCGATCTCTATGCGCGCGTCCAGCGGCAGTCCCTGGCCTTCTTCTCGGAGCATTCGACGGGGCACCTCATCTCGCGAGTCATGGGGGACACGGGGCGGCTGCAGCGCCTGGTGTCGGGGGACCTGGCGCAGGTCTTCCGGCTCTCGGCGATCGTCCTCGGGCAGGCTGCCTGGCTCTTCTATCTGAACTGGCGCCTGGCCGGCTTCTGTCTCGTGCTTCTGCCTCTGATCGTGTATCCGGTGGCGCGGATGGGTCGCCGCCTCAAGGAGACCAGCCTCTCGAGCATGCAGAGGACGGGTGATGCCTCCCTGATCATGAAGGAGGGGATCTCCGGGACCCGCGTGGTGCAGGCGTTCGGGATGGAGCAGTTCGAGATCGATCGCTTCGTCACCTCCCTCGATCGCGTGCAGCGCGTCGAGAAGCGGGCGGCGCGGCTGGTCTCGATCATGGGACCGGTCCTGGAACTGGTGGCTGCGTTCGGCGCCGCGGTGCTGTTCACGTACGCGGCGTACCGCATCGCCGCGGGCAAGCTGTCGGCCGGCGAGTTCATCACGTTCGTAGCGGCCCTGATCGTCATCTTCGGATCGCTCCGCAACCTGGTGAAAATCAACAACGACCTGCAGCAGGGGCTGGCGGCCGCACGGCGCGTGTTCGAGATGATCGACCAGCCGTGCCAGGTCGCCGAGAAACCGCAGGCGGTGGCGTTGCCGCCGTTCCGGGAGCGGATCGAGTACCGCGGCGTATCGTTCGCCTACGGCAAGGCACCCGTGCTGCGGGACATCGACCTCGTCGTCCGCCCGGGCCAGGTGGTCGCGCTCGTCGGTGGGAGCGGGGCCGGGAAGTCGACGCTCGTCAACCTGCTGCCGCGCTTCTACGACGTCACCGCCGGCGCCCTGCTCGTCGACGGCCACGACGTGCGCGACGTGACGCTCGCCTCCCTGAGGCAGAACATCGGCCTGGTGACGCAGGAGGTGATCCTGTTCGACGGCACGGTGCGGAACAACATCGCATACGGCCGCGGGGACCAGCCTCAGGACAAGGTGATCGCCGCGGCGCGTGCCGCCCACGCCCATGCCTTCATCGAGGCGCTGCCGCAGGGCTACGACACGCCGCTGGGTGAGTCGGGCCACCGCCTGTCGCAGGGGCAGCGCCAGCGGCTGTCGATCGCCCGCGCCATCCTGAAGGACTCGCCGATCCTGATCCTGGACGAAGCGACCTCGTCGCTCGATTCGGAGTCGGAGGCGGAGGTGCAGGCGGCGCTCGAGAACCTGATGCAGGGACGGACCGTGTTCGTGATCGCCCACCGTCTGTCGACGGTCCGCCGCGCCGATCTCATCCTGGTCCTGGATGAGGGCCGGATCGTGGAGCGCGGCGCGCATGCCGAGCTGCTGGCGGCGCGGGGCCTCTACGCCCGCCTCCACAACCTGCAATTCCGCGACGAGAAGCCGGTCTCCCGGGCCTCCGTGCTTTGAGTCGGGTCATCGGGCTGTTCCGCTCCGACCGCTCCTGCCTCGTCCTGATCGCGATCCTCGGGCTCCTGCTCTGCGGCAGCGGCCTGGGAGGGCGGGATCTGTGGGACCCGGACGAGCCGCGCACGGCCCAGGTGACCGAGGCGATCGTACGGTCGGGCGACTGGGCCGTCCTGCAACAGGAAGACCATCTCTATCTCGAGAAGCCGCCGCTCTACTACTGGCTCGCGGCGCTTGCGTCCCTGCCGGCGGAGGTCGTCGACGAGTTCAGCGTCCGGTTGCCGGCGAGCGTGGCCGCGATCCTCACGGCCGTCACCGTCTTCCTGTTCGGCCGGAGCCTCTTCGGCCGCCGCGCCGGCGCCCTGGCCGCCCTCGTCTTCCTGACCACGTTCGACGTCGTCCTGGAGGCCCGCTGGGCACGGCCCGACATGCTTCTGACGCTGTGTGTGACAGCCGCTGCCTGGTGCTTTCGCGAGGCCCTGGACGAACGCGCGCCGCGCTTCTGGCTGGCCGGGTTCTATCTGGCGGTGGGCCTTGCCGTTCTCTCCAAGGGGCCTGTGGGCCTGCTGCCGATCCCCGCGGCGCTCGTCTGTCTGGCCGCGAGTCGCAGGCTGGCCTTCCTCAAGCGGGCCGGAGTCGCCTGGGGCCTCCCGCTCCTGCTCCTGCCTGTGTCCTTGTGGCTCGCCGCCTGGAGCGCCGGAACCGGGCGGCCCTTCCCCCTGGCGGTGATTCTCGAGCGGTTCGGCCTCCGAGTCGCCCTGGGCCTGCACCACTCCAGGCCCCTTCTCCACATGCTGGGCAGCCTGCCGCTGGCCCTCTTTCCGTGGGTCGGCCTGTTGCCGGCCGCGCTGCAGGACGCCTGGCCGCGACGCGGCCAGAGGCGGGACGATCGGACCGTGTTTCTCGTGTCCTTCCTGCTCGTCTACGCGGCGCTGTTCGCCATGTCGGCCGAGAAGCGCGGCGTCTATCTCCTCCCCATCCTGCCGTTCCAGGCGCTGCTCGTCGGAAGGCTCTGGGACGGCGCCCTGATGGAATGGGATCCGCATCCTCTCGATCGTCCGATCCGCTGGGGGCTCGCCCTTCTGGGCGCCATCGCCGTCGCGGGGAGCGGCTATTACCTGCCGCTCATCCGGGAAACGGACGCGGCGCTCCTGCGACCGGCGACCGCGCTGTGCGTGGCTTTCGTCCTCTCGACGATCGTCCCGCTCGTCCTGGTGCGCCGGCTGGGTCCCGGCCGGGCCTTGGGAGCGTTCGCCTCGGGGCTCGCCGTGTGCTATGTCGTGATCGTTGCCATGGTGCTGCCCGCGGTCGACCTTCGGAAGTCGGCGCGGCCGCTGGCAACCCGCGTCGCCGCCGTGGCCGGGGGGGACCCCGTGGCCATCTATCCAGACGATCATCCCGGCCTCGCCTGGTACGCCCGGCGCCCGATCACGGTGCTGTCCGACCGCCTCCAGCTCCGGGAGTTCCTGGGCTCCGCGCCGCGGGCCCTCTGCCTGATGGAGGAGGCGACCTGGCAGACCGAGCGATCCGGCCTGCCGGCCGCGCAGGTGGTCGAGCGGGGGAGCGTCGGACATCGCAGCCTCGTGCTGGTCCGGGCCGGCACGTGACTTCGGGTCCTCCAGGCAGGCGGTGGCTCGCCCTCCTCCTGCTGCTGTCCGTCCCGCTCTCTCCGGCGATCGCCGGCACTTCGATCGAAGCACCGGGCGAGGGGCGTCCGGAGGAGCAGGCCGCGCCCGCGGCCCTCCCGGCGCCGCTGGTGGCGGATGGAGCGGCGCGCCCTCCGGACGCGCCGCTGACCTGGGCGCAGGTCGGAGCCGACGCCCGCTACGTCTTCGGGCGGCCGGCCCACCTCGATCGCCGCGGCTGGCTCCGCTTCGCACTGGCGATCGGCGTGGGGGCCTCTCTCTACCTGGTCCGCGACGAGGCGCGCGAGTTCGCCCAGGACCACGGCTCGGAATCCGTCGATCGGATCCTGGACCGCGCGCGCCTCATGAGCCGCCTCGCGACGCCGCTCTTGGTCTCGGGCGGCTTCTACCTGACCGGCGTCGCCAAAGACTCGGCCTACGACAAGGAGACGGCGGTCCTGGTGCTCGAGAACCTCGGCTACGCGGCGGGGATCACCGGCGTGGCCCAGCGGGTCGTGGCGACCGAGCGGCCGCGGAACGGCGACGGCATCGAGTTCTTCGGCGGCCGGGAGGGCCACAGCGTCTCCGGCGACGTCGTCATCGCCACCTCGATCCTGGCGCCGGTCATCGAGCGCCATCTCCTGCCCGGCGACGACGATCGGACGTCCGTCCGCTTCTGGAAGCGATTCGGCGCGGTCGCACTCTACGGCGGCGCGGGGCTGGTGGCGCTGCAGCGCATCAACGTCGACGCTCACTGGCTGCCGGATGTCTACTTTGGCTATGTCTGCGGG
>DASRJX010000255.1:0-10206 GCA_035649235.1 Candidatus Cryosericum sp.
CAAGCGCAAGCGCATCGGCGCCGAGTTCATCGCGGTGTTCGAGGAGCAGGCGCGACAGCTGGGCGACATCCCGTGGCTGGCCCAGGGCACGTTGTACCCGGACGTCATCGAGTCCGTGTCGCACCGCGGCCCCTCGGCGACCATCAAGACGCACCACAACGTGGGCGGATTGCCCACGACCATGACGTTCAAGCTCGTGGAGCCGCTCCGGGAGCTGTTCAAGGACGAGGTGCGGCGCGTCGGCCTCGAGCTCGGGCTCGACCGGCGGTTCGTCATGCGCCATCCGTTCCCGGGGCCCGGACTGGCGGTGCGGATCCTCGGGGAGGTGACGCGCGACCGGCTCGCGCTCCTCCGTAGGGCCGACGCCATCTTCATCGACGAGCTCGTCGCAGATGGGCTCTACGACGGCGTCGCCCAGGCGTTCGTCGTGCTGCTACCCGTGAAGTCGGTCGGGGTGATGGGAGACGGCCGCACCTACGAGAATGTGGCGGCGATCCGGGCGGTGACGACGGACGATTTCATGACCGCCGACTGGGCGCGCCTGCCGCATGAGTTCCTGGCGCGGGTCTCGTCGCGCATCGTCAACGAGGTGCGGGGCATCAACCGGGTGGTGTACGACGTCAGCAGCAAGCCCCCGGCGACCATCGAGTGGGAGTGAGCTGATGCCGGCCGAGGGGAGCTTCGTCCACCTGCACAACCACTCGCAGTACTCCCTTCTCGACGGGGCGCAGCGCCTGGAAGAGATGGTGGAGCAGGCGGTCCGGTTCGAGATGCCGGCCCTGGCGATCACCGACCACGGCAACCTCTTCGGCGCCATCCCGTTCTTCGAGGCGGCCGCCGAGAAGGGGATCAAGCCGATTCTCGGGTGCGAGACCTACCTGGCCCCCGGACGCCGCACCGACCGCACGCCCCAGGGACCGGGCCGGAAGCCCTATTACCATCTCCTGCTGCTGGCGCGCGACAACGAGGGGTACCGGAACCTCATGCGCCTCTCGACCGCAGGCTTCCTCGAGGGGTACTACTACCGGCCGCGCATCGATCGGGAGCTCCTGGCCGCGAACGCGGCGGGCCTGATCGCCACCTCCACCTGCCTGGGAGGGGAGATCCCGCAGCTCATTCTGGGGGGCGACAAGGCGCGCGCCGAGCGGGTGGCGGCGGAGTACCGCGAGATCTTCGGGGCCGAGAACTTCTTCCTGGAGATCCAGGACCAGGGGCTCCCCGAGGAGAAGGCGCTGAACCCGGCGCTCGTCGACCTCGGCCGGCGGCTGTCCATCCCTCTCCTGGCGACGAACGACTGCCACTTCCTGCGCAAGGACGATCACTTCGCGCACGACATCCTGATCTGCATCCAGACCGGCAAAACGGTGAAAGACGCCGACCGGATGCGCTTCACGCAGGAGCACTACTTCAAGTCGCCGCAGGAGATGCGCGACCTCTTCCGGGAGCTCCCCGAGGCGGTCGAGAACACGCTCCGCGTTGCCGAGCGCTGCAGCCTGACCCTCGAGAAGGGGCGGAACCTTCTGCCGCACTTCCAGGTCCCCGAGGGCGCCACGACGGAGGGCTACTTCCGGCAGGTCACGCTCGAGGGCTTCGAGCGGCGCCTGCGGCACTGGAAGGATCTCGAGCGCCAGGGCCGGCTGAGGGTCCCGATCGAAGGCTACAGGACGCGTCTCGAGAGCGAGATCGAGATGGTGCTCCGGATGGGATTCCCGGGGTACTTCCTGATCGTCTGGGACTTCATCAAGTACGCGCGGGATCAGGGGATTCCCGTCGGACCGGGCCGCGGGTCGGCGGCCGGATCCCTGGTCGCCTACTGCCTGCAGATCACCGACGTCGATCCCCTCGAATACGACCTTCTGTTCGAGCGCTTCCTGAACCCGGAGCGGATCACCATGCCGGACATCGACATCGACTTCTGCATCCGGGGCCGCGGCCAGGTGATCGATTACGTGCGCGAGAAGTATGGACGCGACAACGTCGCGCAGATCATCACCTTCGCCACCATGGGCGCCAAGGCGGTCATCCGCGACGCGGGCCGCGGGCTGGACGTTCCCTACGGGGAGTGCGATCGGATCGCGAAGATGGTGCCGGCCGAGCTCGACATGACCATCGACAAGGCGCTGCAGCAGTCGCCTCCGCTCCGGCAGCTGCACGAGAAGGACGAGCGCATCCGGCAGCTCCTGGACGTCTCGCGGCGCCTCGAGGGGCTCACGCGGCATGCCTCGGTGCACGCGGCGGGCGTGGTCATCTCGCCGCGGCCCATCGTCGAATTCTCGCCTCTCGGGAGGACCAAGGACAACGAGATCGTCACGCAGTACGCCATGGACGAGATCGGGTCGATCGGCCTGCTGAAGATGGACTTCCTCGGGCTCAAGACGCTGACGCTGATCCAGGACTGCGTCGGGCGCGTCGGTCGGGAGACAGGCTCCGCCCCGGACATGGAGCACCTGCCGCTCGACAGCCCCGAGGCCTATGCGCTGTTCGCCGCGGCGCGCACCGATGGCGTGTTCCAGTTCGAGTCCTCTGGCATGAAGGACATCCTCCGGAAGCTGAAGCCGGACCGGTTCGAGGACCTCATCGCGCTCAACGCGCTGTTCCGTCCCGGCCCCATCGGCTCCGGCATGATCGACGACTACATCGAGCGACGCCACGGGCGCAAGCCTATCGAGTACATCGTGCCGCAGTTGGAGGACATCCTGGGGGTGACCTACGGCGTCATCGTCTACCAGGAGCAGGTCATGCAGATCGCCTCGCGGCTCGCCGGCTTCACCCTCGGTGAAGCCGACCTGCTGCGGCGGGCGATGGGCAAGAAGAAGCGCGAGGTCATGGCGGCGCAGCGCGACCGGTTCGTCTCCGGCGCGAAGGAGCGCGGCCTGGCCGAGAAGGACGCCCGGAAGATCTTCGACCTCATGGAGTACTTCGCCGGATACGGGTTCAACAAGGCTCACAGCACGGCCTACGCGCTGGTGGCCTATCAGACCGCCTGGCTCAAGGCGCACCATCCGCGGCACTTCATGGCGGCCCTCCTGACCGCGGAGAAGGAGAACACGGACAACGTCGTCAAGTACGTCAACGCCTGCCGGGCCATGGGGCTGCCGGTCCTGGCGCCGCACGTCAATCGATCCGACATCGACTTCACCGTGGAGCCGGACGGGATCCGGTTCGGTCTCGGGGCGGTGAAGAACGTTGGGGAGGGGGCCGTGCTGGCGGTCCTGGAGGCGCGCCGGGCCCTGGGAAGCATCGGATCGCTTTCCGCCCTCTGCCGGGACGTCGACTTGAGGACGGTCAACAAGCGGGTGCTCGAGTCGCTGATCAAGGCCGGCGCCTTCGACGGCCTGGGGTCGAGTCGTGCGGCGCTGGTCCAGGGCGTCGACGTCGCGATCGAGATGGCGCAGAAAGCCAAGAGCGATCGGGAGAGCGGACAGGCCGGTCTGTTCGGTGGCCCCCGTGGCGCCGCGGCCGACCCGTCGCTACCAGAGGCGGGGGAGTGGCCCAAGGCGGAGCTCCTGGCCCACGAGAAGGAGACGCTGGGGCTCTACCTCAGCGGACACCCGCTCCAGGACGAGGCTCCACGCATCCGCGGACTCGTCTCGCACACCGCTAACGGGCTCAACGAGGTCCGTCAGCCGTGCAAGGCGACCCTGGCCGGAATCGTCTCCTCTCTGAAGCGGCGCCGGACCCGGAAAGGGGACGCCATGGCGGTGTTCAACCTGGCGGACCTCGACGGGGCGGTCGAGGTGATCGTCTTCCCGGAGACCTACGCCAAACACCGATCCACCCTGGAGGAGGACGCCCCGGTGCTGGTGACCGGGACCGTGGAGATAGACGAGGACCGGCGCCGGATCATCGCGGAGAGCATCCTCCCGCTCGAGCAGGCCGAGGAGAAGAAGGCCCGCGAGGTGGTCCTGAAGGTGCCGGACGGGGAGCTGGAGCCTCTGGTCATGGAGCAGGTCAAGGCTCTGCTCCGGGACCGCCCCGGACCCTGTCCGGTCTACGTCGAGGTCACCCGGCCGAGCGCCTTCAGGGCGACCCTCAAGGCGGCTGGCGCCCTCAAGGTGTCGCCCAGCCGGGACCTGACGCTGGCCCTCGAGGGGATCCTGGGGAAGGGCGCCGTAAGATTCCGTTGACAGGCCGCGTCACCGTCCCTTATCCTTACCGCTTCTCCTTGGTAGGTCTATCGTTACGCCCCGGCACGTCGCTGCGGTCAGGAGGGGTTCTGCATGGTGAAGGGCAGGCACCTGTTCACGTCCGAGTCGGTCACGGAAGGGCATCCGGACAAGATCGCCGATCAGATCTCGGACGCCATCCTCGATGAGGCTCTGAAGAGCGATCCGAAATCGCGCGTGGCCATCGAGACCCTCGTCACGACCGGGCTCGGCATCGTGGCCGGCGAGATGACCACGCGGGCCTATATCGACATCCCCGCGGTCGTGCGGGAGACGATCCGTCAGGTCGGCTACACGCGGGCCGACTACGGCTTCGATGCCGACACCTGCGGCGTCCTGGTGACCATCGACAGGCAGTCTCCCGACATCGCCATGGGCGTCGATACCGGAGGCGCGGGGGACCAGGGGATGATGTTCGGCTACGCCTGCCGTGAGACGCCGGAGCTCATGCCGATGCCGATCCAGCTGGCCCACCGGCTGGCGCAGCGGCTGGGGGAGGTGCGTAGGAGCGGTCAGTTCCCCTACCTGCGGCCGGACGGGAAGTCTCAGGTGACGATCGAGTATCAGGACGGCCGCCCGATGCGCGTCGAGGCGATCGTGCTGTCGACGCAGCACGCGGAGGAGGCGAAGATCGAGGACCTGCGGAGGGACCTGGAGGCCGAAGTCATCCGCCCGGTCATCGGCGAAGGGCTTCGGGACGGCAAGACGAAGGTCCACATCAATCCGACGGGCCGCTTCGTGATCGGCGGACCCCAGGGGGACACCGGGGTCACAGGTCGCAAGATCATCGTCGACACCTACGGAGGCTACGCGCCGCACGGAGGGGGCGCCTTCTCCGGCAAGGACCCCACCAAGGTCGACCGATCGGCGGCCTACATGGCGCGCTACATCGCCAAGAACGTGGTGGCGGCAGGGCTGGCCGAGCGGGTCCAGGTGCAGATCGCCTATGCCATCGGCGTGGCCGATCCCGTGTCCGTGATGGTCGACACCTTCGGCACGGCCAAGGTGGCCGACGACAAGTTGGTGGCGCTCATCCGCGATCAGTTCGGGCTGAAGCCCCGGGAGATCATCGAGTCTCTCGACCTGCTCCGCCCGGTCTATCTCAAGACCGCGGCCTACGGCCATTTCGGCCGGAGCGGGCCGGGGTTCACGTGGGAGAAGACCGACAGGGCCGAGGCGCTGCGCCGGGCGGCCGGCCTCGGCTAGGAGGGAATCGTGGCGCGACCGAAGGGATTCGAAGTCAAGGACGTGTCCTTCGCGGCGAAGGGGGGGACGCGCGTCGAGTGGGCCGATGCCCAGATGCCCGTGCTGCGGGCCATCCGGGAGCGCTTCCAGAAGGAGACGCCTCTCAAGGGCCTGCGGATCGCCGCCTGCCTGCATGTCACCTCCGAGACGGCGAACCTGGCGCGCACGCTCGCGGCGGGCGGGGCCGAGGTGCGACTCTGCGCCAGCAACCCGCTGTCGACCCAGGACGAGGTCGCGGCCGCTCTCGTCGACCTGTACGGCATCGCCACCTACGCCATCAAGGGCGAGGACAACGACACCTACTACAAGCACATCCTGTCGACGCTCGAGTCGGCCCCGCAGATGACGATGGACGACGGCGCCGACCTGGTCACGGTGCTGCACTCGAAGCGCCGGGACCTGCTGCCGGCTGTGGTGGCCGGTACGGAGGAGACGACGACCGGCGTGATCCGCCTCACCAGCATGGCGGCGGAAGGGGTCCTCCAGTATCCGATCATCGCCGTCAACGACGCCCAGACGAAGCACTTCTTCGACAACCGCTACGGCACGGGCCAGAGCACGCTCGACGGGATCATCCGCGCCACCAACCTCCTGATCGCAGGCCTCAAGGTGGTGGTCGTCGGCTACGGCTGGTGCGGCCGCGGCGTGGCGCAGCGCGCGAGCGGTCTCGGGGCGCATGTGATCGTGACCGAAATCGATCCGGTGAAGGCGATGGAGGCCGTCATGGACGGCTTCGCCGTCATGCCGATGGGGGAGGCGGCCGGACGTGGCGACATCTTCATCACCCTGACGGGAAACAAGCACGTCCTGCGGCGCGAGCACTTCGAGGCGATGAAGGACGGCGCGGTGATCGCGAATTCGGGCCACTTCAACGTCGAGATCGACATCCCGGCGCTCGAGGCGCTGGCCGCCGGACGGCGCGAGCGGCTGCGCGACTTCGTCGACCAGTACCGTCTGAAGGACGGCCGGCGCATCAACCTCCTCGGCGAGGGCCGGCTGATCAACCTCGCCGCCGCGGAGGGGCATCCGGCGGCGGTCATGGACATGTCGTTCGCCAACCAGGCCCTCTCCATCGAGTACCTGGCGCGCGAGGGAAGCCGGTTGGACAAGAAGGTCTATCCCGTTCCGGGACCGATCGACCGGGAGATCGCTCGCCTCAAGCTGGCGAGCATGGGCGTCACGATCGACGCCCTGACGGCGGACCAGACCACCTACCTGTCGAGCTGGTCCGAGGGCACCTAGGCGGACGTCCTCCGCCGCGCCGGGCGGTCCCATGCGGCTCGACGATTTCCGACGATCGAGGATCCCTCTAGGCATCGCGCTCGTCGTCGTCTCCTGCTGGCTCCTCTGCGGCGTGCGGCGCACCGCCGGCGACGATCGCGTCGCCATACTCGATTCGCGGCTGGGCCTCGTCTCACCCCGCGTCCTCGAACCAGGATGGCACCTGGCGCCGCCGGGGCTCCTCCGCATCAGCAGCTACCCCGTGCGTCCCGCGACGCTGTCGGTCGCGGCGGGCGGCGCACGCGAGCCTCTGGCCACGCGCGACGGCACGGCCCTGCTGGCCGACGTCACCCTGCGCTACCAGGTCGCGCCCGAACGGGTGCTCCAGGTGCACCGCTCGCTCGGCCCGCGCTTCGAGAGCGTGAGCCTGCGCCGCTGGACGCTCGACGCGCTGCGGGCGGAGATGTCGCGGGCGTCCTACGCCGAGGTCTCGGGCACCCGCACGGAGGACCTGCGCGCCTCCCTCAGCCGCGACCTCACGGAGCGTTGCCGCGAAGCCGGCCTGGTCCTGCTGTCATGCGAGGTCGGAGTCCGGATCCTGCAGGAGGAGGACGCTGCGGCCGCTTCGGGACAGACGGCGGAGCAGCGCCCCGGGGGACGGGTGCTCTTCGTCGGCCTCGACGGCGCCGATTGGAACATCATCGATCCGCTCATCGCGTCGGGCCGGCTTCCGACCCTGGCGCGCCTGGCTCGCGAAGGCGTTCGCGCGAGGCTGCGGACCATCTCGCCGATGCTGTCGCCGGTCATCTGGACCAGCATCGCCACGGGCGTGGTTCCGGCCAGGCACGGCATCCTGGACTTCGTGGCCGCGACCGAAAGAGAGGGGGAGCGGGTGCCCGTGACCTCGACGCGACGCAAGGTCAAGGCGATCTGGAACGTCCTCACCGAGAGCGGCGTGAAGGTCGGAATCGTCGGCTGGTGGGCCACCTATCCCTCCGAGAAGGTCGACGGCTTCATCGTCTCGGACCGCGTGGCCTACCAGCTCTTCGGGGCGCGACCGGCGGAGGAGCAGGCGCGCCGCGGCAAGGTCTACCCTGAGGCGTTCGACGGTGTGGTGCAGTCGCTGACCGTGGCGCCGGAAGCGATCACGGATCAGGATCTCCGTCCCTTCATGCGGCTGCCTCCCGACGCGAGCGGCCTGCCGGCCGCCCAGAGCAAGATGGTCGACGACTTCAAGACCCTGCTCGCCTCCACGCGGACCTACCTGGCCGCGACGCGGGCGCTCACGGGGCGCCATCCGGTCGATTTCACGGCCGTCTATCTGGAGGGGACCGACACGGTGGCCCACCTGTTCATGCCGTACGCTCCGCCGCCCCTGCAGGGCTCCGACCCGGAGGCGCGGCAGCGCTTCGGACGTACCGTCGACGAGTACTACGGCTACATCGACGGAGAGCTCGGCCGCCTGATTGGGGATCTCCGGCCCGACACCATCATCGTGGTCTCCGATCACGGCTTCCGGACGGGGGAGAACCGTCCGCTCACCGAATCCCGGATCGGTTACGGAGGGGCCGCCGACTGGCACCGTAAGTACGGCATCCTCATCCTCCACGGACCGGCGTTCCGGCGTGGAGCGTCTCTCGACGAGGCTTCGGTGCTCGACGTGACGCCGACGATCCTGCGGCTCTTCGGCCTCCCTGTCGGCGAGGACATGGACGGACGCCCGATCACGGAGGCCTTCGATCCTGGTTTCCTGCAGCGGCACCCGGAGCGCTACGTGCCGACCTGGGAATCCGGTCTGCGGGCTGAGGCCACGGCCACGCGGGAGGAGGCCGCGGGCGAAAGCGACGCGCCGGATGATTCGACGGGGGACTCCGAGCGCATCGAGAAGCTCCGCTCGCTCGGCTACCTGGCGGGAGGGGAGACCGCGAACGCCCACAACAATCGCGGCACGATCCTGTTGGGGGAGGGGAAGTACGACCAGGCTATCGCCGAGTTCGAGCAGGCTCTCACCGCCTCGGAGAACCCCGCTATCGCCCGGCTCAACATCGCGCGGGCCCACTACAAGAAGAAGGACTACGCCGCGGCGACGCGCGCGCTCGGCGAGCATCTGAAGCTCCAGCCCCGATCCAAGGAGGCCGAGAACCTCCTGGGGAACATCGCCATGGACCAGGGCCGTCTCGACGAAGCGGAGGAGCACTTTCGCCGGGCCCTCGGGTACGAGCCGAACTTCGCTGACGCGCGCAACAGCCTGGGGATCCTCCACCAGAAGAGGGGGCGGAGCGACGAGGCGCTGGAGGAGTTCCGGCGCGTCGTCGCCGTCGACGCCGACTACGCGGAAGCGCACAACAACATCGGCGTCATCATGAAAGATCGCGGCCGGAAGGAAGAAGCCGTCGCGGCGTTCCGGCGCGCCATCCAGGCCGATCCCAATTTCCCGGGCTCGTACAGCAACCTGGCCTTGGTCCTGGAGGAGTCGGGGCAGCTCAAGGAAGCGGAGGCGCAGTTCCGCAACGCCCTGCGGCGCGACCCCGGCAACGTTCCGGTGCGCACGAACTTCGGAGGGCTCCTCTACCTCATGGAACGGTACGACGAAGCGCGCCAGGAGCTGGAGCGGGCGACGACGCTCGACCCGTCCTACGCCTCGGCCTGGAACAACCTGGGAGCGGCCCTGGGGCGCCTCGGGCGGGTGGACGAGGAGATCGCCGCCTACCGTAAGGCCGCCGATCTGGACCCCGGTTATGCGGACGTGCACCACAATCTCGGCCTGGCGCTCCTCAAGTCCGGGTCGGCGGAGGCGGGGGAGACCGAGATCCGGCGCGCGCTGGCGCTCGATCCGACGTACGTCCCGGCCTATCTCAACCTGGCGCGCCGGCTCGTCGATCTCTCGCGCGAGTCCGAGGCCCTCGATCTCCTCGTTCAGGGATCGAAGAAGGCCCCCTCGAGTCCGGATCTCCGCGTCCTCATGGGGGAGGTCTATCTCCGGATCGGGCGCACCTCGGAAGCCATCGCGTCGTTCGAGGAGGCGCTGCGACTCAAGCCGGACCAGGCCGATCTGCGCGAGCGGATCCAATCGCTGCGGGCGGCTCCCTCGCAGGCCCCCGGCGCCGATGGAAATCCCGGTGGGAGGGGGGCCTTCTGATGCGGGCCCGGCGGCTGGCCTGCGGCATCTGCTGGGCGTTCGCGTTGCTCCTCGGACAGGCGGCGGCCGACGAGCTGGAGCGATCGGTCGAGTACGAGCGGCTGACGCTCTTCCAGATGATCGCCCGGGCCGACATGGTGGTGCACGTGCGCGTGAAGGACGGAGAGGAGAGGCTCGCCCTGGTCGATGTGGTCACCCCACTCAAGGGGGATTCGCCAGCGCCCCAGCTGCGCATCGATTTCCGGGATCTCAATCTGAGCCCCAAGGGCCAGGGAATGGTGGTATTCCGGGACGGGGAGGAGTACGTCCTGTTCCTCGTGAAGTTGCAATTCCGCAAGCCGACGGAGAAGAAGGCCAACATCCTGGCGCTGTTCCACGGCCGGAGGGGCCGGATGCTCCTCCCGCCGGAAGGGAGCGAGGTGACCCTCGGGGCGG
>DASRJX010000256.1:0-33263 GCA_035649235.1 Candidatus Cryosericum sp.
GCTCCAGGGCCGACCAGTCGACGGGAAAGAGCCGCAGGGTCGCGAGGTCGGGCCGCGCGACCCGGCCCGCCCCGGCGGCCACTCCGGCCGCTCCGGCGCCGGCCCCGCCGCCGGCCAGGTTGTGCCAGACGGCCGCGGCGAGCAGGACCAGCATCACCCCGAGCACCAGCTCCTTGCGTTTCTCCAGGAACTCCCTCACGACTCGATCCTCCCCCACGACGCGCGCCTCATGACGCCGCCGCCGCGTCCTGGGGCGTGGGCTCCGCCGGGCCCGCGGGACGCGCCGCGGGCGCCTGGGGCTCCTCCCCGGGCGATCCGGGATTCGCCGCGGGTTCCGGCAACAGCGCGGGCGCCCGGAAGTAGGTGGAGATGCGGATCGTCAGGCTGAGCATCGCGCCTCCCTCGCGCGAGCCGGACAGCTCCACGCTGTCGATGATCGCCAGGTAGGGAGCCGTCTCCACCCGCTCGATGAAGTGGCGCAGGTTCGGGTAGCCGCCGACCAGCGGGATGGTGATCTGGAAGCGCGTCAGGTCGCTCTTCTCGATCTCCGCGGTGTTGTAGTCGATCGACTCCGGATCGATGCGGAACTCGGTGGCGATGGCGCGGACGGCCTGCTGGATGCGCGTCATCCGCTCCATCTGGGTGCCCAGGCGATCGACATAGAAGCGCTCGAGCCGCGCGCTCTCGTCGTCGTAGCGCGTCACCAGCTCCTGCATCGACTGACAGCTCCTGCTGATCTCGATCAGCGTGCCGCGCACGGAGTCCCGGCCGGAGGTCAGGTCGGAGAGGGCCCGCAGGCGGGGCAGGTTCAGGAACATGTAGAAGCCGACGTTCAGGAGGAGCAGGACCGCCAGGATGGCGACGACGCGCCCGAAGTCCTGGCGCAGGTCGAAGCGCTTGCGGCCGGAGGAGGCGTCGCGGCTCATGATCCGCCCTCCCTGATCGGCTCCTCGCTGACCGGCGGCTCGCCCATCCCACGGCCCCCCTCGTCCGGAGTGACCCTGTAGACGCCGTCCGCCACGCGCTTCACCTTGTGGCGCGCCGTCCCGGCCACCAGCAGGATGGCATCCTCGAGCTTCCGGCCGCGCAGGTTGAGCGTCACGGGAGCGTTCCGGTCGACGCTGCCATCGAGATCGAACCGCACGCCGTGGGCCTCCGAGAGACGCTGGTAGACCTCCCCCACCGGCCGGGCCACGAAGGTGAGAGGCACGTCGAGGCGGATGGCGGCCACGGACTTGTTGTCGGCCCTGGCCTGGGCCGCCGCGAGCGCCGCCTGCTTGTCGGGCGGCATCGTGTGGGGCACGTTCGGGTCGTAACCCTTCGGTCCCTGCGGGGCCCTGACCGGCGGCGCCTGGCTGGCGCCGGACGGGTCGCCGTTCCGCGCCATGGTGTTCGCAGACGGCGGCGTCGCCGCGGCGCGCTTCTGGGGCCCGGCGGGCGCTGGGACCGTCGGGCTCTTCGTTGCAGCCTCCTCCCGGGCCATCCGCGCGTCCCCGCGGGTTGGCGCCTTGTGGCTGGCGAGCTTCGCCGGCGCCGCCTCGAGCGCCGGTACGTAGAAGGAGCCGGGGGCCAGGGTCGGCGACCCGGCGGCGCGGCGTTCGCGCGGCTGCCCGTCGCGCCCGACGATGGTCCCCGCCGGAGCCGGCGCGGGCGCCTTCTTCGCGGAGGCGTCCGGAGGAGCCGCGGCCGCCTGCTGCTCGGGCGGCGCGCCAGGAGGCGCCGGCGCCCCGGCCGCGGCCTCGCCGGCCGCGGCCTTCCCGGCGGCGCCATCCTTCGCAGCGCCCGCCACCTGGTCCTGCGCCACCTCACGCTTCGGCAGGTAGTCGCAGGTCAGCAGGAAGGTGATGTCCGGCAGGCTGGGGTTGAGACGGCGCTCGTTGGCCGGAAAGACCTTCGCGAAGACGGGGCTCTGCTGCAGCCGCGTCTCGAACGTCAGGAGCGCGCCGTGGTTCTTGGCGACGCCCTCGATCCGCATGACGATCCCCTCGTTCGTGATGTTGGGGCGGATCGCGGTCATGACGATGTCCGGCGGCACCACGGTCTCGAGGGTGTTGAAGAGCCGGGTCCAGGAGAAGGCGCTCTTGACGATGAGCTCGCTGGCGATCTTCCCCTCCTCGAAGACCTTCTTGAAGTTCCGCTTGCGGATCTCCTCCACCAGCCGCCGCTCCTCCACCTGGAGGGAGGCGATCTTGACCCGATCGTCGGCCTGCTCGCGCTGCAGCTGGGCGTAGCTGCTGCCGTAGCTCAGGAAGACGTAGAGGTTGTACGCCGAGGCCAGGACGAGTGCTATGCCCGCGATGCCGAGGACGGAGCCGACCACGGTGTTGTTCCGGAACGGCCGGCTCGCCAGGTTGAGGGTGACCGGCCTCACGAGAGTCTCCCGGCCGCCGCCCCGACCGCGGGCGCCACCAGGTCCGCCTGCTCCGGATCGAGCGAGACCGAATCGCCGGGGGTCACCCGATCCATGAGCCGCAGCTGCGCCGCGGCGCAACCGGTCTCGGCCTGCACCGCCTCGAGGATCGGCTCCGCGGGCACGCCCGAGGTGCGCAGCCAGGCGGCGCCGATGCCGCGCCCGAGGAGCTTCTCCTGGTAGAACGCGAGCGACGTGTAGAGCTCCCGCCGGAGCCCGGTCACGTCCGCCGTGAGGTCGGTCCCGCTCGCGTGCGGCTTGCAGCGGTAGAAGAGGATCTGCCCGCGGCTCAGGATCAGGATCGACAGGTACCGGCGCGTCAGGTTGAGCAGCAGCCGGTCGGTGCTGTGGTCGCCTTCCTCGAGCTGCTTCCGGAACAGGTTGAACAGCTCGAAGGTCGAGAGCGCGACCAGGCCCGGCCAGTACCCGCGCTCCACAAGGAGTGCCTCGTACTGCTCCAGGACCGGCTGGTGCATGAAGACCGCCAGCACCGAGCCGGCCACCGGCCCCTGCACGGCGCCCACAGCACCCCCGATCGGCATGACGTCGAGCGCCGCCTCCTCGGTCTTGAACGGCAACGACTTGGACATCCGGAAGCGCACCATCTCCTGGAGCTCCCGGCGCGTGCCCGGCAGCACGTTGAAGCCCAGGATCGACACGCGCGCCACGTGATCCGGCAGGATCAGGGAGGCCCGGTGCTCACCCGACCCCAGGGAGCGCAGGACCTCGTCGATCGCCTTGGCGACCGGCTTCGGGTCGACGATGTTCGGCTGGCTGAGCGAGGGCTCGATGCATCCGGGCGGCAGGTCGGCCCACGCCGCCCGGCGCATGACCACGCGCCCGTCCTTGCGGTCCGGGTGCAGCCGCACGCCGGCGATTCGGTCCGGATCGATCTCGATCGCGAGGCTCGGGTAGGCGGGGGCCAGGCGCGAATCCAGCGTGGTGCCGTCCAACAGCGCCCGCATCCGCTCCAGACTCTGCTTCAACCCCATGACGCCGGCTACGCCTCCCTCACTCGACGAACGTGACCTTGTTGATCTCGCGCAGCGTGGTGCGCCCTTCGAGGACGCGGTGCACCGCCGCCTCGCGCATGAACGTCATGCCTTCCTCGCGCGCCGCCCGCTTGATCTCCGCGGCCGACTTGCGGTCGAGGATCAGCTCCCGGATCCGGTCGCTCATGTCGAGGATCTCGGCGATCGCCATGCGCCCCATGTAGCCGGTCCCGTTGCAATCGACGCACCCCTTCCCCTCGTAGAAGGTCTCCTGCGCGTGCTTGCCATCGATGCCCGAATCCCGGAGCGTCTCCGCCGTGTAGCGCACCTCCTGCCGGCACTTGGGGCAGATGATGCGCACCAGCCGCTGCGCCACGACGCAGTTGAGCGCCGAGACGAAGTTGTATGGCTCGACCTTCATGTTGAGGAACCGGCCGAGCACGTCGACGACGTTGTTGGCGTGCACGGTCGTGAACACGAGGTGCCCGGTGAGGGCCGACTGGATGGCGATCTGCGCCGTCTCCTCGTCGCGAATCTCCCCCACCATGATCTTGTCCGGGTCGTGCCGGAGGATCGACCGCAGCCCCCGGGCGAAGGTGAGGCCCTTCTTCTCGTTGACCGGGATCTGGGTGATCCCCGGGAGCTGGTACTCGACGGGGTCCTCGATGGTGATGATCTTGTCCTCGCTGGATCGGATCTCGGAGAGCGCCGCGTAGAGGGTCGTGGTCTTCCCGGAGCCGGTGGGGCCCGTCACGAGCACCATGCCGTAGGGCTCGCGGATGAACTTGCGGAGCCGGCGGAGATCGTCGGGGGTGAACCCGAGGACGTCCAGCCGCAGCTCCGCGAACTCCTCGTTGACCGACTCCTTGTCCAGGATGCGGATCACGGCGTCCTCGCCGTGGACCGACGGCATGATCGAGACGCGGAAGTCGATGGTGCGGCCCTTGATCTTGAGCTTGAAGCGACCGTCCTGGGGGATGCGCTTCTCCGCGATGTCCAGCTCGGACATGACCTTGATGCGCGAGATGATCGACGAATGGAACCGCTTGTCGATCGGGTCCATCGCCTGGTAGAGCACGCCGTCGACCCGATACTTGATGATGACCTCGCGATCGCGCGTCTCGATGTGGATGTCGGAGGCGCGGCGCTGCAGCGCGTTGAACACCGTCGAGTCGACGAGCTTGATGATCGGCGAGTCGGCCGAGGTCAGCTTGTCGATCGACAACGCCTCGTCCCCCTCCTCCTCGTCGTCCCGGATCACCTGGATCCGGAACTCCTCGGTCGCTGCTTCCAGCACGCGCTGCCCCGACTCCGACTTCTTGAGGACCTCGTTGATGGCGTGCCGGGTTCCCACGCAGACGGTCAGCGGGCGATCGAGCAGCGTCTCGAGCTCGTCCACCATCAGCACGTCCGAGGGGTCCGCGATCACCACGACCAGGCGGTCGTTCTCCTCCTTCCACGGGATGAAGTTGTAGCGGAACATCATCTCGACGGGGATGGTGCGGAACAGGTCGTGATCGATCGGGAAATCCGTCAGGTCGACGTACGGGATCCCCAGCCGCGCCGCGGTGCGCTGCGCCTCGGACTCCTCGCCCAGGGCCGTCGGACCCGTGCCGCCCTCCCCCTCGGGAAGTCGGACCGCCGAACCGTCTTTCGTCGCCGTCGCCATGGCGTCTCCTTCAGGTCACCGCCTGCGAGTAGCTGCGCAGCAGCGGCAGGTAGATGGCCAGCATCATCATCGCCACGATGAACCCCATGAAGATGAGCATGAGCGGCTCGAGCAGCGACATGATCGTGGACAGGCTGGTGTCGATCTCCTCGTCGTAGAACTCGGCCACGTTGATCAGCATCTCGCTCAGAGCACCGGTCGACTCGCCGACCTTGGCCATCTCGATCGCGATGTCCGAGAACAGGGATGTCGCCTCGAGCGACTGCCAGAGGCTCGATCCCTCGCGCACCTTGCGCTCGACGTCCAGGAGCTGGCGCTCGAACTCCAGGTTGCCGACCGCCCGGCCGGCGATGCCGATCGCCGACACCGCCGGAATGCCCCCCGCCAGGAGCGTCCCGAGGGTGCGCACGAAGCGACTGCCGGAGAACTTGGTCAGGATGCCGCCGAGGAGCGGCAGGCGCAGCTTGAATCGGTCGATCGACAGCCGGCCGCCATCGGTTCGCCTCCAGGCCCGGAAGGCCATGGCGAGGCCGATGAGGACCGCGAGGACCACCAGCGCGTAGTCGGTGACGAGCGTCGACAGCCCGACGAGCAGCCGCGTGATGAGCGGCAGGTCGGCCCCCAGGTCCCCATAGAAGTCGACGAACTGCGGCACCACCAGGGTGACCAGGATGCCGATGACCGCGATCGACATGAGGAACAGGCAGGCCGGGTAGATCAGGGCCGCGATCACCTTGCGGCGCGTCGCCAGCAAGGTCTTCTGATAGGCGATGTATCGCAGCAGGACGCCCGCCACCTCGCCCGAGCGCTCCCCCGACGCCAGAGTCGAGCAGTAGATCCTCGGGAACAATTCTCCCTGCTCCGTGAAGGCCTCCGAGAGGGACGCCCCGCCGCGCACCTTGTCCCGCACTTCGAGGAGCGACTTCTTGAACACCGGGTTCTTCCGGCGCTCGGTGAGGATGTCGAGGCTCGAGAGGATCGGCAGCCCGGCCTTCAGGAGCGACGCCAGCTCCTGGTTGAACAGCAGGAACTCCTTCATCTTGATGCCGCGCCGCGGCCCGAACCCCGGAAGGAGCGAGGTGAAGGTGCTCTTCTTGCGGATGGCGAGGACGAGATACTGCTGCTGCAGCTCCGTGCGCAGCGAGCGCTCCGAGTCCGAGGTGTACGCGCGCTCGAGGATGGAGCCGTCCGGCGTGCCGATCCGGGCGATGAACTCTGGCATGCGGCGGTCTCCGGCTCCCCGTCTACGGCTTCGGTAGCGAGGCGGTGATGGTCATGAACAGCGCCCGGTTGCTGCGCTCCATCTTCGAGGCGCCGACGATGAACAGCTGCGCGTCGCGCAGGTTGAGAACGGTGTTGACGATCGAAGCGTACCGCTCCGCCCCCTCCACGGCCACCTCGCGGCGCGACAGCTCGAACGGCTTGAAGCGGATGACCCGGCTCTCCTCCGCGATCTGGTCGATGCGGAAGTCGACCTTGTAATCGTCGCCAACGCGCATCGTGCTGCGCTCACCTTCGGTGCCCAGGACCCGGGCGTCCCCCACCAGGCGGTAATCGCTCCAGCGGGTGTTGAGGGCGTTCAGCTTCTCGATGACGCCGCGGATGGGCGGGGGCGGCGGGCCCGAGGACCCGGCCTCCGCCGAGGCCAGGATCAGCTGCACGGCGACCTCCACGACGCGCGGCGGCAGGTCGAAGCCGTCGATCAGCCCCGCCATCCGCTGCAGGGTCGCGGGCGTGTCGACCACGGTGAGCGTCTTCTGGTGCGGCTGCGAGCGGATGGAGCCGCGCGGCGACAGCCACGGGCTGATCAGGAGGTAGGCCTCGTCGGCCGACTTGTAGCGCAGCGTGAAGACCCGGGTGGCCAGTCCGGCGTCGGTCGGGTCGCCGACGGCGGCCATCTGCGGCAGCAGCATGAGGGCCAGGAGCAGGAGGATCGATGCCGGACGAGGATGTCGCATGGCCTTCCTCAGAATTCGATCGTCTCGTCGACGACCATGTAAATCGCGGTGGAATCCCGATCGGCGAAATCGAACCGGTAGATCCGCGCCGCCGGCGAGCGGACCTCCTCCAGTGGCGGAGGCTCGAGGGCCGCTCCGCGCGGGCCCGCGACCTGAGGCGGCAGGGCCCCGGCCGTCTGCCCTCCCTGCGCGCCATGTCTGGGGACGACGGGCACGGCGTACGGGGACCGCTGCCCCCCGGGGCGATGGGTCCGCGGCCCTTGAAACAGGGCGCCCGGACGTGTGACAACGATTGTCACGCCCAGCAGGAAGACGATGGCCAGGGGGGCGGCGTAGGCCAGGCGCGGCGGTCGCAGGAGCGACCCCAGGGCTTCCCAGGCCCTGGACCACGGCCCTGCTTCCTGCCGCTCGACTTCCAGGCGCTCCCGAAGGCTCCGATCGAACCCCTGCCAGAGCTCCGAGGGGAGGACCCGGCCGCGCAGCTGCGTGAAAATCGCGGCGGGATCGGCCTGCTCCAGGGCTGCCCGGCAGCCGGTGCAGGAAACGGCATGCTCCACCAGGGCTTCCTCGCGGGCGGCGTCGAGATCCCCCCGAGCGCAAGCCTGGATGAGCGGCCGCAGGGTGTCGCAGTCGCGGCCGGTCTTCGACGTGTCATCGGTCATGGGCGCACTCCCCCTCGAACGGCAGAGCCGGCGAACATCTCCCATACGCAGGAACGGTAAGAAGCGTCTAGTCCTTGGTAGTTTTCGGGGCGTACTCGGGGAACCGGGTCCTGATCCCCTCCCGGAGCGTGCGCCGGGCGTGCAGGATGTGGTTCCTGACGGTCGATTCGGTCGTCTCCAGGATCTCCGCCACCTCGGAGGTCGGGAGGCCTTCGATCTCCCTCAGAACAAAGGCCGCCCGTTGCTTGCGACCGAGGCTCTCCGACAGGAGTCCGAAGATGCGCCGCACCTCCTGCTGGCGCAGGTCCTCGATCGGGGGGAGCGAAGCCTGATCCGGAGTGTTTGAGGCCGCCTCGAGCGGGGCCGCCTGCCGGTGGCGGCGCTCACGGCGCAGGGCGTCGAGCCCGAGGTGGACGGTGATCCGGTAGAGCCAGGCGTCGAATCGCCCCCCTTTCCGGAAGCGCCGGATGACGCGGAACAGGCGCAGGAACACCTCCTGCGTCACGTCCCGCGCCAGCTCGCGATCCCCCACGAGGTGATAGGCGATCCAGAAGACGCGCTCGCGCCGACTTTCAACGAGGAGGGTGAAGGCGTCGAGGTCCCCGTCGGCGGCGCGCTGGACCAGATCGGTCTCGTTCACCAGCGCTTTATACGGATGGGTGGCCGGGCGGTCAACCGACCGTCCTCACGGCTTAGTCGCGACGACCCCGAGGATGGCGGCGACCAGGCTCAGGAGCGAGAAAAGGAGGGTCCAGATGACCCAGATGTGCGTCCGCCGCAGCACGTGCCACCCGGCGTCCGTGATGCGGTAGATCGGTCCGACCCGATCGTAGACCTGGCCCTCGGGAATCGTCCCGTCGGGGCCCAACGAGCCCGATCGAACGGCGTTGGCGATCGGCTCCGCCCACCCTCTCAGGTGGCAGCTCCTGAGGGCCGCCTCGGACGGCTCTCTCCGGGACGGGCCGCGCTCGACGACCAGCATGTTCCCCGGTTGCAGGATGGCCGCGACCCGCTGACGGGCGAGGCCGCGCAGGGCGCGGCGGATCGCCCGCTCCTTGCGCCAGTGAACGATCACCGACTCGTGTCCGTCGCGGGGGACGCGCTGGGGGTGGGCTTTCGAACGGCGGGCTGACATGGGTCAGGAGGCGCCGGCGCCGGGAGCGACCAGGACCTCGTAGTGAGCCACATTCGTCTCCGGCTCCAGGAGGCATTCCAGGTCGAAGGGGAAGTAACGCACCTGGTCGATCTCCTGTCCTGCGTAGCCCTCGATCGCCTGGCGCGAGTCCCAGAACGAGATGAGCAGGAAGTGGGCCCGGCCCTCCTCGACGCGCCGGAGAAGCGTGGCGCCCCGGTTGCCTGGCACGCGCTGGTAGTCCGGCACTCCGAACTCGGACTCCGCCAGATACCTGCCATAGGACTCCGCCTTGTCGAGCGGAACGACCCCGTGCCACACGCGTGCGATCATGGCTCCCTCCTTGGAGCGGCCGTGAACAGCCGGTCCAGACTGAACCTCTCCTCGAAGTAGAGCGCCCTCCAGTCCGGCCGGGCAGCGTCGAGCACCAGCCCTTCCGCGGCGCCGAGACTGTAGACGACAGTTCGCCGGGACTTGTCGAGCTGGATTCGGGCCAACTCCCGTTCGATGCCACTCAGGATCCCGTCGGCGATCGCCTCGAACGGCTGGTAGTCCTTGAGCGCCCTGAAGGAGGCGCTCGGCTCGTAGTCGGAGGCCGCCAGGGACGCGATCCGGTATTCCGTGTAGCGAGCGATCCCTTCCTTCCAGATCTGGAACGCGAGGTACCTGCGGTCGTCGGGAGCGAGCCCGGCGTACACCCGCTCCCGCGTCGCAACCAGGGAGCCGAGCCTCGCCTCGAAGTCCTGCCGCCCGCGGGCGTCGAGGGCCGCGGCGAGAGAGCGCCCCAGGATCAGGAACTGCGTCCCGAGCCTCGGGTCGGCATACGGGAACGCGTAGTCGAGCATCCACATGCCGGTCGTGTCGCCGCGCGCCAGCCCCAAGGCGTTCACGGCCGCGTCGTTCCCCGGACGCGAGTCCTGGTACTGGTGAAAGTGCTCGTGCAGGAGCGTGATCACCCAGCGCGAGGACGTCTTCGACTCCGTGGCCTCCGCCTGCCCGATGACGATCGTCGAAACGCCGCCCACGGCCGGGAAGGTGGCCAGGAGGTTGGTCGGGAACTGCCGCTTCCGGAACCAGACCTTCTGCTTCAGGAGGGCGTCCTCCCCGATGAGGTTGAAGTCGGAGGTGGGCGACGCGTGGCGGATCAGGAACTCGTGCTCCGGCGTGACCAGCAGGACCGCGAACGGGGCCTCATCCCAGTGGGGCCAGACCCTTTTCCCCAGGGCGTCGGCCATGCGGAAGGCCTCGGCGATCCGGATGCGGTCCGGCTCGGGGAGCGCCGGGGCGGCGGCGGACGCCGCAGCGAGCGCCGGGATCGCGGGCGACGTGACGGCGGCCGCCTCTCCGACAGGCGACAGGACGGCGAGCGCCGCCACGGCCATCGACCGGACCCTCATCGGTCTTGCCAAGACTGTCCTCCGGCGGCCCCGGCCCTCATGCGGGGAAATGCTCGAACCCGCCGCGCGGCAGTGGATGATAGCAGCCGTCCCGGCCGAGGATCTGGATCCCCTCGCGGCGGGAGCGCACCTGGCCGACGCGCGCCAACGGAAGCCGCAGGCGGCGCGCGAGGCGAGCCAGGTGCCGTTCGATCGCGAGCGGGGCGGAGAACAGCAGCTCGTAGTCCTCGCCTCCCATGAGAGCGGCCCGGAACGCCCGCGTCCGGCCGAGGACGGCGACCGCGGCCGGGTGCACCGGCAGCGCCGCTTCCAGGAGGACGGCTCCTCGGAGGCTGGCCCGGCACAGGCGCCGCAGGTCCTGTGCCATGCCGTCGGACAGGTCGATCATCGCCGTCGCCAGGCCGCTCATGCCGAGCGCCCGTCCGAAGGCGGAGCGCGGAACCGGATCCTGGTGGGCGCGGATCGCCGCCGTACGCGCGGCGGCCCGCGTGCGGCCCGGTCCGCCGCCGGCATTCTTCCCGGCCTTCCCCAGGAGAATCGCCAGGCCCGCCGCCGAGGCGCCGAGCCGCCCGGTCACGTACAGGCCGTCCCCGACGCGCGCCCCCGAGCGCCGGACGGCCCGCCCCGGCTCGACGACGCCCAGGAGCGCCACATTGATGAAGAGCCGCCGAGCGGCGCAGGTGTCCCCTCCGACGACGGCCACGCCGTGCCGCCGCGCCATGCCGGCAAGCCCCCGGACGATGTCGCGCGCGTAGCGGGCCCGCGTATCGCGCGGCAGTCCGATCGAGACGACGCAGGAGTGCGGCGCGCCGCCCATGGCGGCGATGTCGCTCAGGTTGACCGCCAGCGCCTTGCGGCCCAGGAGGAGGCCCGGAGTGCGCCCGGCCAGGAAGTGCACGCCGTCCGTCAGGAGGTCGGTCGTCACCAGGGTCGCGAAGCCGCGCGGCAGGGCCAGCACCGCCGCATCGTCTCCGATTCCGACGAGAGGACGCGGTCCCGAGCGCGAGACGGAGCGGGCCATCAGGTCGATGATCGCCTGTTCCTCCAGCCGGAACACCATGGGCGGATTGTAGCGCGCGGGCTCATCCCGTCGCGCCAATGAGAGCCTGCGGACCGTGCACAGCGCCAGCCGGGCCCGCTCTTTCACGGTAGAAGAGGCCGAGGCCTCGCCGAAGCCCTGACGCAGGGAGGGAACGGCGGACGGCGGACGGAGCAACCAACAGATCTGGGGGTCCCTGCGAACGAATCGACAGGTCGAAGCAAATCCGCCCGGCTCAGATCGCCGCGACGGTCCTCTCGGAGCCGACGCGCGGGGCGGCGCGGCGCGCCTGGGGCTCCGCGAGCGCCGCGTCCAGGACCTGGTTGACGTCCGACACGAAGACGAAGCGCAGCCCCTTGCGGAACAGCTTCGGGACGTCCTCCAGGTTCCGGCGGTTGGCCTCCGGGAGGATGACCGTCTCGATGTTGGCCCGGCGCGCCGCCAGGACCTTCTCCTTGACGCCGCCTATCGGCAGGACGTTGCCGCGCAGCGTGATCTCGCCCGTCATGGCGACGTGCCGCCGCACCGGCCGGCCGGTCAGCATCGACAGGATGGCGGTCGCCATCGTGATGCCGGCCGACGGTCCGTCCTTGGGGATGGCGCCCTCCGGAACGTGCACGTGGACGTCCATCTCGCCGAACGCGCCGCTGCCGACGCCGAAGTCCGTCGAGCGGGAGCGGGCATACGACAGCGCCGCCTGGGCCGACTCCTTCATGACGGTCCCCAGGTGCCCGGTCAGGATCAGCCGGCCGCGCCCCGGCATGGTGGTCGCCTCGACGAACAGGATCTCGCCACCCGCCGCGGTCCAGGCGAGGCCGGTCGCGACCCCGACCTGGTTCGAGGTGAGGGCCATCTCCGGCGAGACGCGCGGCACGCCGAGGAGCGCCTCCGCCAGCTTCGGCGTGACGTGGAACGGCCCCGCGTTCCCCTCGGCCACGCGGCGCGCCAGCTTGCGGAACACCTTGGCGACCTCGCGCTCCAGGTTCCTGAGGCCCGCCTCCCGGGTGTACTTCTCGATGACGGTCCGGATGGCCTTGTCGGTGATCGAGAGCTGGGCGGGGGTCAGGCCGTTCTCCTCCGTCTGCTTCGGGATCAGGTGGCGCCGGGCGATCTCGATCTTCTCCTCCTCCGTGTAGCCGGACAGCGAGATGATCTCCATCCGGTCGCGGAACGCCGGCTGGATCGGATCCAGCAGGTTCGCGGTCGCAACGAACAGGACGTTGCTGAGGTCGAACGGCACGTTGAGGTAGTGGTCGCGGAAGGAGTAGTTCTGCTCCGGATCGAGCACCTCGAGGAGCGCCGCCGACGGGTCCCCGCGGTAGTCGGCGCCGATCTTGTCGACTTCGTCGAGCATGAAGACCGGGTTGTTGGAGCCGGCCTGGTTGATCCCCTGGATGATGCGGCCGGGCATCGATCCGACGTAGGTGCGGCGGTGGCCCCGGATCTCCGCCTCGTCGCGCACGCCGCCCAGCGAGATGCGCACGAACTTCCGCCCGAGCGCCCGCGCGATCGACCGGCCGAGCGACGTCTTGCCGACGCCCGGAGGACCGACGAAGCACAGGATCGGCCCGCGCATTTTCTTCTTCAGCTTGCGCACCGCCAGATACTCGACGATGCGCTCCTTGATGGTCTCGAGCCCGTAGTGGTCCTCGTCCAGAATCTGCTGCGCCTTCTTCAGATCGAGGTTGTCCTTGGTCTGCAGCGACCAGGGCAGGTTGACCATCCAGTCGAGGTAGTTGCGCACGGTGGCGGTCTCGGCCGAGTCGGGGTGCATCCTCTCGAGCTTGGCGATCTGCCGATCGACCTCCTCCTGCACCTTCTTCGGCATCTTCGCCTTGCGCGACTTCTCCCGGAGCGCCTCCACTTCCTCGGCGAGGTCGTTCCCCTCCCCCAGCTCGGACTGGATCGCCTTGAGCTGCTGCCTCAGGAAGTACTCCCGCTGCGACTTGTCGATCTCCTCGCGCGCGTGGGTGTTGATCTCCTGCTGCATCGTCAGGAGCTCGATCTCGCGGTTCAGCAGCTCGTGGGTCCGCTTGAGGCGGACCAGCGGGTCGACGATCCTGAGGAGCTGCTGGGCGTCGTCGATCTTGAGGTCCAGGTTGCTGGCCACGAGATCGGCCAGCCGCCCCGGGTCCTCCAGGTTGCCGGCGATGACCATGACCTCCGAGGAGATCGCCTTGCCGAGCGACACGCTGCGCTCCAGCGACTTCTTGGTGGTGCGCACCAGGGCCTCGAGCTCGAGCGACGGTTCGAGGCGTGGCTCGACGATGCGCTGGATGCGCGCCTCGAGGCAGGGCTCCCGCTTGAGGAAACCCTCGACGCGCGCCCGGCACACGCCCTGCACGAGCACGCGGATGCGGCTGTCGGGGAGCTTCAGCATCCGCATGATGACGCCGACGGTGCCGATCGGGTAGAGGTCCTTCTCCCCCGGCTCCTCCGTCTGGCTGTCCTTCTGCGCCAGCATGAGGATCATCCGGTTCTCCGCCAGCGCCTTCTCCACCGCCTTGATGGAGCGCTCGCGGCTGACCGAGAGGGGCACGATGATGAACGGATAGACGACGAGGTCGCGAAGCGGGAGGACCGGCAGCTCCTTCGGGATCTTCGGTTGATCGTCGCTTGCGTCGCTTCGGGGGGTCGTCATGCCTTCTCCGTGATTGCGATCGGCATCTCGGCGCCGCGCCGGTTGGACACCTTGGGAAACGTCACCTCCAGCACTCCTTCGGAGAGCACGGCTGTGGCCTCGCGGGTGTTCACGGGCGACGTGATGTGCACCACGCGCTTGAACTTCCCGTAGCCGCGCTCCAGACAGTGGTACTTCCCCGCATGGGCGGAGGATTCGCTGCGCCGCTTCTCGCCGCGGATGATGAGCCGGTTCCCGTCGACCGACATGTTGACGTCTTTGCCATCGACGCCGGGCAGCTCGAACTTGACGACCAGCTGCCGGTCGGTCTCGTAGACGTCGGCGCTCGGCAGCCACGTCCCGCCACCCTCCCCTCCCGAGGTGCGCAGCTCGAGCAGGTTGTCGAACAGGCGATTGATCTCGCTCTGGATGCGGCTGATTTCCGCGAAGGGGCCGATGCCCGCCATCCTGTCCTCCCTACCGCCGAGGAGCGACGGATATTTGGCGCGGCTAATATAGTGGCCGCGCCTCCCACCCGCAACCTATTTGCGCTGGTCCAGCAGATCCTTGAGCTCGCGCATGAACTGGTCGACGTCCTGGAACTGCCGGTACACGCTGGCGAACCGGACGTAGGCCACGGAGTCGAGGGCCTTCAGGCGCTCGATGAGCTTCTCGCCAATGAGGCGCGCGGCGATCTCACGCTCGGGGGACTCCTGCAGCAGCTGCTCCACCTCGTCCGCGATCGCCTCGAGGGAGGCCGGGGAGACCGGCCGCTTCTCGCAGGCGCGGCGGAGCCCCGCCATGATCTTGGTGCGGTCGTACGGCTCGCGGCGGTCGTCCTTCTTGACCACCATGAAGGTGATCTCCTCGATGCGCTCGTAGGAGGTGAAGCGCCGGCCGCATTTCAGGCACTCGCGCCGGCGGCGGATGGCCCGCCCCTCTTTCCCCTCGCGCGAATCGACGACCTTGTCCTCCAGGTGGCCGCAGTAGGGGCACTTCATGGGGCGCCCCCCGGACCGCCGGAGTTCGCCGCGGCCGGCTCCCGCGGGTTGGGCGCCACGGACGGCACGTGGGCCAGCGTGCGGACCTCCGAAGGCCGGACGCCGTCGCGCCACATGAGGAACAGTCCGACGGCGATCGGGGGCAGCATGGCGATGGCGTGCAGCGTGACGGCCACGGCCCCGGCCACGCTCGCCGGCACGCCCCAGAAATCGGTGAGCGAGATCTGGCAGAAGTACTCGTAAGGGCCGACCCCGCCGGGCGTCGGCACCGAGATGCCGACGGTCAGCGCCACCATGAGCAGGAAGGTGTCGAAGAACCGGAGCGGCAGGTGGAACGCCACCAGCGCCAGGTAGACCGACAGGTCGAGGAGCAGCCACATGGCGAAGGAGGACAGGAGGATCGCCGACAGCTCCTTGCCGCGCCGCACCGCCTCCAGGCCGCCCAGGAACTGCTCCAGGACCAGCGTCGCCTTCCCCAGCCGGGTCGTGGGCCCGCCGCGGTTGCGGCGGTGCAGCCAGGCGACGAAGCCCTTCGGGAAGGTGACCAGGAGCGCAACCAGTGGCAGCCCGACGGCGACCAGCAGCAGCGCGCCCCAGGCCCCCTGGCGCAGCAGCACGGACGCCTGGCTGCCGGCCCCTCCCTCCGCGGGCGGCGCGAGGATCGCCCGGCCGTGCGCCGAGATCGAGAAGAGGAGGTACAGGGTCATCACCGTGAGCGCGTCGAACAGGCGCTCCAGGGCGATGGTGGCGATGGCGGCGCTGCTGGAGAACCGCTCCCGTCGGGCCAGGAGCACCGGGCGGACCACCTCCCCGACGCGGAACGGGACGAGGAAGGAGACCATGAAGCCGATGAACGTGGTCGAGGTCAGGCTGTAGAGGCCGATGTCCTCGCGGATCGGCGCCAGCAGGTGCCGCCAGCGCCAGGCCCGCAACGGGTAGCAGGCGAGATTGAGCAGGGCCGAGAGGATCAGGAGCAGGAGGCTGGCGTTGCGCAGGCTGTTCCAGGCCGCCGCCAGGGGGAAGCTCCTCAGGAACAGGAAGAGGAAGACGGCCGTCAGAACCAGACTGATGAGGATTCGGGTGCTGGACTTCACCGCGCCGTGCGCCCCCGGCCACTCCTGAGATATCGCGACCCGGGCGGACTATACCGGAGGCCCCGTGGACTGTCCAGAGCGCGATTCAGGGCGACGAGGTTCAGGGCATCTTCCCTTCGACGAAGGTCAGTAGCTGCCGTGCCAGTCCGAAGTCCGGCTGCAAGGCGAGGGCCCGCTTGAGCCGCTCCCTCGATCGCGGCCAGTCCCGCTCCTCCGCGTCGACGAGCGCCTGCCCGTAGTAGCCCATCGCCTCGTCGGGGAACCGGCGGTTGAGCTCGTCGAACATGCGGCGCGCCCTGGCGAGGTCGCCTCGTTCGTGGCTGAGGAAACCGAGAACGGCATAGGGCTGCTTCAGGCCTGGATCCATCTCCAGGGATCGGACCAGAATCCGCTCCCCCTCCTCCCGCTTCCCCTGCGCGTACAGGACTTCGCCAAGGCTCGCGTGGGCCTCCGCCAGGTCGCCGTCCAGTCGGATCGCCTCCCTCAGCAGGCGTTCGGCGCGGGTCAGCATCGACTTGCGCCGCAACGCCGCCGCGAGGCGCACATAGGTGGCCGCCCTCTCCTGCGGGCCCGCTCCGGCGTCGAGCCCCGGCTCGTGGACAAGCGGCGGCACGATCGCGCGGCCGCCCGATTCCAGGAGGCCGTAGATCCGAGCGTTCTCCTCCGGACCGAGGAACAATCCACGCGGTGCGGAGAACTCGATGACAGGATGATCGTCCGTGTTGCGGCGACCGTCTCCGGCAAAGGCCCGCAGGTCCTCCCTGTCCATCACCTGATCGAGCAGGAGGTCCGTCGCGTCGCGCACGCCCGCGGCGGCGAGATTGGCGACGATCGCATCGTTCGCGAAGCGCTCCCGGACCCGCTCGACGTCGAGAAGGATCGGGGTGCGGCTTCCCAGGAGAATGAGGTCGCCGCTCATCCTCACCGGCCCCTCCTCAGGCGGGCTCGCGGGGGCGAGCCACAGGGACGCGTGGGGGAAGACGGCCGCGAAGGTCCGCAGCTCCGTGCGGATGTCATCGAGGTTCATCTGGTAGACATGGAACCACTGGCAGAGGATGCCGCCGTCCTCCAGGCGCGGCAGGGCGAGGCGGTAGAAGTCTTCCGTGAACAGGTTCGCAACGCCGGTGATCCAGGGGTTCGACGGCTCCGAGATGATGACGTCGTATGTCTCCGCCGAGGTCAGAAGGACTTTGCGGGCGTCGTCGAAAACCATCCGGAAGCGTGGATCCCGCTCGACATCGAGGTTCACCTTCGTGAAGAACGGCGCCGCGCGGAACACCGCCGGCTCGATCTCGACGACGTGCAGATCGCGCACCGCGTGGACGGCGGCGGACCCGGCCGTCGCTCCTGTCCCCCAACCGATCACCAACACCCGCCGCGGGTCGGGATGGACCAGGAGCGGCACGTGAGCCACCAGCCTCTGCGTCGAGGAATCCGCGAGGCTGGTGCCGCCGTCGGCCTTGCCGTTGATCACGATCGCATGGTCGCTGCCGGTGCGGAAGACCGACACGACCGCCTCGCGCCCCTCTTCGTAGAACTGGAGCTCGCGCGTCTCTCGCAGGGCGTCCCGGAGCCAGAAGAACCCCGGGCGTGCCGTGCTCACCCATCCGGCCCCGTACTTGTAGACGCCGGACGTCATCAGCAGGAGGTCCCAGGGGCGCCACATCACGCCCAGAAGGACGATGGCCACCGCCGCAATCGCGCCGGCGCCGATCCGCGCCAGCCCCGCCCCGGACCGGGCCCCGGCGAGCACCATCAGGCCGGAAAGCAGCGGCAGGGCAGCCGTCCAGACATACGAGGCTTCGAGTCCGGCCACCGGGATCAGGAGGAAGCTGGTGACCAACGTGCCGGCGATCGCCCCCAGTGTGTTCCACGCGTAGAGGATTCCCGAGACCTCCCGCGGTGTGCGCTGCGTCGTCACGACGAGGTGCGCGAGCAGCGGGAAGGTGAATCCGAAGGCGGTCGTGATCGGCAGCATGACGGCCATACAGAGCAGGAAACCCGCCGCCTGGTGCACGACAAAGGTGGCCGGGACGATCCGCATCACGTTGAAGAAGACGAGCGGCAGCCAGCCCACGATGGCGAGATCGATGACGATCAGCAGACCGACGCCACCGAGGGTCGCCGCCAGCCACGGCGCCGGGCTTGCGAGTCGCGCGCGGGCCCGCTCGTAGAGGGCGGTTCCCAGGACGATGCCGAGGAGAAAGGCGATGAGCATCAGATTGAAGGAGTAGATCGACGACCCGATCACGAGCGCCAGCGACCGGGTCCAGAGAATCTCGAGACCGAAGGAGCAGGCCCCGGTCGCGGCGGCCGTCAGGACGAAGACGGGCGGAAGGGCACCGCGCAGACTCTCCCCGCGCTCTCTCCCTCGGTCTCCGATCGTCGCCTCTCTTCCCGCACGCGCCGCCTGCGGCGGACGGTCGGCCCCGGCGGGCATCGGCTCAACCCTGAAGCGCCGATCCAGGAGGAACGCGACCAGACCCACGGTCAGGTTCGCCAGCGCAGCGCAGACATAGGTTCCGCGGACACCGCAGAGCGGCAGGAGGACGAAGCCGCCGAGGAAGACGCCGGCGGCCCCGCCGAGCGTGTTGACCTTGTAGAGCAGCCCGAGGCTCGCGTGGAACTCCCGCCGCCCCCGGGTCAAGACCTCGACCAGAAGCGGGAACGTGGCGCCGAGAAGAAGCGTCGGCACCAGCACGACGGCCGCCGCTCCCGCGAAGCGCAGGAGCGTCTCCATCGCGGGCGCCATGTCTCTCCCCCGCAGGACCGAGGCGTACCAACCGGGCAGTCCGCGCAGCAGCGGCCAGGTCAGAAGAGCCGACAAGCCGATCCCGCCCTCGACCACCGCATACACGAGCAGGGCCCGGCGCAGTCTCACGCGGCTCACCAGGTAGCTGCCGATGGCGAGGCCGCCCATGAACGTCAGCAGGGTCACGCTGACTGCGTGCGTGGTGACCCCGAAGACGAGCCCGAAGGCCCGCATCCAGAGCGATTCGTAGGTGAGGGCGGCGGCGCCCGAAAGAAAAGCGAGGACGGGAACGACCTTCAGGAGGTCCGGGCGCATGGCGGTCGCGGCATTCTATCAAGCATCCAGCGCGAACCGGTTGTTGGCGCTGGGCGCCTGTCGAGCTTCGGACGGGCTCCTAGGGAGGCGAGCCGGGGAGGATTCCCGCCTGCGTCGCGGCCAGACGGTACTCCTGCCGCGACGCCGCGTCGGGGAGGAGCGCCTCGGCGCCTGCCGGCGCCTGGCCCGCGACCTTCGACACCAGGATGGCGAACGACAGGAGCGCCTCCCAGGGCGTGAAGTTGCAGTGGCCGTAGCGGAACGCGGGCACGAGGACGCGCAGGCGCGGGTCCGAGACGCGCAGCACCTTCGCGCCGTACGACAGCTCCTGGCCGAAGGCCACCTGCTGGTCGAGGAGCGTGTGCAGGGTCACGAGCGGCGCCGCGAGGTCGCCCGAGGTCTGGAAGCCGGCGTCGATTGCGGCGAGCGCCGCGGGATCGGACTGGATCCTCCGCACCTGGCGGTTGAGCGCGAAGTCGTTCGCGGAGCCGAGGTAGAGTCGGCGCATGTTGTCGAACGGCTGGCCGCCCAGCTTCGCCACGATGTCGTTGGTGGCGAAGACGTTGTACCAGACGCCGTCGCGGACCGTCTTGTCGATCGTCGCCGGATCGGACGCGACGTAAGGGGCGTGCGCGGTCCTCAAGAGCTGGGTGAGCAGGGACGCATTCGCCGGATCGAAGACGACCGGCTTGATCGTCTCCTCCCAGAGCGCGTCCCAGTTCTCGAGCGCGTCCTCCGGGATCGAGGTCGGCGTGCCCGGCATCAGGCCGGGGAAGAAGTAGTCGAACAGGACCCGGAAATCGCCGTAGTAGCGGACCTGCCGGTGGAAATCGCCGATCGGGCCGCAGGCGGCGAGACCGCCGTCGAATACGTCGGGCCGCTGCTCGACCGCCAGCGTCGTGACGAGGCCGCCCTCGGAGGCCCCGACGAGATAGACGCGGCGCGGCGGGCCGACCTCGGCCGCGAACAGATCGACCAGCTCCACGACGTCCTCGACCCCGGTCGTGACCAGGCCGTTCATCCTGTACGAGGTCGTGATGAAGCCGAACCCGAGGGCGTTGGTGATCGCGGGGATGCAGAAGCCCTCCCCGAGGCAGAGCTGCTCCTCGGGGATGGCGACCTCATGCGTGGCGTCGACATACCCGTGGGCCCAGATGACGAGGTCCCCGTTCCACGACACCTTGGCCGGCATGCAGAGCCGGTAGACAGCCCCCCCGGGCTGCCGCGCGTCCGGCCGGCAGTCGCTGTCCGACGGATCCTGGGCCGCCGCCGGTGCTATCGCGGCCGCTGCCAGAGCGAGCGCGGCGATGACGGACCCTGCGAGGCTGCGCAAGCCGATCCTCTCCCTCGTCGTCCGACCGTGGAACGGCGGTGATGGCGCTTCTGGGACGCCCCGAAACGTACGACAGTCGGGCCAATTTGTCCAGAAGGAGACGCGGCGCGTCCGCCCGCGGGCCGCGCGCCGGAAAAGCGCGTTGACCGGTGCTGTGGCGGGATGGTACAAGCGGCAGCCATGGAGGCCGCGGTCTCCCTGCGCGTTCCGTTGTGCGGACTTCCCTGCTCCGAGATCCGGATCGCCTCATGCCCTGAGGACTGGCCGCGGGCGACGGGAGGCTGCCCCGCCTGCCGGGCCGCGCTGGCGATGCCCTATGACGAGGGCACCTCGCCCTCCGTGGGCGGCCGGCCGGTGAGCGAAGCGCAGGCGCTCGCGGCCGCAGCGGCCCTGCTCCAGGAGGCCCGCCAGCCTTTCCTCTTCGGCCTCTCCCTGAGCGGCTGCGGCACGGCCCGCAAGGCGGCGTCGATCGCCCGCCGCCTGGGAGCCGCCCTCGACGTCGAGGGCGCGGAGCCGCTCGAGAACGACCTGCGCTCGCTGCGCGTCTTCGGCCTGGCCTCCGCCACGTTCGGCGAGGTGAGCCGCCGGGCGGACGTGGTGTTGCTGTGGCGCTGCGATCCGAGAGCCGATCACCCTCGCCTGCTGCCGCCGAGGCCAATGGGAGCGGGATCGGCGGAGCGCCTGTTCATCCTGGCGCCGCCTGTCGCGGATGCTGCGGGTGAGCCCGGCGCCGACACCTTCTCCGGTCGGCCGGCAGCCGAGGGCGCCTCGCACCTCCTCCCCATCGCCGCAGGCGGCGATCTCGACGCCCTGCTGCGGCTCCGGGCGATCGCCTGCGGACGCGGCCCCACAGCCGGCGGGAGCGCGACCGAGGCCGGCGGCGATCCGCTCGCCGATCTGCGGCGGGCCGGGGAGGCGCTGCGCCGGGCGCGCTACGCCGCGATCGTCTGGGACGCGTCGGCCACCCGCGGTCCGGCGGGGGTGGCGATCGCCTCGACCCTGGCGCTCCTGACGAGGGACCTCAACGCGCAGGGCCGCGCGGCCGCGCGGCCGATCGGTTCGGGCGGGAACGTGGCGGGAGCGATGTCGGCGATACTGTCCGATTGCGGCTACCCGCGCGCCGTCGGCTTCGCTGGCGGGTTCCCCCGCGAGGCGCCCGAGGTGTTCGGGGCGACACCCATGCTCCAGGGCGGAGCCGACGCGCTGCTGCTGATTGGAGCCCGGTCGGTGGCGGAGCGAGGCGCGGCCGCGGTTCAAAAGCGTGGGACCGTCGTCATCGGTCCGTGCCTCCCCGAAGGCTGCGCGCGCCCCGAGGTCTTCATCCCGACCGCCGTCCCCGCCCTCTCGGAGAGAGGCCTGTGGGTGCGGGCGGACGGCTTCCCGGTCCCGATGCGCGCTCCCGTTCCTCCGGCGAGGCCGACCGAGGGGGAGGTCCTCGATCGACTCCTCGGCCGTCTCGCGGCGGCCCGATCGACGTCTCCCCTGTCGGCCGACCCCGGCTCGAGGCCCCGGGCCGGCGTCCGGAAGGAGGATTGATGCCCGCGCAACGAGGCGGTCCGAACCGCGGCAGCGGCACGATTCGCATCAAGGGCGGGAGCGTGATCGATCCGCACCACGGCCGGCACGGCGAGATAGGCGACGTCTGCATCGAGGACGGCCGGGTCGTGGCGTCCCTGCCTCCGGGGGCGCCGGTGTTCGAGGCGCGGGGGCTCCTCGTCCTCCCGGGGGGCGTCGACCTGCACAGCCACATCGCCGGCCCGGCGGTGCAGGCCGCGCGGTGGCTCTGCCCGGAGTCGGCGGGCGGCTCCCTGCCGACCCTGGGAGAGACCGGGCGCCGGTACGCCCGCATGGGGTACACGACCGTGTTCGACGCCGCCATTGCGCCGCTGCTCGCGCGGCTCGCCCACGACGAACTGGACGCCGTGCCGATCGTCGACAAAGGGATCTTCCTCCTGATGGGGAACCACGAGCTGGCGCTCGACCTGGCGCGGGGTGGCCGGCACGACGACCTGCGCGATCTCGTCGGCTGGCTCCTGCGCGCGGCCCGCGGCTACGCCCCCAAGCTCGTCAACGCCGGCGGCGCCGCGGCCTGGAGGCGCGGCGAGGAGGAAGGCGAGCCCGATCGTGAACTGTTGGTCGCCTTCGCCGCGGCCGGGGAGGCGCTCCGGCTGCCGCACCCGCTGCACGTCCATCTCGGCGGTCTCGGCCGGCCGGGGAACGCCGCCACGACGCTCCGGCAGATGGACGCGCTCCGGGAGGCGCGGGTCCACTTCACCCATCTTCAGTTTCACGCCTACGGTGGGCGCACTCCGGCCGGGCTCAGGAGCCGGGCGCCCGACATCGCGGCCTGGCTCAACGCCCACCCTCGGGCCACGGGAGACGTCGGACAGGTGGTGTTCGGACCGGTCGTCACGCTCAGCGCCGACGCGGGAGCCCAATACCGGCTGCATCGCCTCACCAAACGCAAGTGGCTGAACGTCGATGTCGAATCGGGAGACGGCTGCGGCATCGTGCCGCACGAGTACCGGGACGACCGGCTGGCGGGTGCCGTGCAGTGGGCGACCGGTCTGGAACTGATGCTCCTCTGCAACGACCCCTGGCGGCTGTTCCTGACCACCGATCATCCGAACGGGGGCTCGTTCGCCTCCTATCCCGTCATCATCAGGATGCTGATGGACCGATCCTTCCGCGAGACGATCCTGGCGGCGGCCCACCCGCGGCTCAAGGAGCGCTGCGCCCTCGCCGGGATCGCGCGGGAGTACACGCTGGAGGAGATCGCCATCGTCACGCGCTCCGGTCCGGCGCGCGCCCTGGGGCTGACTCGCAAGGGGCACCTGGGGCCCGGGGCGGACGGCGACGTGGCCGTCTACCAGAGCCCCGGCGATCCGGCGGTGTCGTTCGCCGAGGCGGTGGCCGTCTTCAAGGACGGCGTGCTGGTGGCGCGCGACGGGGAGATCGTGGCGGAGCCCCGCGGCCGGACGTTCTTCGTCAAGGCTCCGTCTTTCGGCGGGGGCGCCGCCGAGGGTCCCGCGACCGCCCTGCGGGATCGGCTCGAAGCAGGACACGCGGCGTCCTGGGAGGATTTCGTCCTGGACGAGGACGCGTTGGCGCGGCCGGAGGCGGTGCCGGGTGTCTCTTCGGAGCCGCCGGCGTGACGGGGGACACGAGGAGCGGACAGCACGATGCAGATTGACGGCACTTCGATCGAGGACACCTACGCCGAAGCGTTCACGCTGCGGACGACGAGACTTCTCATCACTGCCGAGACCGAGGCCTGGGCCCTGACCGCGGCGCGCGCCATGACCGGCTTCGCGACCTCGATCATCGCCTGCGGCTGCGAGGCCGGGATCGAGGGTCCTCCGCCCGGGAACACCCCGGACGGCCGGCCGGGGGTCCGGGTCCTGGTGCTCGCCCGCTCGGCGGAGACGCTCCGGGACGAGGTGGTCCGCCGGGTTGGCCAGTGCGTCATGACCTCCGCCACCTCCGCCTGCTGGGACGACCTGCCGTCCGAGGAAACGGTCCGGCTGGGGTCGCTGCTGCGCTTTTTCGGGGACGGCCACCAGACGAGCAAGCGGCTCGACGCGTCGCTCGGACTGCTCGCAGGTGCCGCGGGGCACGACGCCGGAGCCGCAGGCGCGGCGGGCGCCTATACCTTCCGGCCGCGGCGCATCTGGCGCATACCGGTCATGGACGGCGAGTTCGTGGTGGACGACCGTTGCGGTGTTGTCAAGGGTGTCGCCGGGGGCAACTTCCTGATCCTCGGGCGATCGCCACAGGGGACGCTCAGGGCGGCCCTCCGCGCCGTCGAGGCGATCCGCGGCGTTCCCGGCGTCATCCTGCCGTTCCCGGGGGGGATCGTGAGGAGCGGCAGCAAGGTCGGCTCGAAATATCGCGCCCTCGTCGCCTCCACCAACGCTGCCTACTGCCCGACGCTGCGCCGTTCGGTCGAGACGGCTCTGCCGGACGACGTCGCCTCGGTCCTCGAGATCGTCATCGACGGTCTCGGCGCGGCGGAGGTCCGGGCGGCGATGGCCGTCGGGATCCGGGCCGCCTGCGGCAGCGAGGTCGTCCGCATCGGGGCGGGCAACTACGGCGGTCGGCTCGGGAAGCACCTCTTCCCGCTGCGTCCCCTGCTCGAAGGCCGATGACGACGCTCCTGCGCCTCAAAGCGGGTCTCTTCGATCGGCCGATCCCGGTCGACGCCGCGAGCCTCAGCCCCGACCGCACGGCAGGGCTGGCCGCGCGGGCGATCGCCGATCTGCCGCTCCTCGTCGGTTGCAGAACCGAGCGGACAGGCGATCTGTTCGACATCGAGGAAGCCGGCTCGGAGGATCTGGTGATCGAGGGGGACCTCGCCTCCTTCTCGCGCCTCGGAGCGGGGATGACCCGCGGCCGGCTGACCCTGCGAGGGAACGCCGGACCACGCGCCGGCTCCGGCATGAGCGGCGGCATCCTGCACATCGAGGGAGACGCGGCGGCACACGCCGGCGAGGGGATGCGCGGAGGGGCGCTCCTCGTCGACGGGTCGGCGGGCGACCACCTCGGCGCGCCGCTCGCGGGCCATGCGCACGGAGTGAACCGGGGCGCCATCCTCGTGCGCGGCGGCGCCGGAGCGATGGCTGGATTCCGGATGCGGCGCGGCACCATCGTCATCGCGGGGGATGCCGGTCCGGGGGCGGGCACCGCCATGCTGGCCGGCAGCCTGTTCGTCTTCGGCTCGCTGGGGATAGGCGCCGGGGCGCTCATGCGGCGCGGCACGATCCTGACGACAAGGCCGCACGATCCGGCATCGGTCTTCCCCGAGTCGGGCCTCTCGCGCTTTTCCTATCTGGCCCTGTACTATGACGCGCTCGAGGCGGCCGGCATCGTCCTGCCGGCCGGCGCCCGTCACGCCGCCTACCGGCGCCACGTCGGCGATCTTTCCGGGGCGGGGCGGGGGGAGATTCTCGTCATGGAACCGTCCTCTTGAAGCCGGCCGACGCCACAGCAGCCCTCAACGCAGCCGCCGTGCGCCTGGCCGACGCCATGGAGGAGCGGGCGGCGTCGATCGGCGTCCAGGTGAAGCGCCTCCCTGGCGGGACGAGGGTCATCGACGCCGGCATCGAGGTGCCCGGCTCCTTCGCCGCAGGTTGTCTGTACGCCGAGGCGGCCCTGGGCGGCCTGGGGCGGGTCGACATCGCTCCCAGGAGCCTGGGCCCCGCCGTGCTCCCCGAGGCCCGGGTCACGGTCGACTGCCCACTCGCCGCCTGTCTCGGATCGCAGTACGCCGGGTGGAAAGTGTCCGCGGGGAGCTTCTTCGCCATGGGCTCGGGACCGGCCCGGGCCATCGCCGCGGCCGAGCCGCTGTTCGAGCGCTTCGGCCTGCGCGCCCGGCCGCAGCCGACGGTCCTCCTCCTGGAGTCGGACCGCCTCCCGGGGGCCGAGGTCGCTGACCTGGTGGCGCAGCGCTGTGCTGTCACACCCGAGGACCTCACGCTGGTGGCGGCGCCGACCGGCAGCCTCGCGGGCTGCACGCAGGTGGCCGCCCGTTCCGTCGAGACGGCGCTCCACAAGCTCCTCGAGCTCGGCTTCGATGTCGGCTGCGTCGTGGCGGGATCCGGAGCCTGCCCGATAGCGCCGGGCATCCCCGACGGGCTGCAGGCGATCGGCCGGACGAACGACGCCGTGCTCTACGGGGCCGACGTGTCGCTCTGGGTGTTGGCGGAGGACGCCGCCATCGAGGCGGTGCTGGAGCGCGTCCCCTCCTGCGCCTCGCGCGAGCACGGCCGCCTGTTCTGCGACCTGTTCCGGGAGCACGGCGACTTCTACAAGATCGACCCGCTGCTGTTCAGTCCGGCGCGCGTCACCCTCGTGAACGCCGCGACTGGCCGCGTCTTCTCCGCCGGCCGTCTGGACGAGCCGACCCTCCTGCGCTCGTTCGGCCTGGCCGCCCCGGAGTGAGGGACAAGTGCCGCGCGTCGGAATCCTGGCCGGCGCCGACGGCTGGCACGTCGAGGCGCTCGGCCGGGCCCTGACGCGCGCCGGCTGCGAGATCGCGCGTTGCGATCCAAAGCACCTCCTGGGACGCATCGACCAGGGCGCCGGGATCTCGGCCGGCGTCGCCGGTGCGAGGCGGCCGGCGGTGCCCCTGGAGCGGCTCGACGCGCTCCTGGTGCGCTTCATCCCGCCAGGATCGCTCGATCAGATCGTCTTCCGGATCGACGCCCTGCACCTGCTCGAGGGCGGCGGGCTTCCGGTCGTGAACACGCCGCGCTGCCTCGAGCGGACCATCGACAAGCACTGGACGTCGCGCCTCCTGCATGAGGCCGGCGTGCCGACGCCGCGCACCGTCGTCGCCGAGCGCGCCGCCGACGCGCTCGAAGCCTTCCGCGACCTGCGCGACGTCCTGGTGAAGCCGCTCCTCGGATCGGGCGGGCGGGGCATCTTCCGCGTCTCGGACGAGGATCACGCCTGGCGGGCCTTTCGCGCCCTGGAGCAGCAGCGGGCGGTCCTCTACATCCAGGAGTTCGTGCCGCACGGCCCGTCCGATCTGCGCTTGTTCGTGGCCCGGGGCCGCGTGCTGGCGGCGGCCCGCCGCGAGGGACGGGGCTGGAAGAGCAACGTCGCCGCCGGGGCCTCGGCCACGGCGCACCGGCCGACGGCGGCGCAGGAGGCCGCGGCGATCGGCGCCGCGGCGGCCGTGGCCGCCGACTACGCGGGCGTCGACCTGCTTCCGGCCGAGGACGGGCGCCTCCTGGTGACCGAGGTCAACGGCATCCCGGGCTGGGCGGCCCTGCAGGAGACCACGTCGATCGACATCGCGGCCGAGGTGGCGCGGCTCGTGCTCGCCCGGCTCGAGGAGCGCGCGTGACGACGCGCCGCGCGAACGGACGCTCCGGCCCCGCCACGAGGCGCCTCACCCCGCGCCTGGTGGCGGCGGCGGCCGAGGCGGCCTGCCTCCTGGAGCTGCGCGCCGAGAAACCCGGGAACGTCTGGCGCGGGCACGAGCGGCCGGGCCTGCGCCACCGCGACCTGCTGGCCAGCGCGCAGGCTATCGAGCCGGTCTTCCTCCGCCTCGCGCGCGGCCGCGTCGGGCGCCTCGTCCTGGAGGCGGTGCGCGCCACGCGCCGCCACGTGACGACCAACACCAACCTGGGGATCGTCCTGCTCCTGGCGCCCCTCGCGAAGGCGGCGTTGCTGAGGGGGCCGGTCGACTTCCGAGGGCGACTGCGGCGCGTGCTCGAGGGTCTCGACGTGCAGGACGCCCGCGACGTCTACGCGGCGATCCGCCTGGCGCGTCCCGGCGGGCTCGGGCGCGTGGGTCAAGAGGACGTCCGCCGCCGGCCCGGCCGGGACCTGCTCGCCATCATGCGGCTGGCGGCCGGACGGGATGCCGTGGCGCGCGAATACGCCACCGGCTACGAGGCCACCTTCGAGGTCGGCGCGCCGGCCCTGCGGCGCCTGCGGACCGAGGGGCTGGATATCGGGCCGGCGATCGTCGAGACCTTCCTGATCCTGCTCGCCGCGTCGCCCGACACGCTGATCGCCCGCCGGCACGGCCGGCGCGCCGCGACGGCGGTCTCCCGGGCCGCCGCGAAAGCGCTCGAGCGCGGCGGCACCAGAACTCCCGAGGGCCGGCAGGCCATCCTCCATCTCGATCGGAAGCTGGTCCGGTCCCGGCCGGCGATGAATCCGGGCGCCACGGCCGACCTGACGACGGCGGCGCTGTTCGTCTGGCTCGTCGAATCGGCGGCCACCCGGCCTGCCGGCGGTTGATCACCGGCGCCTGCGCCGCGCCGTCACGACGATCGCAGCGACGCTCCGTGGTTGAAGCCGCGCGTGCGCAGGACGGCGGCGCCCGGGTCGGCGCGGGCGACGATCGACGCCAGCCGCTCCTCTTCCCTGGCGTCGGCGGCGAAGGCGTAGATGGCAGGCCCCCAGGACGACTGGCCGACGCCGCAGGCCTTCGCATCCTTCAGGCGGAGGGCGAGGCGGGCGGCCCCGGGGTGGAACTCCCCCTCCTGGACCGAGGCGAAGCAGCCGCCGACCATCTCCTGGGTCTCGGCCAGCGCCTGGCCGAAAGCGGGCAGGTCGCGCTCGACGAGCGCCGGCAGGAGGCGGGTCAGGACGGTCCTCGAGATCTTGTCGACCGTGGCGTCCTCGGCCGGGCGCAGGCGGCGGAACGCCTCTTCCTCGGCCTCGCCGCTCACGGTTTTGGTCGAGGACGGGAGCGCCACGACGATGCGCCAGTCCTCCGGGAACTCGTGCCGCGCCAGAAGCGGCGGCGCCTCGGCGCCGGAAGCGTTCCCCTCGGTCGCGTGCCCCCCTTCCACCACGAAACCGCCGCGCTGAAAGAGGTGGAAGCCGACGCCGGACCGCCGTGCGCGTCCCATCAGGGCGCAGAGCGTGGCGATCGGCTGGTCGAGCCCGCGCTGGCGCGCGATGCCCGCGGCGAGGGCCAGGGCGAGCTGCGTCCCCGATCCCAGACCGACGTGCTCCGGGATCGCCTCGTCCACGACGATGCGCGCCTTCGGCTTCAGCTCCAGAGCACGGTGCACCCGGGCGGCGAGGTACTCGATCCGCTCCGCGTTCGCCCCGGTGACCTCGAGCCCTGAAGCCTTCTCGATCCGGAGGACGCAGCGCGGCTCCGAGAGCGCCAGGCCCATGCCGCCGAACTGGCGGCTTCCCGCCCCCTGCGACAGGTCCAGGAACCCGAAGTGGAGCCTCGCCCGGGCCGTGACCTTGACCGTCATGACGCCCGCTCCTCCAGAGGGGTGAAGCGCTCCGCCACCTCGGTCACGAAGCGGAACGCCTCGCGCTCGCGCCCGCCGCCGGTCTTGTCGACCAGCGGAGAGAGACGCGCGATCCCGGCCAGGACCGGCTCCCGGCCCAGAAGATGCAGGCGCGTCGCCAGGATGGTCGCCTCGACGACGGCGTGCTGGGCGCGGTTGAACGCCAGGAAGTCGCGCTGCCGCCCTTCGAAGACCACCCGGGCGCGGAACTCCGCCCGCTCCCGGCTCAGGTCGCTCGATGTGACGACGATCTCCTTCCAGTGGCAGACGTCCCGCAGGACGACGCCGCGCACGCGCTCCGCCGGGCGGTGCGAAGGCACCTCGGGCGTCAAGGCGCAGCGCGCGAACAGCAGCACGTCGTCGGTGAAGTGGACCACGCCCTCGCCGACCTCCTGGAGGTTCCGCCAGGTGACGGCGGTCCGGAACGGCCGCAGCAGGACGCTCCCCTCCTCGAGCCCGATCCCCATCGGGGCGAAGTTGGGCCGCCCCGCAGCGTCGAGCGTCGAGACGATGGTCTCGTAGATCACCGGCCGCGCTCCATCTGGACCTCCACGTGCCCCACGTTCGTCAGCACGTACTTTCGCACGCGCACCACCGCCCGTCCAACCGTCGGGAAGCGCTGCAGCACCCGGTCCAGGACGGCGACCGCAGCCGCCTCGATCAGGTGGAACCGCCCGTCCTCCAGCAGGCCGCGGACCGCGTCGCAGACCTGCCGGTAATCGATGGTCTGCTCCAGAACGCCGCTCCGGCCCGCCGCCTCGAGCGGGGCCAGGAGATCCAGGTCCACCTCGATGCGCTGGCGCGTGGCGCGCTCCTCCTCCGTCACCCCGATGTGACACTGGCAGACAATACCGGAGAGCGTGATGCGGTCGCGGGCCGCTCCCGCAGCCTCCGGGTCATTCGCGCCGGGCATGGTCCCCACCCTCTTCCTCCTGCCAGGTCAGGTAGCCCCAGTCGAGCGGCTCACCCTGGATGTACTTCTTCCCCAGGTGCCGTGCGATGTCGGCCTTCATCAGCTCGCGGCCCAGGTAAAAGGCATGCGAGGCGTCCCCCTCCACCCCGAGGCGGGGGAAGATGTCGCGGATGCTGGTGCCGCGCACGAAGCGCTCGTTGTTGTAGACGTAGACCGCCTCGCCGTCGGTGTCGATGCGGAAGTTGCGATCCGTGACCTGCCGCTGCACGGCGCGCAGCTCCTCCTCGCTGGGGTGCCTGGCGCGCGCGTCGCGGGTGGTCACGAGCCGCGCGTCGTAGCCTTTCGGCAGCGCCTGCCGCAGGCGGCCGTGGCGCATGATCCGCCGGGCGCAGTCGAGCTCGCGGACGCTGCCGCGCGCCCAGTGCGCCACCTCCGTCGTGAGGGCGTAGCGCACGTCGAGCTCGCTCATCAGCCCGCAGAGGACGGCGGTGATGCCGGTCGTGTCGGCCTCCGTCAGCTCGGTCAGATTGCCGACGCCCATCAGGAAGTCGGTCTCGCGGAGCGCCGCGTGCGCTTCGCAGAAGCGGCGGATCGACTCGGCGAACCCGAAGTGGATCGGATCGAGGACCGCGTCGGCGATCACCCTGGCCGCGCCGTGGCGGCGCGCCTCCTCGACGTTGTGCAGAAGCGACGGTACTCCCTGTCCGGGATCCGGGATGACGACCGGCACGGCGCTCGTGAGCCGGCCGGCCAGGTGCAGGTTCCGCGAGTCCAGGCTCAGGAGGAACTCCGCCCCCGCCTCGTCTCCCGACAGCGCCTCCCGCTCGTCGAAGGTGTCGATGCTGACCCGGTGTCCTTCCTTGCGGAGCAGCCGCACCAGGCGGCCGAGATCCGCGATCGGACGCTCGGGCGAGCAGCCGAGGTCGATGACGTCGGCACCGGCGCGCCGGTAGCGCTCGGCCGCTTCGAGGATCGCCCGATCGCTCAGCGCGTCGACGTCGTTGATCTCCGCCAGGATCGTCAGGTCGTGAGGGCCGTCCGGATCGTAGGCGTCGGCGGGGCCCCCGAAAAACTCCGGCAGATCGCGCAGATCCCTGGGGCCCTTGCGGAACGGCCGTCCGAAGTGCTCTGCCAGGGCGGCGGTATCCGCCCGGGACAACCCCGGGAGATAGACCGCGTCGCATCCGGGATCCTCGAGCGCCGTTTTCTTCAGCGTCGACTTGAGGTAGTCGGTCGTCAGCAGGGCCGCCACCTTGATCCGGAGCACCTGCACCTTCCAGTCGAACGCCGGCTGCATGCCGGCGAGGGTGCTCGTGAGCCCCCCCTGCGCGAGCTGTCCCGTCACGAACAGGTAGATCGGCCGCTCTACAGCCATAGCCCACCGTGCACCTGGAGGATGGCCCCCGAGACGTAGGCCGCCCTGTCGGAGGCCAGGAACGAGACGGCTTCGGCCACCTCGGTCGGCTTGCCGAAGCGACCCAAAGGAATGTGCGAGCGCCAGCGCGCCTGCTCCTTCGGGTCCCATGCGGCGTACGCCTCGGTCTCGATGAAGCCGGGGCCCACGGCGTTGACCCGGATGCCGTGCGGCCCCTCGGTGCGCGCCAGGATCCGCGTCAGCATCATGAGCCCCGCCTTGGCGACGAAGTACGCCGGCGCCTCGTGCGTCATCCCCGGGGACACCTCGGAGTTGAGCGCCCCGATGTTGATGATGCAGCCTGACCGGCGCTCCCGCATTCCCGGCAGGACCGCCCGCACGCAGAAGAAGGCGCTCGACAGGTTGCCGTCGATCATGCTCCGCCAGTCGGCGTCCGTCGTCTCGGCGATCGGCCGCTCCAGGAACGGCCCCAGGTTGTTGACCAGGACGTCAATCGGCCCGAGACGGTCCTCTGCCTCTCCGACCAGCCGCCGGCACGCCCCGGCGTCCGTCAGGTCGGCGCGCACCGCGTGCGCCCGGCCGCCGGACGACCGGATCTCGCTCAGGACGCCGTCGGCGCCCGCGTCGCTCGCGTGGTTGACGGCGACAGCGCAACCGTCGCGCGCCAGCCGCACGGCGATGGCGCGACCGATGCCGCGCGTGCTCCCCGTGATCAGGGCCGTCCGCTGCTGGGCCATCTTCCGAATCCCGCGTCAGTGAAGAGTCCCCGGCAGAATACCATGCCGACCCCGCGGCTCGGAAGGCACGACGCAAAGCCGGAACGTCGCATACTTCAGCGAGGTGACGACGCAGGAGCGATCAGCCCGGTCCGTCAGGGCCCGGACGTGATGTCAATCGGCTGCTCGGTATAGGGCAGCACCTCGTTGCTCAGCATGAAGGCGCGGATTCGATAGCCGGCGGGCGCCGGCACCGGAGCGCCCGCATCATCGGTTTGCGGCCAGGTGAAGTCATACGTCACGGCTTCCCCCGGCTGCCATGTCCGTTGCGTGAGGACCGTGGGGCAGCCCACGTGGGCCAACTGGCGGTACACCACGGTATCCGAGGCGTCCCGCACGTCGAACGCGGCCTCGCAGGCGTTAGGGAAGTGAAGCGTCGCGGGCGAAGTGCTGAGGTTCTTCACCCTGTAGCTGATGTCCACCGGCGTTCCCGGCGGGTAGCTCGCCATGTCGGTCAGGAGAGTCGTCTCCCAGACCGGATTGGCTGGGTTGGGGGTGACGTCGATGAGCTTCAAGCCGTCCGGGACCGGTTCCTCGCTCAGCATGAAGCCGCGGATCTGGTAGCTGGCGGGCCACGGGACCGGAAGGCCCGCGTCGTCGACCTGCGTCCAGTTGAAGCTGTAGACCACCGTCTGGCCCGGCTGCCAGGTCCTCTCCGTGAAGACGAAGAAGCAGCTCGTGTGGGCGCCTTCATTGAAGTGGACGGTGTTGAACACGTCCCGCACGTCGAACGAGGCCTGGCAGGTCGTCGGGAAGTGCAGGGTGATCGGTGAGGCGCTCGTGTTCGTGACCCGGTACTCGACGATCACGGGAGCGCCGGGGAGGTAGCTCGCCATGTCGGTCAGGAGCGCCGTGGTCCAGACCGGATCGCTGGCGGGCGTGTACTGGACGTTCACCGACTGGGTCGGGGAGGCGTTGCCGGCGATGTCGAAGGCCCTGGCCTGAATCCAGTTGGAGCCGGGGACGAGCGACACCCAGGAGCCCCAGGGCGTGGACGGCCCCGGTGTCGTGCCACCGATCGTGACCCACGCCCCCCCGTTCAACCTGACCTCCA
>DASRJX010000257.1:0-9699 GCA_035649235.1 Candidatus Cryosericum sp.
GGGACGGACGTAGAGGCGCTTCATCTCGCAGACGTCGGGCTCCAGCCGGCGCAGGGCGACGCAGCCGGCGACGCCAGCGGCCGCGTTTTGGCCCGGCGCCTCCTCCTCCACGGCGAGCAGCAGACATCCATCCGGAGAGGCGTAGTCTCCCGGCAGGCCGGCCAGCTCCGCCTCGAAGTTCTGGAACGAGAGATCGAAGCCTAAGGAGCCTGCATACTCCTGGAACAGGAGCCGGACGATCGGCAGATCATTCGGCCATCTCGCAGGGCGGATGGTGGGCATGGCCTGTCCCGCGTTCCGGCGCCCGAGGGGCGGCTCGCGTCCTCAGGCTTTCTCGAGAGCCTGCTTGAAGTCCTCCACCAGGTCCTCGGGCGCCTCGATGCCGCAGGAGATGCGAAGCAGGTCCTCGCTGATGCCGATCGCCTCGCGCTCCTCGCGCTTCATGCCGGCGTGGGAGGTCGCCGCCGGACGGATGATGAGGGTCTCGACGCCCCCCAGGCTGGGAGCAAAGGTCGGGATGCGGAGCGCCTTGACCAGCCGCTCGGCGGAAGGCAGGCCGCCCTTGAGGCGGATGGAGAGCATGCCGCCGAAGCCGGCCAGAAGCTCCCGCGCGTGCGCGTGGTCGGGATGCGTCTCGAGGCCCGGATAGTTGACGCCGGCGACCTTGGCGTGCCCGGCCAGGAAGCGGGCCACTGCTGTGGCGTTGGCGCCCTGCGCCTTCACCCGCAAGGCGAGCGTCTTCATGCCGCGTGCGAGGAGAAACCCGGCGTGCGGGTCGAGCGTGCCGCCGAAATGGTTCATCGTCTTGCGCACGTCGTTGATCAGCGCCGCCCGGCCGACGACGCACCCGGCCACCAGGTCCGAATGCCCGTTGAGGTACTTCGTGGCGCTGTGGAACGCCAGGTCGAAGCCGAGCGCCAGCGGCCGGAAATTCACCGGCGTGGCGAAGGTGTTGTCGATGATCGTCGTCAGGCCGGCCTCCTTGGCGAAGCGCACCACCTGCCGCAGCGGGGGAACCCGCATCAGGGGGTTCGTGATGGTCTCCACCAGGAACGCCTTGGTGTTCGGCCGGAGGGCCGGCTTCCAGGTCTCGGGACGCTGCGCGTCCACGAACGTGCAGGAGAAGCCTAAGGCCGGGGCATGCTCGGTCAGGAACGTGTGCGTGCCGCCGTAGAGCGTGTCCCCGGCCAGGATATGGTCGCCGGCCTTGAGGAGCGTCACCACGCAGGACGTGACCGCCGCCATCCCGGAGGACGTGGCGACCGCAGCCTCGGCCCCTTCGAGCGCCGCCAGCTTGTCGTGCAGGTATTTCTGCGACGGGGTGCTGTTGAGCCGGATGTACTTGATGTCGTGGTACCCGGTCCCTTCGTCGAAGGCGAAGACGGTCCCCTGATAGATCGGGAAGACGATCGAGCCTTCGGGGCCGGGGCGCCGCTCGCCCGAATGCACGGCGAGGGTCTCGATACGCTGTGGCTGCCGCGGATGGTCCATGGGGGATTTCCTCCGCCGACCATGATACCCGACCATGGTGGTGCGAAGGTTGTGGACACCTGGTCGTGCAACCAAGACTGACCGGCGAGTGTCGCCATGGTTGATCGTCTGAACCACTCAGGATGGATGCCGAGCGTTCGTCTCAAACGGCCTGCTTGAGGCGATGCAGGAGATTGGTAGGGAGGACCGGTGTGGTCCAGTCCCTCCGATAGAGGTCACGCCAGAGACCCGGTAGGTGATGCCGCTTCGGGAACAGCCGACGCGACAGCACCTGGCGCCAGGTCCATGGATGCCGGGCCAGTCCGAGGCGCATCGCCGGGGTCACGGGATCGGGTTGTCGTTCCGACCGTCCTTTCACGAAGTTGCGCCACACGGTCGCCACGAACAGGCGCTCCATGATGGCGTTCAGTCGGCGCCCGAAGGCGATGGTCTCGCGCTTGTGGTCGGGCCGTGTGTGGCGCAGGAGGGCGTGCAGCCGGTCCACTGTGTGGAGCGCGTGGTCTCTCGCCAGCGCCTCGGGCGATTTCGGCGAGCCCTTCGGCCCGCGCACCGGATTGGGTTGGATTTCAATGTCAAAGCGCCGGTGAGCGGCATGGGACGCCAGAGCGTCGAGATACTCGGGCTTGCCGTCGCAGGCGATGCGCACGGAAGCGCCCTGGGGCGCGAGGTCCAGGAGCAGATCGAGTCCGCGGCGGAACGAGCCCTCGTATCCGGCATGCCATGGTCGCTTGGGCCGGGCCAGCCGCCTCGCCTCCTGCCAAAGTGTGCGTCGGCCGGTCCTGGCGTGGGGCGCCGAGTCGATGCCGAACACGAACCAGGAATCGCGGCCCACGAGAGTGAGCACGCCGAAGGGCAGGTCCTGGGTGAATTCGAAGGTCTCGAAGTGGTCCGCCGCGATGCTCTCGCCGAGCCGGCCGGAGAGATGCTCGAGGGCGAGGGACTGTATGAGGAGGGCGTGCCGTCCGAGCCGGGCGCTGAGACGCGTGACGGTCGATGGAGCGCAGCCGAGCGACCGGGCGAGCTGGCGGTGGGCCGAGCCGGCGACGAGGCCGGCGGCCACCGGGACCAGCAGTTCGGGGCGCTTGAGGTAATAGGAGGTCGCGAACGACTGCCGCGAAAACACGCGGCCACAGGTCAGGCAGCGGAATCTGGGAATCTTCGGGCGCCGCATGGTGGCGTAGGCGCCATGACGATGGAAGTGGTAACCGGGTGCCGAACGACGATGCTCCGAACATTCGGGCCAGGGGCAGAATCGCGGCTGAAAGCCTTGCAGCCGCTCGATGGGTGTTTCCGGCCAGACCATAGTCGCTCTAAGAGCAACCCCCGGACCAGGCATCGTTCGACGGAAGGAACTGAGGCCGAACAACTTGCAGGCTCCGGACCGACCTTCGGCGTTCGCCGGCGCAGCGCCTCATCCACTCTCTGTCCACCCCCGAACTCGACAACCTACGCACCACCATGGACGGTTTCGTGATCGCCGCGGCGGCTGGCGGAACGGCGCCGGAGGCACTAAATATTGTCGCCGGATAGTGGTGCCGGACAGGCGCCGGACACCTGCCGGGTTCTCGGAGTCCCATGATGGACGACAACCAGATCACTCCATTCGGCGGCATCTTGGGGCGCGTGCTGCGCGACTCCATGTCGGTCGGCACCGCCGTCACCGGCATCGTCCTGGGGCTCATCCTCCTGGGGTCCGGATTCGTCCTGGGCCTTGCCGGAGCGAAGGGCCTGTCGATGATCCTCGGGCATATCGTCGTGGCGGTCGCGCTGGCGCGCTTCGCGCTCAACGGTATGGCAGGGGAGTCGAGCGGAACGATCTTCTCGACTGCCGGCGGCTCCTGGCCCCTGGCGATGGCGGTCGCAGGGCGCTACCTCGTCCTGAACCTGCTCTGGATCGCGCCGCTCCTGCTCCTCGTCTTCAGCCTCGTTGGCTCGGCCGCGACGCCCGCGACCGTGGGGGCCGGCGGGCCGTCCGCCCCGCAGAGCGGACCGGGCGGGGTCGTCGTGCCGGGGAGCACCGCGATGACCGGAGGCGCGGCAGGCCTGATGCTGATGCTGCCGATCCTGGCTGTCCTGACGTCCAAGACCTTCATCGCCGCGGCCGTCCTGTTCATCATCGGCATGACGCTCCTGCCGCCGATCTTTCTGATCGTCGCCGTGCGGTCCGAGAAGTTCGGACAGATCTTCTCGACTGTCCTGTGGAGCAACGCGTTCTCCGGACGCCTGAGCGACCTGTACGCCATCTACGTGGTGCACGGCGGCGCTTTGGGGATGCTCTTCATCCTGGCGATCCCGGCGCTCCTCCTGACCTTCGCGGCGGGGAAGGACATCGGCTTCCTGTTCCTGTCGATCGGCATGGCGTACAGCGGCGGTCTCGCCATCACGCTGCTCGGTCGCCTGTGCGGCTTCTTCGCCTTGGGCGAGGAGCTGGGGGGCCCGGCGCTGGCGATGCAGCCCGTCGCGGGCCCAGAGCACGGGATGGCGGCCGGCCGGGGCGGGCGTCCCAGGCCGCCTGAGATCTTCGGCGCGCCGGAGACGGCGGCCGATCCACACGGCGCCGTCGTCGCTGGAGAGGCCGGAGCAGTGCCGGGACATGCGGCGCGACAGGCGGCAGGCGCACCCTCCAGCCCGACGCCGGTCGCGGACCTGTCGCAGCAGGTCGCGGAAGCGCGGGCCCGCTTCGAGAGCGACGCGGACGGCGCCCTCGGAGCGCTTCAGGCCCTCCGGGAGGAGAACCCCGGCCACCCCCTGGTGCTGCACGCCATCGCTTCCCTGCTCCACGACGCCGGCCGCGCGCCCGAAGCGGTCCTCGTGGCCCGCGAGGCGATTCCGGTCTGCCTCGAGCACGGCCAGGCCGCCCTGGCGGCGGAGCTCTTCGCCGCCCTCTGGAAGCACGCCAAGGAGATGGGACTGTCGCACGAGCAGATCGACATCGTCGCCACGGTGCTGGCGAAGGCGGGCGACCACTCCCGGGCCATCACCGCCTTCGGGATCGCACTGCAGATGGACCCCAACGACCGCAAAGCCATCAAGGGACTCCTGCAGCTTGCCGACCACAAGATGCACCGCGAGGGGCGCCCCAAGGACGCGGCCCGCATCTATACCTTCCTCCTGCAATACGCCTCGAACTCCCCCTTCGCCGAGGACATCCGGCGCGGCCTCGCCGACGCCGAGTCGCGCCTGGCCCGCGCCTCCTGAAACCGGCCGATCCGAGGGCGCCCCGAACCGTGCGCCCCCGCCGACTGTCACGTCCGCCCCGCCTCTTGAAGCCGCCGCCATCCGCTCCTCGGCGCGGGATGAGCGATAATCGGCCGCGATGAGGCTCGGAGGAGTGTCAGGGCGATCGATCCGGACGCGCCGGATGGCCGCGGGGCTTCTGATGACGCCGGCGCTCTTCCTCCATCTCCTGGCCCTGGGGGCGTGCGCGCGGAGCTCTGAGGAGGCCGCGACGGGCACGCCGAGGCAGACGGAGGGTCCGGTCGGGAGGAGCGCCTCGGCTCCGGGCGGCGCCCCCGGGGCGCCGGCAGGCGTCGTCCGCGGGCCCGGAGCGGTGCCGCCGATCCCGCCGCTTCCGAAAGGGGAAGGAGTCCGGCGGATGGAGGCCCGGATCGACGGGATCATCCGCAGCCTCGATCCGACCAGGAACATCTTCCTCAACACCGCCCGGGCGGCGCGCTACCAGTCCGACATCGCGTCGGTGTCCGACCCCGTGGAGAAGATCCGCGGCACGACCTACCTGGCCGACGAGCTCCTGAAGGCCGGCCGGATCGAGGAAGCGATCCGGATCGTCGAGCCGTTCGCGGACCCTGGCCCCGGACTCGCGGCCGAAGACCCGCCCCGGGTCCAGAGCCGGGAGTTCCTGGGCCTCTGCTACCTGCGCCTCGGGGAGCAGCAGAACTGCATCGTGTCCCACTCGCTCGAATCCTGCCTCCTGCCGATCCGCGGTAGCGGTGTCCACCGGCGCCAGGACGGATCGAGGCGGGCCATCCGCGAGTACACCCGCGTGCTCCAGGAGACCCCGGACGATCTCGGCTCGCGCTGGCTCCTCAACCTCGCCTACATGACGGTGGGGGAGTACCCGGACAAGGTCCCGAAGGCGTGGCTCATCCCTCCCGAGACGTTCCGTTCGGAGCACGACATCGGCCGGTTCCGCGACGTCGCGGATGAATCGGGGCTGAGCCTCGTGGGTCACGCCGGCGGGGCGATCGCGGAGGATTTCGATGGCGATGGCCTGTTGGACCTCATGGTCTCCTCCATGGGCGTGCGTGACCAGATCCGCTTCTTCGTCAACGCCGGCGACGGCACTTTCCGCGATCGCACCCGGGAGGCGGGGCTCCTCGGCGAGCTCGGGGGGCTCAACATCATCCACGCCGACTACAACAATGATGGGCATCCGGACGTCTACGTCCTGCGCGGCGGCTGGATGCAGCAGGGAGGGCGGTTTCCCAACTCGATGCTGCGCAACAACGGCGACGGCACCTTCGACGACGTCACCGAAGAGGCCGGGCTCCTGACGTTCCATCCGACGCAGACCGGATCCTTCGGGGACTACGACGGCGACGGCTGGATCGACCTCGCGGTCGGCAACGAGTCGATGGCAGACGATCCGCACCCGAGCGAGTTGTGGCACAACAACGGCGACGGCACGTTCAGCGGCGTGGCGGCGCTCCTCGGAGACACCAACTTCGGCTACGTCAAGGGCGTCGTCTGGGGGGACTACAACGACGACGGGCGCCCCGACCTCTTCGTCTCGGTGCTGGACGATCCCGACAACCGGCTGTTCCGCAACGACGGGCCGCGCGATCCGAAACGCCCGGACGGGAAGGACTGGGTGTTTACCGAGGTCGCCAGGCAGGCGGGGGTGGCGGGGCCGCTGCACAGCTTTCCCGCCTGGTTCTGGGACTACGACAACGATGGCCGGCTCGATCTCCTCGCCGTCGGTTTCCAGTACTACGACCTGAGCGACCTGGTGGCGCTGCAGCTGGGACGCCCGGCGCGCACCGAGGTGCCGCGCCTGTTCCACAACAACGGCGACGGCACGTTCTCGGACGCGACGCGCGCCATGCGCCTCGACCGCGTGGCCCTCGCGATGGGATCCAATTTCGAGGACTTCGACGGCGACGGCTGGCTCGACGCCTACTTCGGGACCGGCGAGCCGGGCTTCAGGTCCCTGGTCCCGAACCGGATGTTCCGCAACGACGAGGGGCGGGGCTTCCAGGACGTCACGTCGTCCGCTGGCGTCGGGCACATCCAGAAGGGGCACGGCGTGGCACCGGCCGACTTCGACAACGACGGCGATATCGACATCTTCGAGGAGATGGGCGGATGGTACGAGAACGATATCGCCCACAGTGTGCTGTACCGCAACCCGGGGCACGGCCAGCGCTGGGTCACGCTGCGCATCGAGGGGCGGCGCTCGAACCGCTCGGCCCTCGGCACCCGCATCGCCGTGCGCGTAAAGACGGCGTCCGGCCCGCGCACCATCCACCGGGAGGTGACGAGCGGCGGATCGTTCGGCGGCGCCAGCCTGCAACAGGAGATCGGTCTCGGCCAGGCGCTGGCGATCGAGTCGATCACGCTGCGCTGGCCCGCGACCGGAGCGACCCAGGAGTTCCGCGACGTCGCGCTCGATCGCGTCTACCGCGTCGTCGAGGGGGAGCCGTCGATCACGCCGGTGGCGCTGAAGAAGATCCCGCTCTGAAGCGCGCCGTGGCGCCGGGCCGCGACGCGATGCGGCGTGGCGACTTGATGAGGGCTGGTGCCGCGCCCCGGCTCAGCCCTCCAGTTGCGCGTCCAGCTCCATGGCGACGTTCCCTTTCAGCGCGTTGCTGACGGGGCAGCCGTCCTTGGCCTTCTCGGCCGCCTCCTTGAAGGCGGCCGCCGTGACCCCGGGGACCTTGCCGCGCACCTCGAGGCGCATCTTCGTGATCCGGAAGGCCTCGCCGACCTTCTCCAGCGTCGCCGAGGCGCGCGTCGACACCTTCTCGGCCGGCGTGCCCGCCCGCTCCAGCCCGGCCGACAGGGCCATGCTGAGGCAGGCCGCGTGCGCCGCGGCGATCAGCTCCTCCGGGTTGGTGCCCGTTCCGTCCTCGAAGCGCGACGCGAACGAGTACGATCCCTCGAAGATCCCCTTTCCGACCGAGAGCTGTCCTGAACCGTTCTTCAGGCCGCCCTTCCAGACGGCGCTCGAATGACGTGTCGGCACGGCGTCCTCCTCTTGTGGATGCGAAGGCAGTTAATCACGAACCCGCGGCAGAAGCAAAGGCGTCGGGATCGATCCCGGCAGGCACTCGATCGGCTCGCCGCCGCGCCGGAAGAGGCGGGCCGCCGAGGGCCCCTGCAGGATGACGTGCAGGTCCTCGCCTTCGACCTCGAGCCAGGTGCCCTCGCGCAGGCCGAGGACCGGCGTGTCGCTCTCCTCCAGGAATTCGCGCAGTCGCGTCTCGCGCGTCTCCCCCATGTGGCGCGAGGCCGGGTCCGGATCGAGGTAGTGGCAGTTGATCTGGAACGGCAGGAGGCCGAGGGCCTCGAAGGAGGCCGGCTGGACGATCGGCATGTCGTTGGTCGTCTTGATCGTCGGCGCCGAGACGACCGTGCCGGCGCTCGCTCCCATGTACGGCATCCCGCCGAGAACCCGCGAGCGGATCGCATCCAGCAGGTCCGACCGCTGCAGCCGATCGAGCAGCCGGAAGGTGTTGCCTCCGCCCACGAAGAGCCCCTCCGCCTCCTCGACGACGAGTCGGCCGGCGGCGCCCTCCACGACGGGCGCCGTCTCGATCCCGAGGTCCTGGAACTTCCTCCGGGCGCGCTCGAAATAGCCCACCTGATCGGCGAGCGCGAAGGGAACGAACGCGATCCGCCGGAGGCCGCGGAACAACCCGGTGATGGCCGGCAACGCGTGCTCGAGGTAGCCGCCGCCGAAGTTCGTCGAGTTGCTCAGCAATAGTAGGCGCATGGTGTCAGGCTCCGATGGGCGGTCCATTCTAACCTCGGTGCTCTCGGGCCCGGTGGGATGGCCCGCCGCCAGGACCCCCACGGACCCCTGGACCCCTTGCCCGGGCGGGCGCGTCATAGGAGAATGCCGCCCCACTTCCGCCCGTTGAGGCTGCCGTTCGAGGAGACCATGACCCGATTCCCGGTGCCGTCCGTCCTGCTGCTCCTGCTTCCGATGTTGGTGCCCACTTCCGTGTCCGCCGCTGCCGCCCCCGCCGCGGCCGTGCCCGCCGCGACCGGCGCCGCCGCGAGGCGGCTCGTGACGCTCGACGACCTGGCCGCCCTGCGCGAGGTGAGCGACCCGCAGATCTCGCCGGACGGAAACTGGGTCGCCTACGGCGTCGAGACCGTGGACGTGAAGCGCGACCGGCACGACAGCGACCTCTACATGACGTCCTGGGACGGCCGCCGCACCGTCCGCCTGACCTCGAGCCCGAGGAAGGAGCACACGCCGCGCTTCAGCCCGGACGGGTCCTGGATCGCCTTCCTCTCGAAGCGGGAGTACAAGGACGACACCGATCAGCTGTGGCTGATGAGCCGCGAGGGCGGGGAGGCGGAGCGGATCACCGACCTCAAGGGTGGCGTCACCGAGTTCGCCTGGTCGCCCGACGGCCGCCGAGTCGTCCTGGCGGCGGACGACCCCGATCCCGACGAAGTCGAGGCCGAGAACGAGAATGGTGACGAGCACGGGGAGGCGGCCACGCAGAAGCCGATCGTCATCGACCGCTACGCGTTCAAGGAGGACGAGGAGGAATACCTGCGCGGCCAGAGGTCGCACCTCTACCTGCTCGACGTGGCCGCGCGCAAGGTGGAGCCCCTCACCTCGGGGACGTTCGATGAATTGTTCCCCGCCTGGTCGCCAGACGGCAAGCGGCTAGCCTTCGTGACCAAGCGCGGGCCCGATCCCGACCGCAACGACAACTGGGACGTCTACGTGATGGACGCGAAGCCGGGCGCCGTGGCGCGGCAGGTCACCACCTTCGACGGCGGCGACGGCGATCCCAACTTTGAGGCCGGCACTCCGGCGTGGAGCCCGGACGGCTCGACGATCGCCTACCTGCAAGGCGGGCCGCAGAAGCTGATCTACTACGCGGGCTTCCACGTCGCCCTGATCCCGGCCGCGGGCGGCACGGCGCGGCTCGTGATGCCCGACGTCGATCGCAACATGATGTCGCCCCGCTTCTCCGCCAACGGCGCCGCCCTCTGCTTCCTGAT
>DASRJX010000258.1:0-21201 GCA_035649235.1 Candidatus Cryosericum sp.
GAAGCGGGAACCGCCGTGAGCACGCCGCCTCCGCCTCCGGCCTCGACTTCGGCTCCCGCCAAGACACCCTGGCGCGAGCGGATGTTCTTCGGCGGAGGGATCGGGCTGGGCTTCGGGGACGTCACGTTCGTCTCGGTCGAGCCCCTGTTCGGCGTCCACCTGAGCAAGCAGATCGCGGTCGGAGCGGGCCTGCTGTACCGCTGGACCGAGGACGATCGCTACGATCCCAACCTGAGCACGACCGATTACGGCGGCCGGACCTTCGCCCAGTACTTCCCGGTGCCGGAGTTCTTCCTTCAGGCCGAGTACGAGTACCTCGACTACGAATACCCGACCTCCCCGACCTCGACCACGCGCACCTCGGCCTCCAGCATCTTCGCGGGGGGAGGCATCTACCGTCCACTGGGGGGCAGCGCGGGGCTCTACGCATCGGCCCTCTACAATTTCTCGTACGACAGCAACGACATCACCAGCCCCTACGACAGCCCGTGGGTGATCCGGGTCGGGGTCACTGCGGGCTTCTGATTCGAGAAGGAAAAGGAGCCGCGATGGAACGACATCCTCCGAACCCCGACGCCCGCAACCTCGAGGAGGAGTTCTTCGCCCGGGAGAGCGCCGCGCTCCTGGAGAAGCTGCGGGAGCAGGGCCGGCAGAAGGAGCGGCGCGCGGCGCTGCGCGAGGTGGCTCCGAACGCCGATGAGGCGCTCCTCGACCACCTGATAGCACTCGACATCGAGCCGGGGACCGTCCTGGCCCTGACGCTCGTGCCGCTGGCGGTGGTGGCATGGGCCGACGGCGCGATCGACGCCCGCGAGCGCGCCGCGGTGCTCAAGGCGGCGGAGGAGCGCGGCGTGACGCCCGGCACCCCGGCCCGGCAGCTCCTCGAGCGCTGGCTGGAGCACCGGCCCGGGCCGCGGCTCATCGACACCTGGAAGCAGTACGCCCGGGGTCTCTGGGCCACGTTCGACGACGCCCAGCGCCAGGCCGTCCGCGAGCGCACGATCGAGATGGCCCGCGGCATCGCGGAGACGTCGGGCGGCTTCCTCGGCCTCGGTTCGAAGGTCTCTCCCGCCGAGCGAGCCGTCCTCGAGGATCTGGAGCAGGCTCTGCGGTAGCGGGCGCACCGTCGGCCGTGACCTTCGACCACGAAAGCCTGGCCCTGCTCGAAGAAGCCCTCCGCCGGCTGGAGGAGGGGTACCGGGGACTTCCGGAGCCCTCGTCGCGCGCCGATGTGCGCGCGCTCCGTGAAGTTCTCCTGTCGGCGGCCGAGCGGCTCAGGGACAACTATCCCTACCATCACCCGCTCTACGTCGGCCAGATGCTCAAGCCGCCCCACCCCATCGCCCGTCTCGCCTACACGCTGGCGCTCTTCCTCAATCCGAACAACCACGCCCTCGACGGCGGCCGGGCCACGTCACAGATGGAAAAGGAGGCGGTCGCCGGGATCGCGCGCATGCTCGGCTGGGGTGCCCATCTGGGCCATCTCTGCGGCGGCGGCACGATGGCCAACTTCGAAGCGCTCTGGGTCGGCCGTGAGCTGCGCCCCGGGAAGGCGGTCGCCGCCTCGGCCCAGGCGCACTACACGCATGCGCGACTGTCGTCCGTCCTCGGTGTCCCGTTCCATCCCATCGCCATCGACGCGCGCGGGCGGATGGACGTGCGGTCGCTGGAGGGTGCGCTCGCAACGCATGCGATCGGCACGGTCGTCGTGACCCTCGGGACGACGGCCGCCGGGTCGGTCGACCCTCTGGCTGAGATCCTCGCGCTGCGCGGGCGCCACGACTTCCGCGTCCACGTCGACGCGGCGTACGGCGGCTACTTCATGCTCGCCGGCAATCTCGGCGCGGAGGCGCGCCGGGCGTTCGAACGGATCGCGGAGGCCGACTCCGTCGTCATCGATCCTCACAAGCATGGCCTGCAGCCGTACGGCTGCGGCTGCGTGCTGTTCCGGGATCCTGGAGTCGGCCGGTTCTACAAGCACGATTCGCCTTACACGTACTTCAGCAGCGCCGACCTGCACCTGGGAGAGATCTCGCTGGAATGCTCGCGGCCCGGGGCCGCGGCCGCGGCCTTGTGGACGACGATGCGGCTCCTTCCACTGAGGCCGGGAGGGGACTTCGCCCGCGGGCTGGAGGCGGGCCGGGAGGCCGCCCTGACGCTTCATCAAGCCCTGTCGAAGGACGACCGGTTCGCCCCGCTCATGCCTCCCGAGTTGGACATCGTGACTTGGGCCGTGCGCGCCGCTTCCTCGACCGAGTCGTCCGCGATGGCCCGGCGGATCTTTGATGCCGCCGCGCATAGGGACCTGCACCTGGCGCTCGCCACCTTTCCCCGGACGATGCTCGAGCCCGCGGCCCCCGTGACGCGCTGGGACGCGGACGAGATCGTGTGCCTGCGCGCCTGCGTCATGAAGCCGGAGCACCGCGACTGGATGGCGGAGATCCTGAGCCGCCTCCAGGCGGCCGCCGGCGATGCCTGCAACGCGGGCGGCTGACGAGACGCCCAACCTTCCACCAGGGGCGACGCCGGCTGTGGGCCGAAAATGGTTGCAAGGCCCGCGTTCGCGCCGTATACGGGTAGTCAACGGTCCAGTCATCTGGTGCGCAGGGATCCCTGCGCCTTCGCGCAATCCCTGCAGGGAGGTACGCTCATGATCAGGCGAGCAGCGGTCGTTTCAGCGCTGGCGGGAATCACCCTGTTCGCTGGCGCTTTTCTGTCGCGGGGTGTCGAGGCCTCCTGCGCCGGGCCTGTCGCGATGTTCCACTTCGAATCGAATTTCCAGTGTCACGACCGGGGTTTTCGCGGGGCGTTTTCCTATCAGGTGAGCGATCCGGGCGTCACCAACACGGGCCCGGTCGACATCCTCTGCGAGAGTGTCGATCCGCCGTTCTGCACGAATCCGGCGAGCGGCCTGCCTAACGACGACAGGGTCACGATCGAGACCGACTGGGGGCTGGCGGGCATCGTCGGATGTCCCGTCGTCGCCGGAGTCAATCAGAGAGTGCTCATCGTGACCGCGACCGGCGACACCCGCCACGGCCAGTCGCTTCTGGTGTCCCTCAGTGGGTCGAATACCGACGTCGGCTATGCCGTGGAGATGGCGCACCCCTACGACCCCCAGACGAATGAGTTCTCTTCTCTGGAGTGCGCCCTTTCTCTTCAGCTGGTGAACACGCCGCTCGGACAGGCCGAGCTGCAGTTCTTTCCGATCGGCATCAGCAGCGATTGTGACGCCGGAACGGCCGGCGACTTCCTGCACGTCTGCTCCGCGCCGTTCGCGCCGGCACTGGCGACCGGCCCGGTCTACCAGCGCGCTCAGCCGTGCGCCGCTCCCGTCGAACTGGGCGTCGCCTTCTGGACGCCGGCCGGCGTGGTACCGGATGCCTCAGGGCGCGCTTCCGTGAACGTCAGCGCGCCGCAGCCGGGGCTGTGCCTCTTCCTCGGCGCCACGACACTCGTCGACGGCGTCGAGAGCGCCGCGATCACGGCGTTCGCCGCGGGCTGCGTCAATCAGGACGGCGATGCCTCCTGGACCTGTCCGAGGGACTGCGACTCCCTGGAATGCCTGCTCGACTGCGACGACGATGATCCGAACATCCATCCGGGGGCGGAGGAGATCTGCAACGGCCGGGACGACGACTGCGACGGCGCGCGGGACGAGGGATTCACCTCCGACATCGACTTCGACGGGATCCCCGACTGCCGGGACAACTGTCCGACCATCCGGAACCCGGGTCAGGAGGACGCCGACGCCGACGGCGTCGGCGACCATTGCGACAACTGCGTGTCGGTCCCCAACCCCACGCAGACCGACACCGATCGGGACGGCGTTGGCGATTTCTGCGACAACTGCCCTTCCCTCGCCAACCCCACACAGGTCGACACCGACCAGGACGGTTTCGGCGACGCATGCGACAACTGCCCGACCGTCTTCAATCCGGACCAGATTGACACCGACTTGGACGGCGTCGGCGACGCCTGCGACCCTTGTGTGTCCTTCCCCAATCCGGACCAGGATCCGTGCGTCTGCTTCGACTGCGGCGTCCTCGACATCTTCGTATCGAAGACCGGTGGTGGAGGAGGAGCGGCGATCGTGTCGTGGCGGACCGGGCTCGAGTCGGATCTGAAGGGATTCAACGTCGTGAGGTTCGACAACCAGGGACGACGCGTGCAGATCAACCCGGTCCTCATCCCGTGCCTGCAGTGCGAGACCGGCCTGGGCGCGTCCTACCAGTCGAGCCTCCCGAAATACCGTGGGGGGCACGACATCTTCATCGAGTTGCTGCGCTTGGACGGTCGCTTGGACAGGTACGGGCCGGCGATCAAGCAGTAGGTTCGCCGGGCCGGGGGACCGCTCGGCACTTGGCGGCAGGCTCGCTCAGTCAGCCGACCAGACGATGCGGCCGCCGACGATCGTCATCACGACTTTTGCCTCCGGGATCCGCTCCGGATCGAGGCGGAAGATGTCGGCGTCCAGGATGACCAGGTCGGCCAGCCGGCCGCGCGCGATCGTCCCCTTCTCCTTCTCCTGGAACTCGGCGTAGGCCGAGCCGAGGGTATAGGCGGTCACGGCCTCCGGGACGGTGATCTTCTCCTCCGGCACCCATCCGTCCGGATGCCGGCCGTCGAGCGTGGCGCGCGTCACCGCCGCCTGGATCGTCTTGAGAGGATCGAGCGGCGCCACGTTCCAGTCGGTCCCCAGGGCCAGGCGGACACCCTTGTCGAGGAAGGTGCGGAAGGCGTAGGTCGTCCGGCAGCGCTCGGGGCCGATGCGCTTCTCGGCCCAGCGGCCGTCGTCGACCGCGTGGTACGGCTGCACCGAGGCGATGACGCCCAGGGCGGCGAAGCGCTCGAAGTCCTTCGGCGCCATGTGCTGGGCGTGCTCGATCCGGAATCGGCGATCGGCGGGGCCGTGCGCCCGGGCGACCTCGCCCATCTGGTCGAGGATGATGGAGATCGCCTGGTCGCCGATGGCGTGGATGCAGAGCTGGAGCGCCGCGGCGTCGGCCCCCATCATCCGATCTAGCATGGCGGCAGGGGGTTGCATCTCGTCCGACAGCAGGCCGCGCGAGGCCGGGTTGTCGCTGAACGGCTCGAAGAAGTACGCCGTCGAGGAGCCGAGCGAGCCGTCGGCGAACCCCTTGAGCGCCCCGAGGCGGAGCCACGGCGAGCCGAAGGAGCGGCGCACGCCGGCAGAGGCGTACTCCTTCCAGCGCAGGATGTGCGGCGCGGCGTAGACGCGCGCCGTCAGCTCCCCCTTTTCGAGCAGCTCGGCGTAGAGGGGGATGTCCTCGGGGGCCGGGTTCATGTCCTGCACGCTCGTGACGCCGAGAGAGGCGGCGTGCTTCAGCGCCATCCGGACGGCGCGCAGGCGCCGCTCGCGCGACAGCGGCGGAATCACCTTGTCGACGTAGGCCATCGCGGCGTCCTTGAGGACGCCCGTCGGCCTCCCGCCCGCGTCGCGGACGATCTCGCCCCCCGGCACATCCGGCGTGCGTTCCGTCAGGCCGGCCAGTCGCATCGCGGCGCCGTTCGCCAGCGCCATGTGTCCGTCGTAGCGGTAGACGAAAACCGGCACGTCCGGCGCCCCGGCCTGGCGCAGCGCCTCGTCCACCAGGGCCGCGTCCGGGAGGACCGCCGGAGTCCATCGCTGATCGTCCCAGTCCCCCCCTGTGACCCACTCCCCTTTCGGCAGCGACGCCGCCTGCGCCGCGATCCGCTTCGCGAACTCCTCCCGCGTCGCCGCGTCCTTGAGGTCGACGCTCTCCAGCTGCAACCCCCCCGAGACGAAATGGACGTGCGCGTCGTTGAACCCGGGGAGGACGAGGCGGCCGCGCGCCTCGACGCGGCGCGTCCCGGGACCGCGCCAGGCATCGACCTCCTGGCCGTCTCCGACCGCCACGATGCGCTCGCCGAGGACGGCGACCGATTCGGCGAGAGGCCGCTCGGCGTCTCCCGTCCAGACGCGGGCGCCCGAGATGATGAGGTCGGCCGTGGGCCGCTGCGACGGACGGCAGCCGCCGAGCAAGCCTGCGAGCAGGACGGTCATGACCGCGCCAAGGTGTAGGATGGTCGCATGTCGATCCTGAAGTTCCTCGGCTACGACCCCGGCCGTTCCACCGCCGGCGCGGAGTCGGCCGAGACCGACACGGTGCGCAAGATCGTCTCGGCGCTCGACCGGCTGGAGCCGGAGCGCGCCCGGCACATCGCCGCCTTTGCCTACATCCTCAGTCGCGTGGCGCGCGCCGATCTCACCATCAGCGAGGAAGAGGCCCGCGCCATGGAGGGAATCGTCATGCACGAGGGCGGCCTGTCGCAGGAGCAGGCGATCCTGGTGGTCCAGATGGCCAAGACGCAGACCATCCTGTTCGGCGGCACGGAGAACTTCCTCGTGACGCGGGAGTTCAACAGGCTGGCGAGCCGGGAGGAGAAGATGTCCCTGCTGCGCTGCCTGTTCGCGGTCTCGGCTTCCGACGATTCGGTGTCGGTCGAGGAGGACAACGAGGTCCGCCGCATCTCCAGGGAGCTTCATCTGAGCCACGCGGACTTCATCGAGACCCGGTCGGCCTTCCGCGAGCACCTGCCGGCGCTGCGGAGGCCTCCCGAGAGCGGCGAGTGAGCGGCCGTCAGGTGTAGTGGTCGCCGGCGCCGCGCGGCGGGCGATCGCCGCCCGAGCGGCCGCCGTGCGATCCGCCGCCGTGCGATCCGCCTCCCTGCCCACCGTCCGATCCGCCGCCACGGCCCCTGCGACGCCGTCGGCGGCGCCGACCGCTCGTTCCGGATGAGGCGCCCTGGCCGGCCTCGCCTCCGGTCCCCGTGTGTCCACCGGGCGCGCCCTGCCCGCCGGACGCCTGGTGTCCGCCGTGGCCGCCCTGCGCACCATGCCCGCCTTGCCCGCGCCTCCGCCCCTCGCCAGGCACGGCGTCGGACGGCGTCTCCTCCGCGGTCGCCGCCTCGTCCAGCACGCTGCGCGCCGCCTCCGCCTCGAAGCGGGCCTTCAGGAGGTAGGCAACGATAGCGACCCGGTCGTCCTGCTCGAGGATTCCCTGCGCCATCGGGTCGTACTCGGCGCGCTCCTCGGCCGTCAGCTGTCCGGCCTTTCCCTTGAGCGTCTCCACGATCCGCCTCACCTCCCTTTGCCGCACCTCCTCGTCGGAGGGCAGGTCGCACTCGTAGGCCTTCAGGTTGTTGGCCCGCACGAGGCGATTGAAGTTCATCAGGTCGAAGCCCGATACGAGCGAGATCGCCTTCCCCGTCTTGCCGATCCGGCCGGTGCGCCCGGCCCTGTGGATGTACTGGTCGGACGACTCCGGCGAGGAGTAGATGAAGACGTGCGACAGGTCCTCGATGTCGATGCCGCGCGCCGCCACGTCGGTCGCCACCAGGTGCTTCAGCTCCTTGTTCTTGAACCGGCGCATGACCTGCTCGCGCTTGCGCTGCGGCAGGTCGGACGACAGCATCGCCGCCGGCAGGCCGTGCATCGCCAGGTAGCCGTGCACCTGCCGCGTCTCGGCCCGCGTGTTGCAGAAGATCATCGACGACGACGGGTCCTCCCACTCGATCAGCTTGTGCAGCGCCGCCGCCTTGGTCATCCGCGGGACGATGTAGAACAGGTGCAGCACGTCGCTGACGTAGAGCGTGTCGTGCGACAACATGATCCGCTCGGGGTCCTTCTGGTGCTTGCTCGCGATCGCCTCGATCGAGGAGGGGATGGTGGCCGAGAACATGAGGGTCTGCCGCGCCTTCGGCACTTTTTCGAGGATCTGGTTCACCTCCTTCTCGAACCCCATGTCGAGCATCTGGTCGGCCTCGTCCAGGACCAGGACGCGCACCGCGTCGAGGCGCAGCGTCTTCTGCCTCAGATGGTCGAGGAGCCTCCCCGGCGTCCCGACCACGACCTGGGCGCCGCGCTTGAGCCCGTCGACCTGGCGCGTCATCGAATCGCCCCCGTAGATGGCGAGCGAGCGCATGCCGGAAGGGCCTCCGAGGCGGCCGATCTCCTCCGCCACCTGCACCGTGAGCTCGCGCGTCGGGCACAGGATCAGGGCCTGCACCGCGCTCTGGGAGGCCTCCACTCGCTCGACGATCGGGATGCCGAATGCGGCCGTCTTGCCGGTGCCGGTGCGCGACTGGACGATCAGGTCCTTCCCGGCGCGGGCCTTCGGGATCGCCTCCGCCTGCACCTGCGTCGCCTGCCCGTAGCCCATCTCCGTGAGCGCTTGCTGGATGCCGGGGGGAAGGTCGAGGGACGTGAACGGCACCGGCTTGGCCGGAAACGCGGACAGCGTCGCGTCCGCGACGTCCCCCGGCGTCCTCTCCGGCAGGGTCGGGGGCGGCTCCTTGGGGGCGCCGCGCGGCCGTATCGTCACGACCCGGATCTGACGCAGGCGGCCGGGCTTCCTGGGCGGCTGCTCCATCGAGAGGCGAATTCTATGCGCCGCCCGGCCCCCCGGTCAATTCGGTCCTTGGGTCGCCGCGAGGAGGGTCCGCGGGCGCGCTCCCGGTGCCGCACCGCCGTTCACCGGTGCCGCGCCGCCATTGGCCGAATAAGGCGTGACCACGAGCGGGCCGCCGCGTACTCTCCCGGGCGTGGACGCGGTTTCGTCCCGGGAGGTGGGAGATGGAGGTCGACAGGTCACGCTGGTTCGCGCCGAGGCTCTTCATGGGGATGGTGGTCATCACCCTGGGTCTCTTAGCGCTGCTCGATAACCTCGGCGTCATCGACGTCGCAGACCCGTGGCGCTTCTGGCCCCTGGCGCTCGTCGCCCTGGGTCTTTCGCGGCTGCTGCGCCCGGCCGGAGCCCGGGGCCGTTTCGCGGGGATCCTGTTCGTGTTCGCGGGAGCCTGGATTCTGCTGCGCAATCTCGACGTAGTCCAAATCAGCCTGATCCACTTCTGGCCGGTGGTCGTGGTCCTGATCGGGGCGCGCCTCGTCTGGGGGGCGGTGACGCGCCAGGCGCCGGACGGCCCAGGGACCGATGCGTCCTCGCAGCTCCACGGCTTCGCCATGCTGGGCGGCGCCGATCACCAGAGCAATTCCGGTGATTTCCGCGGCGGCGACGCCACGGCGATCCTGGGCGGCTGCAAGCTCGACCTGCGCCAGGCGACGATCAAGAGCGGCGAGGCGGTCCTCGACACCTTCGCCATGTGGGGCGGCATCGAGATCATCGTCCCGCCGGAGTGGAGCGTGGTCCTCCAGGGGACGCCGATTCTCGGGTCGTACGAGGACAAGACGCGTCCGCCGCAGCAGGCGAACGGGCCGCGTCTCGTCATCAAAGGGGTCGTCCTCATGGGCGGCGTCGAGATCAAGAACTAGGAGGAGCCATGACAACCACTCAAGAAAGCGTCAAGCCGGGCCCCGGTCCCGTGGCCGCCCTTCTGGCCTTCGCTGTCTTCCTGGTTCTTCTGATCGCCACCTACATGGCGTTTCAGCGCTACCCGGGCGGCGGCGTCCATGTCGGAGACGCGGGGGCCGCCTCCCGCATCGATCAGGTCGCCGTGATGAGCGAGTCCCGCGAGGTCAGCCGCGCGCCCGACTTCCGCCGCGCCGAGATGACCGCCGTCATGGGGCACGGCATCCTCGACCTGCGCGAGGCGAAGATCCAGGGGCGCGAGGCGGTCGTCGAGGCGTTCGTGCTCATGGGGCAGGCCACCATCCAGATCCCCGAGGACTGGACCGTGGTCACCAAGGAAGTCGTCGTGATGGGCGCGCTGAACAACCGCACGCGTCCCGAAGGGGCCGATCCGGAGAAGCGGCTGCGGATCGAGGGTGTGGTCGCGATGGGCGCCATCACCGTCAGCCACTGAGCGGCTCGGGACGCCGAAGGGAGGTCGGGAACCATGCAGGCCGAGACCATTCTCGCGTGGGGCGCTCTGGCCTACGGTACGGCCATGGCGATGGCCCTCGTCTTCGACCGTGATCGATTGGTGCGGCGGGTGCTCCTGCAGGCGCTATTCTGGGGGGCGTACGTGGTCGTGAGTCTGTGCGTCTCGTGAAACGTGGAGGGCACGATGGAAACGAGGACCGAAATCGTCAGGAGCGGCATCACCTTCGGCACGGCGCTCGCGATGGCCATCTCGTTCAACGTGAACCATTCGGTCCTGTGGGCCATGATCCACGGGATCCTGTCCTGGATCTACGTCGTTTACTATGTCCTCGTGAAGTAGGAGAATGGCCGTCTCGCATGAGATCGCTGCAGCTGCTTTTTGTCGCCGTCGCGCTGCTGCTCGCCTGCCTGGTCGCGTCCCTCCTCGCCCTGCGCGGGGGCGCGCCCTGGACCGAAGCCGTCCTGCTGGGGCTGCCGCTCGGGCTGGTCTACTCCGCCATCTGCATCGCGGCGCGCTATCCGTGCCGCGCCGCGCCGCTGGCTCGCACCACAGCCGCCCGCATCGCCGGCACGCACGGGGCGGCGGCCGTCCTGTCGGCGGGGGCCTGGCTGCTGATCGGCTCTGCCCTGAGCCGCATCCTGGAGGCCGCGCCGGGATTCGAGGGGGCCGCGCGGCGCTTCACCGAGGAGACGCCGACCTTTCTGGTGGTCGGAGTCCTGGTGTACCTCCTGGCAGTGGCCGTGCACTACCTCGTGCTGGCCCTGGAGGCGGCCCGCGAGGCGGAGGTCCGGGGCGTGCAGGCCCGCGTCCTGGCGCGCGAGGCCGAGCTGCGGGCCCTGCGGGCCCAGGTCGACCCGCACTTCCTGTTCAACAGCCTGAACTCGATCAGCGCCCTGACGTCCCAGGACCCGGATGCGGCCCGGAGGATGTGCCTGCTGCTGGCGGGATTCCTGCGCCGGAGCCTGGCGCTGGGCTCCCGGGAGCGGATCGCCTTGCGGGACGAGCTGGCGCTGGTCGCCGACTACCTGGCGATCGAGAAGGTCCGCTTCGCAGAGCGCGTGCGGGTCCGCCAGGAGGTCGACGAGGCGGCGCTCGGCTGCGCCGTTCCGCCGCTCCTGCTGCAGCCGCTGGTCGAGAACGCGGTGCGCCACGGCGTGGCCCAGCTCCTCGAGGGAGGGACGATCGCCATCACGGCGCGGCGGCTGAAAGAACGCATCGCCCTGGCGATCGAGAACCCGCGCGACCCGGAGCGCCCCACGAGCCGCGGCGAAGGAGTCGGGCTGGCCAACGTCCGCGATCGCCTGAAGAGCCTATACGGCGACGAGGCGCAGGCGACCGTGCGCGCAGGCGGCGACTCGTTTCGCGTCGAGATCACGCTGCCGGCGCTCGAAGCCCCGGCCGCCGAGGTGCCCGGTGCGCGTGCCGCCAGGGCCTCCTGACATGGCCGGATCGGCATCCAGGCTGCGCGCCGTCATCGTGGACGACGAGGCGCTGGCGCGCGCGGCGCTCCGGAAGGAGCTCCAGGCCGACACCGCGATCGAGGTGGTCGGCGATTGCGCCGACGGCTTCGCGGCGGTGCGCGCCGCGTCCGAGCTGAAGCCGGACCTGATGCTGATCGACATCCAGATGCCTCGGCTCGACGGATTCGAAGTGCTGGAGCTGATCGACCCGGCCATCGCCGTCGTCTTCGTCACCGCGCACGACGAGCACGCCGTGCGCGCCTTCGAGGTCAATGCGGTCGATTACCTCCTGAAGCCGGTCGATCCGGAGCGGCTGCGCGGGGCCCTGGATCGCGCCCGGCAGCGCCTCCATCGCGGCGAGCCGATGCCGGTCCAGGCCCTGGCGGCGGCCGCCCGTCAGAAGGGCGTCCCGCTGGCGCGTATCCTGGTGCGCGACGGGCCTCAGGTGCACGTGATCCCGGCCGACGCCCTGGACTACATCGAGGCCCAGGATGACTACATCGCCGTGCATTCGGGCGGCAAGAGCTTCCTGAAACAGCAGCCGATCGCCGCCATCGAGGCGACGCTCGACCCCGGGCGCTTCGTCCGCATCCACCGCTCGTACATCCTCAACGTGGACCGCCTCGCCCGCATCGAGCTGTACGCCAAAGACAGCCGCGTGGCGATCCTGCGGGATGGAACGCGGCTGCCCCTGTCGCGCGCCGGTCACGCGCGCCTCAAGGAACTGCTGTGAGCCGGGAGCGGGGCCGCTGCGGCTGGGCCGGAGACGATCCGCTCTACATCGCATACCACGACCGGGAATGGGGCGTGCCGGTGCACGAGGATCGGTCGCTTTTCGAGTTCCTGGTCCTCGAAGGGGCGCAGGCCGGCCTCAGCTGGATCACGATCTTGAAGAAACGGCCCGCCTACCGCGCCGCCTTCGCCGGCTTCGACCCCGCCGTCGTGGCCCGCTTCGACGCCCGCCGCGTCCGGGCGCTGCTCCGGGACGAGGGCATCGTCCGCAATCGAGCCAAGATCGAGGCGGCCGTCGGCAATGCCCGCGCCTTCCTCGAGGTGCAGAAGGAGTTCGGCTCCTTCGACGCCTATGTCTGGAGGTTCGTTGACGGCCGGCCGAAGCGCAACGCCTGGAAGACCCTGCGCCAGGTCCCGCCCTCGACCCGGGAGTCCGAGGCGATGAGCCGGGACCTCAAGGGGCGCGGCTTCCGCTTCGTCGGCCCGACGATCTGCTACGCCCACATGCAGGCGACCGGCATGGTGAACGACCATCTCGTCGGCTGCTTCCGCTACCTCGAGGTGGGGAGGTGATCCGCGGCGCTGGTGCGTCGATGCTCGTCCTGGCCGCAGCCCCGATGCTCGCCGTGGCCGTGACGCTGGCGTTCGTGGCCCTGGCTTCGTCTCCGATCGTTGCGTTGGCCGCCGGCCGAAGCGACGACGCGCCCGGGGCGCGAGGCTCCGCATCGCGGGAGGGGAGCCCGCGGACATCGATCGAGGCCGCTCGACGCGCCAAGCAGAACTATTTCCGCGACCATCCGTTCTCTCCGCTGCGCGCCTTCGCCCGCCACGACTTCCTGCCGTTCGAGCCGGGTCGCGAGCCGACGGCGATTGTCGGCGCCGGAGAGGGCGCAGAGGTCCGGCTCGACGCGCCGGGAATTCCCCCCGACTTGATCCGCATCACCGTCCTGAACCCACAAAGCGCGGGAGGACCGTACCGTTTCCGTCTGGAGCGACGGGCGCCTGGAGGGGACATCCGGCTCGACGGCACGGCACTTGCGGAAGAAGGGCCCGAGGCGACCACGGTCGTGCCGGAGGAGACGAAGATCGAGATCGGGCCGTTCGCGATCCGGCCCTACGTTCAGGCGGAGGCCGGCATCCTGATCCTGTTCGACAGCCGGCGGACGGAAGGGACGCTCTTCGTGGCCCCGGCCGATTTTCCCGTGGACCTCGCCTGGAGATTCCGCCTGCCTCTCGTCCGCGTCCCGGAGCCGGAGACGGTCCGGATGCAGACATCGCTCGGCCGCGTGAAGGAGTATCGCCGCGTCGGCTATTTCGAAATCGATCCGCCCCCCGGGTCGGGTGGCGGCGGGAAAGTGCGGGTCTTCGCCTACCAGCCCACCTTTGCGCAGAAGAAGGACGAGGCTCTCTCGATCCTGTTCACCGACCTGACGACGGGCAAGGAGACCTACCCCGCCGGCCGTTACATCGACGTGACGCCCCCGACCGACGGCCTCTACACCCTCGACTTCAACGCCGCCTACAACCCTCTCTGCGCCTACACCGACGTCTACAACTGCCCCATCCCGCCGCGGGAGAACGCCCTCCCCGTCGCCGTTCGCGCCGGCGAGTTGGACTACCGCGGCCGCAAACCGCACTGAGCATCTCCCACGCCCGGACCCCCGTACGAAGGGTGTTTCAGCGGCCGCACCACTTGCTCTCAGATCAGATGATGACCGGGTAGACCTTGCGGTGCACGTGCGCGCGGTCGATCGTCCGCCCACCGTCGAGCTCCCAGTGGACCAGGGCCACGAACTGGTCCTCCACGAAGCAGCGGCCCAGGAGGCCGGCTAGATCGACGGGCGAGCCGACGGGCAGCCGGCGTGTCGAGCCTCCCAGGAGATCGGAGCCGGGCAGAAGGGCTCCCATGGCCGGCTGCTCCAGGAACAGCTCGGCCTCCGGATCTGCCATCCGGGCGCGGGCCTCGCGCGACATCGAGTCGAGGGCGATGGTGCCCTGTCCATGACGCGCCGGCCGCGCCGGGGTCAGGCGGAGCCCGGTGTGCAGGAAGAAGTCGTCGAGTGGATCGGGGCGCGGGTCGTCCGGCCGGAGGCCGGTCGTGAGCTCGATCGGCACGACGCGCCCCGAGCGCTCGACCTCCAGGGTCACCAGGGCGCCGGTGGCCAGATCGAGGACGGCGTCGAGCGACTCGAAGTTGTCGCGCACCAGCCGGCCCCCGACCGTCACGAGGCGGTCGCCGGGCCGGAAGCCCGCCTGCGCGGCCGGACTTCCGGGCAGGACCTGGCGCACCACGGGGCCATCCTCCGCGCGCGGCGCGCGTCCTCCGGCCCCCGCCAGGAGAGAGTCCTCGAGGAGCAGGCCGATCCAGGGCCAGTCGGCGCGCGGCCCCTGGCCCATCCTCTGGGCCGAACGGAGCGCGTGGCTCGCGGGGATGAAGAGACCCGAGGATGAGGGCCGATCGCCCTGCGCTGCCTCGTCGGGGTCGACGATCTCGAGACCCGGAACACCGACCAGCTCGCCTGCCGCATTCAGAATGGCGCCGCCCGAGTCGCCGGGACCGATCGGAGCTTCGACCTCGGCCCAGAACTCGATCGGCCGGGCGCCCACCCGCACGCGCCGCCGCGCGCCGATCCGCCCGTGGCCGATCTCCTGGCCCCGGTCGTCCCGGTTGCCGACGACGAAGACCGGCGTCCCGGACGGGGGAACGCCGCCCGGCGAGAAGGAGACCGGCCGGTAGCCCGATCCCGTGGCCCGGATGAGCGCCAGGTCCGACTCTTCATCGAGTGCGATCACGCGCGCGGTCTCCTCCCGGCCCGACACCAGCCGCACCTTCACCTCCAAGGTCCCCGCCACCACGTGCGCGCTGGTCAGGATCAGTCCATCCTCTTTGATCACGACGCCGGAGCCGGCCCCGGTTCCCTTGACCTCGCGCAGCTCGAACCGGCCGTTCCGCCAGGCGGGCCGCTTGAGGACCTCGCGCACCCGCACGCCGACGACGCTCCCGATCGCCGCCGTGACCGCGGCGGGCAAGGTGCCGCGATCCGCGGACGGAGCCGCGGCGACGGGCGTGAGCCATGGCAGCGCGGGAAGCCGATCCACGGATGACGCGAGCAGGAGTAGAGCGACGAGGACGGGCGGGCGTCGGCGCATGGGCGACAGGAATATAATTTCCACATCGCCACAAAGCCCGCGGGGGCGGCGAGGAAAAAAGGAAGGATCGTGCCGTCGACAGGTCGCGTGCTCACCTGCATTCTGGTCTTGGTCACGGCCTTGGTGCGTCAGGAACCCGACGCCAGAAGCGCGAACGAGCCCGTACGCGAGGTCGTCCCGGCGGAGGATCTGGCAAGCGGCGGGTTGTTCGCGAAAGGTCTGGTCGACTTCCTCGGCTGGGCGCATCCGCCGGACGGGCGGTGCGGGTCGGTGGAGCGGATCGAGGTCCTGGCGCACTGGCCGGGTGGTCTGAGAGCCCGTTACGAGATCTCGTGCGGCGGCGAGAGGCGCCGCCTCGAGGCCTTGCTCTCGACGCGGGAAGGACAGGGCGTATGGCAGGTCTCCGCCGGCTTCGAGACCGATCAGGCCGATTTCCACGCCGCGCTGAAGGCGCGCGTGCTCCGCATCCCGAAAGAGACGATTCCCGGGGGGGAGGCGGCGCGCGAGCCGGCCGATTTCGAAACCGGCGCTCCGGCCGAAGTCGGGCCGCCGCCCGGAAACGTCCCGGAGGGCCGGGACTCGCCGCTGGACGGCGTCGTATCCCCCGAGGGGCGCCGGCAGGTGTCGCCGGATTTCCCGGAGGCGGCGGGCCGAGCCCGGATGATCGGAGAGGCCCATGTGGAGCTGCTGGTCGACGTGTCGCCCCGCGGCACCCCGGACAGGGCCCGCCTGCTGCGCGGCCCCGAGCCCGACCTGGGGATGCGCCGGGCCGCCCAGGAGGCGGTGCTGCGCTGGAGCTTCTCCCCGGCCTTGCTCCGGGGACGGGCGGTGCGCTACTTCGCTCCCATCGAGATCACCTTCGATGGACTGCCTCCCGAGTCGCGAGCCTGGTCGCACAGGGCGCTCTACGATCTCGAGGCCGTCGTCTTCGACGATGTGGCTCCCGCCGAGGAGGCGATCCGGCGGCTGCGGGCGGGCGAGCCCCTCGAGGAGGTAGCGCCCGAGAGCGCCCTCGACGGCGACTGGGGCCTGGTGCCGGCCGCCAACCTGCCAGCGCCGGTCCGGAAGGATCTCCACGAGGCGATGATCGGGGCCTGGGTCGGACCCTCGCCCGGCGACGGGAAGCAGTACGTGACGCGCAAGCGTGGCGAGGTCTATTACGGCATCCTGCCCTCCGGGAGCCCCAGCCTGAGCTATCAGGTGGTGCACCAGAAAGGGGTGCCGGCGGGAGACCAGCTGCGACGGGCCCTCGACGAGGACATCCTCGCCTTCCTGGCGGAGCGCCAGCGCCGCGATTACATGAACGAGGCGGCCCGCCTCATGGGGATCCGGCAGAAGCGCACGCGCGCCGGCCAGCTGATCATCCATACCGACGTCCTCAATGACGCCGAGGTCAGCCTGCTGCAGGGGATCGTGGCCGCCGCCTTCAAGGCGCATCAGGATTTCTGGGCCGGGTTGACGACGCTCCGGCTTTTCCGCCAGCCCGTCATGGTCTATGCCTTCGGACGCAGGGGCGACCACCAGAAGGTGCAGCAGATCTGGCAGGGTGGCCGGGTGTCCGCTCCGCCCGCGACTGTGGGCGAATACATCCCGGCCTCCCGGATCCTGGCCTTTCCCTGCGAGTCGACCGCGGGTCACCTGCCGATCCCGATCGCCGTCCACGAGTCCATCCACATGCTCAATTACGAGCGGGTCTACGGCCCGCGCGGCCGGCCGTCGAAGTGGTTCGAGGAGGGTCTGGCGAACTACTTCGGTTTCTCGCAGGTGGACGGGCAGCTGCGCATCGACCCGGGCGCGATCCGCCGCTCGGGGACGATCACCGCCGGCGACGTGCGCGTGCAGTTCGATCCGCGGGCCGAGCTGCGCGAGCACCTGCGCCGGACGCGCGAGGAGGGTCCTGTGGCCCTGCGGCAGCTCCTCGCCTCGTCCTCCGACGACCCGCTCTGGAGCGGCGCCCGCTCGGCGCGCGCCTACGGCGCCGCATGGACCCTGGTGCACTTCCTCCTGCACGGAGATCGAGGACGCCGCGCGCCGGCGTTCAGGGAGTATGCTGCGCGCGAGGCGCGCGGCGGCGGCGGCCCGAAGGCCTTCGAGGAGGTCTTCGGACCCCGGCTGGACGCCCTGGAAGCGGCCTGGCACGCCTACGAGGAGACTTTGTGACACCACCTGACGAAGACCTCGGCGACAAGGAGACGGACGTCCTGGAAGCCGACGACGACTTCGATCGGGAGGAGGACGAAGGCGCCGAAGACGCCAAGGAGGCAGGCTATCTCTGGAGCTTCGATCGGCAGGAGCACGAGCTCCCCGAGGAGTATCCGGCCCACATGGAGATCCTCGACGATCTGGAGGCGGAGGAGATCCTGGAGCTCGATCTGACGGGGCGGAGCGACTACATCCTGTGGGCCGCCGCCCAGTCGCTGGAGGAGCAGGGACGCTCCCCCGAGGCCATCGACCTGCTGCGTCGCCTCGCCGCGAGCACCGGCGGTCATCCGGCCCTCTCCTACCCCGAGATCCGGCTGCGGTTGCACGACCTGCTGGTGGAGCGCGGCGACTACGAGGAGGCCCTCGCGGTGCTGGAGAGCGTGGAGCGCGATCATCCCGAGCGGAAGGAATCCTGCCGGGAGCGCCGCGCCGAGACGATGGTTCTCTCGGGCCGGAAGGACGAGGGCCTCCGCCTGTTCGAGGAAGCCGCCTCCGCGATCCCGGACGACCCGTGGGTGCCGCTGACGGCGGCCTGGGCCCTGGTCAGGGTGGGCGATTACGAGAGCGCCACCTCCTGGATGGGCCGCGGCGAGCGGGCCGCCCGCCGTCTGGAGGACGAGCAGGAGACGCGCGCGGCGATGGCCGAGGTGGACCGGCTGCGCGACGAGGCGCGCGCCCGCAGCGCGCGCCGGGTCTTCGCCGGCAGGCCCGAACCGGCGGTCGGTGAGGGATTCGCCGAGAGAAAACAGGCCCTCCTCGCCGACCTGGATGCCGAAGAGGCTCGTCTGACACGGGATCCGCCGCGCTCGGAGGAGGACCGGCAGTCAGCCATCGACCGTCTCGTCACGCTGCACCGGCGCGCCTCGGCCGCCTGGGATGACGCCGTGGAGCGCCGACAGGACGAGGCCATCGCCTCGCTGGAGGAGCTTCAGTGGGAGGTGGTCGAGCTGGCAGAGCGCTTCGGGATCCGAATCCCCGGGACCGAAGAGTAGGCGTCAAGCGAACGAGCCGCCTTCCGGAACCCTTCGGTGTCGGAAGGCGGCGCGAGAATCGTCGCGACTATCGGGTGCCGGCTCTTACTTTCCGGAACGGTCCAGCTCGCGGTCGATGATCTCGCTGAAGGATTCGACTCCGCGAGCGCCGACGATCATGATGCCGTTGATGAAGAAGGTCGGCGTTCCAGTAACCCCGTATTTCTGACCGTCCTGGAAGTCCTTCTGCACCTCGCTGCGGAACTTGCCGGAATCGAGGCAGCCCTTGAACGTGTCCTTGTTGAGCCCGATGGAGCCGGCCGTCTCCACGAGATCGGGCGCGGCGAGTTTCGCCTGGTTCCCGAACATCGCGCCGTGCATCTCCCAGAACTTCCCCTGCTCCTCGGCGCACTCGCTGGCCATCGAAGCGGTCTCGGCGTTCTGGTGGAAGGAGAGCGGGTAGTCGCGGTAGATGAGGCGCACCTTGTCGCCGTACTTCTTCATGACCTCGTCGACCACGGTCTCGGCGCGGCTGCAGAACGGGCACTGGTAGTCGGAGAACTCGACGATGGTGACGGGCGCGCTCGCAGGCCCCCCCTTGACCGGATCGTCATCGGCGGAGACCTGGACGCGCGGCGGCTCGAGCATCACCTTGACGCCGTACTTCTGGCGGAGCTGCTTGATGAAGTCGGCCTGCACGCCGGCCATCTTCTGCTGCTTCAGCATGGCGCTGATCTGGGGCCCGATCTGCTCTTTGGTCTGGGTGCCCATGCGCGCCTTGTTCGCCTCGTAATAGGCGTCGACCTCGGCCTGGCTCGGAGCCGGCGCCTTGGCGGAGATCTCCGTCTCGAGCAGCTGCTCCTTGGTCACTCCCTTGGCCTTCGCCTCGCGATCGAAGAGCTCGTCGTTGATGATGCCGTCGAGGGTCTGCTGCCGCGCTTCGAACTCCTGCTGGCGCACCTTCATCAAGGATGCGGCCGCCTTCAGATCGAGCTCCTCGAAGGTGATCGATCGGTCGCCGACCTTCGCCACGACGCCCCCGGTGCCAGCCGCGGCGGAGACCGGTGCGGCCGTGGCCTGGGACTTTTTGCCCTTGTCCGCCCCGCCGCTGGCGGCGTTGCAGGCGAACATCGCGATAACGCAGGCGAGCATCGCGATCGGGAGTGATTTCTGCAGGGGGCGTTCCATACCATATCCTCCTTGTTTTGGAAGGGGGCTATTGTACACGAAAGACCAAGGACAGGTTAGAATAGGGGCCTCCCAGACCCATCCAAGGCAGGAGGTCCGTGCGCCCATGAAGTACCGCCAGCCCGGTTACAGGGACAACGAGTTCAAGGAAGAGCGGGACAAGCGCCGGCAGGAGGACAGGGGCCCCCGGCCGCCACGCGAGCCCAGGGGCATGCCGCGCGAGGCCCGCCTGGTGCGGCGCTGTTTCCAGTGCGGACACCAGGAGCCGGCCTCCGAGCCGGTCGAGCCCGGGACCTTCTGCCCCTCGTGCCGGGCGCCCGCGCACTGCTGCCGCAACTGCGTTCATTTCGACCCGGGGGCCCGGTTCGAGTGCAAGGAGGCGATCCCGACGCGCATCTTCTCCAAGACCGGCAGCAACGAGTGCACCTTCTTCCGTCCGGCCACCGTCCTGGACGCCACCGGCCGCCGGATCGCAACCTCGCCGCCCGCAGCCCCAGGCGTGAAGCCGGTGAGCCCCGGGCGCGCCGCGTTCGACGCCCTGTTCAAGAAGAAGTAGTCAAGGATGAGGACTTCGACGCCCCGCCGTGGCGACCGGCTCCTGTCCGGACCTCCGCTCGCCGCCCTGGCACTGGCGGTGGTCCTGATCGGCTGCGGCCATCCGGGGGGCCCGGCAGCCGCCTCCGGCGCCGCGGCCGCCCCTGCCGCCCTGGCCGTCGCACCGGTGCATTTCGCCGGGCTCGATGATCTGCGCGCCGAGATGAAGGGCAGGCAGGAGGCCGGCCGTCCGGTCCTGGTCAATTTCTGGGCGACCTGGTGCCAGCCCTGCGTCGAGGAGCTGCCCGAACTCCAGGGGCTCGCGCGGGAGTGGTCCGCGAGTGGCCCCGAGGTGATCGGCGTGTCACTCGACGCCTGGGTCTACGCGGACGGAGCCGAGGCCGAATCCAAGGTGCGCGAGACCCTGGCGCAGTCCGGAGTTACCTATGTCAACCTCATCTACCGCGGCGATCAGGATCCCCTCCTCGACGGCTTCCACATGCCGGGGCCCATCCCCTTCTCCGTCCTGTACGATCAGAAGGGAAAACGGATCGCCGAGTACGTCGGGCCGATCGACACCGACGAGCTCCATCGCGATGCCGGCCACCTCGTGAAGCCGGCGGCCGCCCGGGCGTCCACGCCGACGGGCTCCTAGTCCCGGGTCGACACCCACAGATTTCCGCACGGCTCGAGGCAGTCTGCGTGCCCGGGCGCCGTGTTTCTCCAGAGTTCCCCCTGCCGCTTTTCAGGTCAACACCCTATGGTCGGTTCGGGTCCGCGGGGGGACCATATCGGGGATAGCTCGGAGGGTCTACACCGGAGACACATGCCAGGGCGATCGCCGGCCGGGCTCGGCGAGTGGAGGGACGCGGATGAGCGAGAGTACGACTCACGTCACCATAGAATCGGCCCGTTCGGAATCGGCCGTGGTGCTGCTCCGCGAGCTGGTCGCTCACTTCAGACAGTCGCGCACCGAGCTGCGCGAGGAGTGGGCCCATCGCATCACCCACTTCCGCCTGCTGACCGCCATGTCCCGGGAGGAACTGTTCGCCGAGGCGACCTCGGTCTACGACAACTACGTCGAGGCGCTGGAGACGGGCACCCTGGAGTCGCTCCAGACCTATGCCCGCAACATG
>DASRJX010000259.1:0-9643 GCA_035649235.1 Candidatus Cryosericum sp.
CGCGTGGTGGCCGACGACCCGCGGCCCGGCGGCGCGAACTGGCTGGCCAGCCCGAAATCCGCCAGGAGCGCCCGCCCGTCGGAACCGATGATGACGTTGTTGGGATTGATGTCGCGGTGCAGGACACCCTGGGAGTGTGCCGCGTGCAGGGCGTCCGACATCTCCTCCGCATACCGCAAGGCATCGCGCACGGGCAGAGGCCGGTCGTCCCCGATCAGTTGCCGGAGCGCCCGTCCCTGGACCAGCGGCATCGCCAGCCACGGCGTTCCCTCGTGGTCGAACACCTCCAGGATCGCGACGATGTGGGGGTGAGTCAGCCGGGAGGCCAGTCGGGCCTCGCGCAGGAAGCGCCGCAGCATCCGACCGTCGCCTGAGACGGCAGGAGAGGGACGTTTGAGCGCCACCTCCCGGCCGAGTCTGGTGTCGCGGGCGCGGTAGACGACGCCCATGCCGCCCTTGCCGATCTCAGCCAGGATCTCGTAGTGGCCGACCCGCTGGCCGGCGTGGACGGAATCCGCCGCCGGAGACGATCCTTGGGACGGAAGATCGCCCATCCTCGTCGGCCCCCCGGGTGCAGCACGCGACAGGGGCTATCCTTTGGCCGCCCGCTGTCGGCAGGAAATTGCGGCGAATTAGGCCAATGCTAGCACAAGCCCTGTGCCATCACCGGGTTCGGCCTATCGCCCCAGCACCTGCAGCAGCGCGTCGCCGTAGGTCGCGAGCTTCGTGGGGCCGAGTCCCCGGACGGTGGCGAGCGCCGCGCGATCGCGGGGCGGACAGGCCGCCAGGTCGAGGAGCGTGGAGTCGTGGAAGACGACGTAGGCGGGGACGCCCCGCCGCTTCGCTTCGGCCGCGCGCCAGGTCTTGAGGCGCACCAGGATCTCGGGGTCCGGCTGCGGCCCGGCGTTCTCGTCTCCTGGCGGGGCGGCCGCCTTTCGAGGCGCTCTCTCAGGCCCTGCGCCATGCGGGAGGCGCCGGAGGCGCCGGCTCCGGGCGGCAGGGGGCTTCGCTGCCAGGGGACCGGGCAGGGCCAGCAGCGGTCGGTGCTCGGAGCGCATCACCGCCACGCCTTCCTCGGTCAGCGCCAGGACGAACGCCCCGGGCCGCCCGCCTTCGATGCCGCGGCGTTCCAGGAGCCCTGCCTCGACCAGCACGTCGAGGGTCGCTTTCACCTCGTCGATGTTCATGCCTTCGAGCTTGCCGAAGGTCGGGATCCGGTCGAGACCGCGCTCGAGCACCTGACGGCTCTTGCTGCCGACCAGCACCTGGGCGATCCGCTCGACGCCGAATTTCGCCGGCAGCCGGGCCACGGCGGAGAGGGCGATGCGGACGCGCTCGAACTCCCGGTCGTCGAGCGGCCGCCCGTCCTCCCTGCGCCAGCCGAGGCAGACGTCGCAGGTGCCGCAGCGCGGGATGGCGCCCGATCGCCCGGCACCTACGAAGTAGTCGTAGATGAAGCGCGTGCGGCAGCCGCGCCCGAAGGCATAGCCCAGCATCGTGTCGAGGCGATGCCGATCGCGCCGGGCCTTCTCCGCCTGGGCGGACAGGTCGACGGGCGGTTCCCCCGATCCGAGAGCGACGCCCGCGGCGTCCGCGGCGCGGCGCAGGAGCCTCGTGGCCGTGGCGGCGGCCATGCCCTCGGCGCCTGCGAGACCGGAGTCCGCCTCGATCGCCTCCTCGTCCCGGCCTTCGCCCAGGAGCCTCCAGACGCGCCGGAACACTTCCGGCATCGGGTTCGACCCCGCCAGGAAAAACTCCTGCGTCCGCACGTCGGCGGGTGAGAACAGCAGGACGCCCCGCGCCGGCAGCCCGTCCCGGCCGGCGCGTCCGACCTCCTGGTAGTAGGCCTCCACGCTCCCGGGGATGTCGGCGTGCGCCACGAAGCGCAGATCGCTCTTGTCGACGCCCATGCCGAAGGCGTTGGTGGCGGCGATCACCTGCAGGCGGCCCGCGAGGAAGTCGTCCTGGACCCTGGAGCGGTGGGCGTCGTCGAGCCCTGCGTGGTAGCGGCCGGCCCTGAGACCGCGCGCCTCCAGGTGATCCGTCCAGAGATCGACGTGCTTTCGCGTGGCCGCATAGACGATGCCGGGCGGCCCGACCTCGCTCAGCAGCCGGTCGAGGGCCCGCGCCTTGTCCGTCCGCGATCGGCACCGCTCGACGGCGAGCGTCAGGTTGGGCCGCTCGAAGCCGGTGACGATCTCGAGCGGCTGGGCGAGGTGGAGCTGCGTGGCGATGTCGGCGCGCACCTCGGGCGTCGCCGTGGCGGTAAAGGCCGCGGCCGGCACACCCAGCGTCCGCTTCAGGGCGCCCAGCCGCCGGTAGTCGGGACGGAAATCGTGCCCCCACTGGCTGATGCAGTGCGCCTCGTCGACGACCAGCCGCGCGACCCGCCCCCGCTTCAGCGCCGCCTGGAACGAGGCGCTCGCCAGCCGCTCCGGCGCGACGTAGACGAGGCGCAGGCGCCCCGCGGACAGGTCGGACTCGGCCGAGGCGCGCTCCGCAGCGGCCAGCCCCGAGTGCACCGCGGCCGCCGGCAGCCCCCGGGCCCGGAGCCCGTCCACCTGATCTTTCATGAGGGCGATGAGCGGAGAGACCACCATCGTGGTGCCGTCGAGCAGCAGCGCCGGCAGCTGGAAGCAGAGCGACTTCCCCGCTCCCGTCGGCATGACGGCGACGAGATCGCGCCCCTGCAGGACGGCGGAGGCCGCCTCCTCCTGGCCTGGGCGGAAGGCCGCAAGACCGAAGCGATCGCGGAGGGCGCGGCGCAGGCTGTCGACGACGTCGTCTGGTGGGACGCTCACCCTGAGACGATACACCGGAGCGTGGCTTCGGGCGCCCGACGGCGGAATCCCGACGATCGCGGCCGGTCCCCTGCGCGGGCGTCGGACACTTCGGTCCATCAGGCCCGCTGACCCCGGTCCCCGCTTGCGCTGCAGGGCCTCCGCTACGATATTGGGAGCGGAGAGCTCCGGACAGCGCTATCGCCCCTCCCCTCGATCTTCTCCGGCACCGCGTTTGCACTCCCGACTCTCAAGGACGAGTTCGATGCAGCTCAAAGCTCAGTCCCAGGCCCCGGTGTTCCGGGTCCTGGCCCTCGACGGCGGCGGCATCCGGGGGATCTTCACGGCCTCCTTCCTCGGCACGCTCGAGGATCTCGCCCTCTGCCGGATCGGGAGCCAGTTCGATCTCATCGCCGGGACCTCCATGGGGGGGATCATCGCCCTGGCCCTGGCGTTTCGCATCCCGGCGAGGCGGATCCTCGACCTGTTCCTGGAGCGCGGGGAGCTCATCTTCGGCCACGCCCGCAGCCTCGGGATGATGCTGCGGCCCAAGTACGACAGCCGCGCTCTGGAGCAGGCGCTGCGGGAGACCTTCGGCGAGCGGACGCTCGACGAAGTGGAGACGCCGGTGTGCATCCCCTCGTACGAGCTGACCAACTCCTATCCGCGCATCTGGAAGGACGGGCACGTCACGGACGTGGCGGCATGGGGCGACCAGCCGGCCTGGAAGATCGCCCTGGCCACGAGCGCGGCGCCCGTCTACTTCCCGGGCGCCCAGGTCGTCGCGGGCGACAGTCACGTCGACGGCGGGCTGTTCGCCAACAACCCGACCCTCATCGCCCTGACCGAGGCGGTCCGGTATTTCCATCAGCCGCTCGATCGGATCCGCATCCTCTCGATCGGCGCCGGCGAGAACGCCGAGCGTATCCAGCACGAGAGGGCGAGGAGGATGGGCGTCTGGCACTGGAAGACGGCGATGTACGACCACATGCTGATCGCGCAGGCCCGCATCGTCCACGAAGTGACGGCCCGTCTCCTGTCGCCCGGGCAGTACGAGCGGGTCAACATCCCGCTGGAGCACCCGTATCCGCTCGACGACGTCGCGGCCGCCCGGGCGCTCCTCGAGCCCGGCGCGCAGGAGGCCCGCACGCGCCTCCCCGCGCTCCGGGATCGCTTCCTGTTCGGGCCGGCGAGCGAGGGTCGGGAGCAGAAGGCGGCGGTCATGGCCGATCGCCTGGCCCGCGACCACGCGGTCCATGCGGCGCCTGGTTCCGAGTCCGGCCACTGACGGTGACCCGCCGCAGAGCGGAGTCGATCAGGCCTCGGCTTCGCCTGAAAGGCTCCGCCTCATGAGGACGTAGAGAGGCACTCCGGCGGCGACGACGGCCATCCCCGCGACGGCCAGGGGCGTCTGGCGCACCAGGACGTCGCCCGCGATGCCGAGGACGACGCCGATGAAGAAGAGCGGGAGCCAGGGGTAGCCGGACATCGTCCAGGTCCCCTCCGCTCGATCCCCTTCGCCGCGCCGGCGCAACACGAACAGGCAGGACGCCACGACCGCGAGCGACACGGCGTCCGTGAACATCACGTAGCCGAGGAGCCTCTCGAACGATCCCAGGAACAGGAGAGGCACGAGCGCGGTCACGGCGAAGAAGGCGAGCCCCGGACGCTGCGCCTGTGTCGTGGCATCCAGCCGGCCGAGGGCGCGCGGGAGCAGCCGGTCCTGCGCCATGGCCAGGTAGCTCCGGGGCACGTGGAGTATGGTCGCGTTCACGAAGCCGGCCGCGGACAGGAAGATGGCCAGCGACACGAAGCGCTCACCCAGGGGGCCCAGGGCTGCGCGGGCCAGGTCCGCGGCGACGAGGGGCGACGCGGCGACGCCGCGCGGGCCGAGTGCCTTCACGTACGCGGCGTTGATCAGAAGGTAGAGGGCGGCCACGAGCAGCATGCCAAAGCCGATGGCCCGGGGCAGCCCGCGGCGCGTCGAGCGGACGTCGCCGGCGAGATTCATGGTGTTCTGGTAGCCGCCGTAGGTGTAGAAGACGGCGACCAGGGCCGCGAACCAGCCCGGCCCGGCGGGACCCGCTCCCGTGGACGCGGCGGCCGTCCCGTCCGGCGCCGGCGCCATCGCGAGGCCCGCCGCCGCGAGAGCCCCGATCAGGACCACCTTCCCCAGCGAGAGGAGGTTCTGCGTCCGGGCGCCGGCCCTGATCCCCACGGCGTTGAGGGCCACGAGCCCGCCGATCAGAACCGCCGCCACGACCACGGGGGTCGATCCGCGGGCCGCGGCGGCCGCCGGCAGGGCACCCGCGGGCGCGCCGGGTACGAGCAGTCGCAGCAGGTACTCGGATCCGATCACCGCGACCCCGGCGGCCCCGGCCCCCTGCATCAGCACCTGGGACCAGTTGAGCAGGAAGGCCGGCATCGGGTGCCAGCAGTGGGCCACGACCTTGTAGAAGCCGCCGGCGCGCGGGTAGCGCGATCCGATCTCGGCGAAGACCAAGGCACCCACAAGGCTCACCAGGGCCCCGGCGGCCCAGGCCAGAAGGAACGCGACGGTGCCGCCGGTCGTCCGGGCGACGATTGACGGGGTGCGGAAGATCCCGATTCCGATGACCAGGCTCACGACGACCATCGAGGTGTCGAAGGTCGAGAGCCGCGGCTGCAGAGAGGAGCCCGCGGCCTCAGGCGGCACGCAGGGCCCAGGCGAGAAGAAGGGAGAACGCCCAGTACTGCTCCTCGTGGTTGTAGGCCTGCGCGGACACGCGCACCACCTTGCCGCCGGCGCAGGTCCAGGGGAAGAAGACGACCTCGAAGCCGCGCTCGCGGGCCCAGACCCCGAGGGCGTCCCCGTCGAGCTGCGCCGCCGGCGAGCCGGGTGCGGCCGCGGGCAGCGGCAGGGCGGCCATCGCCCCGATCATCTCGCCGGGGCAGGGCGCCTCGGCAGCCAGCCTCTCGAGGAGGATCTCCCGGGCCCGCAGCGCCAGGGCGTGGTTGCGCTCCATGAGCCCCGGCCAGCCGTCCGGCAGGAGCCCTCCCAGGAACCGCACGCAGTCCGGGACGGTCAGCCACGCGGTCGGGTCGAGCGTCCCGGTCCAGTCCCACTCCTCGCGGAACCGGACGCCCTCCCCCGCGGGGTCGTTTCCGTGGCTCACGACGAGGGGGCGGATGCGATCGCGGAGATCGCGCCGCACGTGGAGGAACGCCGTTCCCTTGGGCGAGCAGAGCCACTTGTGGGCGTTCGAGGTGTAGCAGGCGGCGCCCAGCCGATCGAGATCGAGGGGGAGCATGCCGAGCGCGTGCGCTCCGTCGACGATGGTCTCGACCCCGCGCTCCCGGAGAGCCGCGACCAGGGCTTCGATAGGAAACACGAGCGCCGTGGGGCTGGTCACGTGGTCCAGCACGGCGAGGCGGGTCCGCGGCGTCACCGCGGCCAGGACGGGAGCGACGACATCCTCCGGCCCGCGCAGCGGGAACGGTACCTTGGCGACGACGACGCGCGCCCGGCGGCGGCGCGCTATGAACTCCAGCGCCTTGCGGCAGGCGCCGTAGGTGTGATCGGTCGTCAGGACCTCGTCCTCCGGCTGGAGATCCCAGGCCCTGAGCGCCGCGTTGACGCCCGTCGTGGCATTCTGGACGAAGACCAGGCCGTCGGGGTCGGCCCCGACGAAGGCGCCGAGCGCCGAGCGCGCCTCGGCGAGCCTCCCGGCCAGCTGCCGGTGCAGGAAATCGGCCGGCTCGCGCTCGAGAGTCGCGCGCAGCTCGGACTGGAGAGCGAGGATCACCCGGGGGCAGGCGCCGAACGATCCGTGATTGAGGTACTCGACCCCGTGATCGAGCGTCCAGTGCCCCGCCAGACCCGCCGTCCCGGCGGGTGTTTGCCGCTCCGCCGGGCCGGCCCGATCGCGCTCCATCGCGCCTTCCTGGATCTCCAGCGGCTTGGGCAGCTCGACCTTGGCCTTCGGCTCGTCGGGGTCGCGCTCCTCCGCGATGATGTCGAGGCAGAGGTCGATGCATTCATCGCAGATGTAGGCCGTCGGACCGGCGATCAGCTTCCTGACGTCACGCTGGTCCTTGTTGCAGAAGCTGCACCGGAGCGGTTCATCATCAGCGCGCTTGCCGGCCATCGACTGGTCCCCCGAACCCCTCCATGGGCCCCTCCGCTGAAGCGCTCCGGGCCGCGGAGCGCCCGCTCCCGACGCGGCTATTGTACCCGTCGCGGCGCGCGGCGGATCGCCCCCGCCGCCGGCCCGCGGAGCGGCCCGGGCGGGCGACCCGCCCTGTTGACTCTCAACAGGAGTTCCCGTATGCTCCTGTTGACTCTCTACAGAGGTGACCGCGCATGGCCGACGCTTTCGAGGTTCCCTACGGCACGCTCGACCTCATGGTCCTGAAGATCCTGGCGACGATGGGCCCGCTGCACGGGTACGGCCTGGCGCGCCGGATCGAGCAGGTCGCCCGGGGCGTCCTGTCGCTCAATCAGGGCACGATCTACCCCGCGCTCCTCCGTCTCGAGCAGCAGGGGCTGATCAAGAGCGCCTGGGGCACGAGCGACAACAACCGCCGGGCCCGGTTCTACTCCGTGACCCGCCGGGGCGAGAAGCACCTCGCCGCCGAATCCCGGAGCTGGACCCGCATGGTGACCCTGGTCAACCGGCTCCTGGAGGTGGAGCCGTGACGCCGCTCCGGGTCCTCGGCGCCCGCATCAAAGCACTCGTCGGCCTGCGGCGGAAGGAGCACGACTTCGACGACGAGGTCAAAGCACACCTCGATCTGCTGGAGGAGGAGCACCGGCGCCGCGGCCTCTCCCGCAGGGACGCGCGGCACGCGGCGCTCCGGGACTTCGGCGGCGTCTCTCAGGTCAAGGAGCGGTGGCGCGATCAGCGCGGCCTGCCGTTCCTCGACACCCTCTCACGCGATCTCCGCTTCGCCCTGCGCATGATGCGCCGCGCCCCGGGCTTCAGCGCCGTCGTCGTGGCGGTGCTGGCGATCGGCATCGGCGCCAACAGCGCCATGTTCACGCTCATCGACGCTCTGCTCTTCCGGCCGCTCCAGGGCCGGGCGGACGACCTCGTGGGGCTCTACAGCCACGACCGGACGCGGCCCGACTCGTACCGGGCGTTCTCGTATCAGGACTTCGTCGACCTCCGCGATCGCCGCGATCTCTTCGACGGCGTGATGGCCCACTTCCCGACCGTGGTGGGGATGCCGGCCGGCGACGTGACGCGGCGTGCCTTCGTCGAGGTGGTGTCGTCCAACTTCTTCTCGACGATCGGCGTGCCGCTGGCCGCCGGCCGCACCTTCAGCGCCGACGAGGAGCGCCCGGGATCGGACCGGCCGGTCGTCATCGTCGGCTATCGCCGCTGGAAGGACGCCGGGCTCGATCCCTCGTTCCTGGGCAGCACCCTGCGCCTCAACGGCCGGGACGTCACGGTGGTCGGCGTTGCCCCTGAGGGGTTCACAGGCACGACGGCGCTGTTCGCGCCGGAGCTGTGGCTGCCGCTCGGCCTCTACGACAGCGTCGTCACCGGCGTCTTCCGGAGCGACGCAGGCGGCCTCGCCGATCGAACGAGCCACAGCCTCATCCTCGCGGGGCGGCTCGCGCCAGGCCTCGACCTCCAGGAGGCGAACGCCCGGCTCGACGTCCTGTCGCGGCAGCTCGAGTCGTCTGACCCCCTGGAGAACAAGGATCAGCTGCTGACGGTGAGCCACCTGTCGCGCATCGGCATCAGCACCTCGCCGGTCGACGACGGCCAGGTCTCGGTCGTCGGAGTTCTCCTCATGCCGATGTCGGGCGCCGTCCTGCTCATCGCCTGCCTCAACATCGCGAACATGTTCCTGGCGCGCGGCACGGCGCGCAAGAAGGAGATCGCGATCCGCCTGGCGCTGGGCGGCGGCAGGACGCGCATCGTGCGCCAGCTGCTGACGGAGGGGCTGGTGCTGTCCCTGGCAGGCGCCGCCCTGGGCCTGCTGGCCGGCTCCTGGATCACGCATCTCCTGGCCGTGTCGCTGATGTCGGTCCTGCCGATGGCGATCGCCATCGTGCTCGACCCTGTGCCGAACGCCAACGTCCTGATGGTGACGACGGCGTTCGCCACCGCCGCCACGCTCGTGTTCGGCCTGGCCCCGGCGCTGCGGCTCTCGAAACCCGACGTCGTCGCCGACCTGAAGGACCAGGGCGGGGACACGCGCGCGCACGGCCGGCGGTTCGGCCTGCGCTCCTGGCTCGTCGTCGCCCAGATCGCCGTGTCGCTGGTGCTGATGGTCGCGGGGGGGCTGTTCGCGCGCGGCGCGATGCGGGCGGGACAGGCCGATCCCGGCTTCCGGTACGACTCGGTGCTGCTGCTGAGCGTCGACCCGAGCCTGGCGGGATACGACGAGACCCGCGGGCGCGAGGCGCTGCGCATGACACTCGAGCGCCTGCGCGGCCTGCCCGGCGTCGAGGCCGCCGGGATGGCGTCGCAGGTGCCGTTCGGCGACTTCTACGAAGGACGCCCGGTCGAGCGGCCCGAGCGTCCGGCCGCCCCGGGGGAGGCCGCATCGCCCGCCTACACGATCATCGGATCGGACTACTTCGCGGCCCTCGGCCTGCCGATCCTGCGGGGGCGCGATTTCACGCGCGGCGAAGAGACGACCGCGTCAGGCCCTAGGGTCGCGATCATCGACGAGCCGCTGGCACGCGCGCTGTTCGCGGAAGAGGATCCCCTGGGGGCCGTGATCCGCTTCGCCCCTCGCGAGGACGGCGGTGCGCGAAAGGACCCGGACCTCGAGCCGATGCAGGTCGTCGGTGTCGTCCCGGGCCTGCGGGACAAGCTGTTCGATCCCGCCCCGACCGCCCACCTCTACGTGCCGTCGGGGGCCAA
>DASRJX010000260.1:0-8255 GCA_035649235.1 Candidatus Cryosericum sp.
GTCTCCCGGCCGAGGCCCGGCACGACGCGGGCGGCCGCGAGGCCCATGAACAGGACGCCTCCCACGAGCGCCATCCTCGCATAGGGCCAGAAGACCAGGACCACGATGTTGAGCCGGTCGTACTCGCGGCCCAGCAGGAAGTTTCGCACGAACGAGACGCCGTGGCTCAGGCACAATGCGCCTACTGTCCAAAGGAGGCCGGGCCCGGCCTCGCTCATGGCCCGATGAATGGTCCGGGCACCTTCCCCGCTTTCGGGGGTCAGCATCGCGGGCAGCAGCACGACGAAGAGACCGATGACGAGGGCGAAGCCGCCGAACTTCACGACGAAGAATGCGACGCCGATCACCGTCAGGATGAGCCGGTTCAACCCGCTGCCCAGGTCCAGCCACTGGGCGGCCCAGGTGCCGAGCGGCGCGGCGCCGGCCACCCCGACCACCATCAGCCGCAGGACGTTGTAGACCCCCAGGATGACCGCCTCGCACCAGAAGATGAGGATGGTGTTGTAGTAGCCCCACTCGTAGCGCAGGGTCTGCACCGCCACGAACAGGTTGGCGACGAGGAGGGCGGCGAGGCCCGCGCGGCTCACGGGCGCAGGACCGGCAGGGCCTTCGGTTGGCTCAAGCCTCCTCGCCGAAGGCCAGGACCAGGCCGTTGCAGTCCCTGACGACGAGCTCGCGCTGCCCGTAGATCCGGGTCACGGGGCCGTCAAGGATGTCGGCGCCGCGCGCGCGCAGCTCCGCCGCCAGCGCGTCGACCCCCGTGACGCGGAGGTAGGCGTCGTAGGCGAACTGCGCCCGGCCGGTGCCACCTCCGGGCCGATCGGCGCGGTTGAAGAACACCTCTACCTCGTCGCGCCGCACGATCCCGAAGACAGGAGCGGGATCCGCCTCGTGGGTCACGTGATGCCCTTCCCAGTAGCCTGTAACCTGAAACCCGAGGACGTCCCGCCAGTACTCCGCCGTCTTGACGACGTCCGGAACAGTGAACTGGGGAACGGCGGCCTGGAGGTGGATCGGCGTCTTCATGGACGACCTGCACCCGGCATAGTAGACCAGATGCGACCGCAGCTGCTCGGTCGTTCGGGACGGCTCGCTAACGAGGCAGGGATGGTGGGGACGGAGGGAGCTGGGCCGCCGCCTCCGTGCGGACGGGCAGCGTGGCTCGAACCGTGGTGCCGAGGGGACCGGAGGTGACCTCGAGCGAGCCCCCGAGCTGTCGCATCCGCTCCTGCATCCCCAGGATCCCGACGCCGAGCGCCGCGCCCTTTCCCCCAAGATCGCTTCCCGGCACGCTGAGCGGCAGGCCCTGGCCCTCGTCCTGCACCTCCAGCACGACGCAGGAATCGGCCGCCGCGGCCCGGACGCGCGCGATCCGGCTGCCGGAGTGCTTCTGGATGTTGACCAGGCTCTCCTGCGCCACCCGGTACAGCGTCGTCTCGACCTCGCTCGACAATCTGGGAAGGTCCGATGGAACCTCCACCTCCACGTCGATGCCGCTCCGCTTCGAGAAGCCGTCCACGTAGCACCGGAGTCCGGCGCCCAGCCCCACCTCCTCCAGCAGCGGCGGGTGCAGGAGATAGGTCAAGGTGCGGATCTCGGACAGCGATTTGCGTAGCAGACCGGCCGTCTCCTCGAGCGACTGTCTGGCCTCGGGCGACTGCTCCGGCGATCGTTCCGCGGCCGTGAGGATCATGAGCGCGGCGATCAGATCCTGGCCGGTGCTGTCGTGCAGGTCGCGGGCGATGCGACGGCGCACTTCGTCCTGCGTGCGGATGAGACGGCCTGAAAGTTCGTGCAGCTGCCGCTCGATCTCCTCACGGTCGGAGATCTCCTTCCTCAGCTCCTCGTTACTCTGCTTCAGCGCCTCGAAGGTCCGCTTCAGCTCGGTCGTGTCCTTCGTCACCTTGAGGAATCCCTGCAGGACCCCTGTATCGTCGCGCAGCGACGTGATGACCACGTCGGCCCAGAACAGCGAGCCATCCTTGCGGACCCGCCAGTCTTCGTCCTCGACCCGGCCCTGCCGCGCTGCCAGCGCCAGCAGCCGCTGAGGCTTGCCGGATCGAATGTCCTTCTCCGGGTAGAAGCAGGAGAAGTGGCGGCCGATGATCTCGGACGCCTTGTACCCTTTGATGCGTTCGGCCCCGATGTTCCAGCTCGCGACGCGGCCCTCCGGATCCAGCTTGAAGATCGCGTAGTCCCGGACGGCCTCCACGAAGTACCGGAACTGCCACTCGCTCCCGTCCAGCTTGACCTCCCGCTCCAGCCTCTGCGCCCGCTGCTGCTGGACGACGTGCGCGGGACGATCGGTGCAGTGTCCTTCCGACGGGGGGACTCCGATCGGGACGACCGCCGTCGGCTTTGAAGTCGCGTCCATCTCAACTCCCGCCGCGGCGCGGACGCGGCCCCTGGAGGCCCTGCAACGGCCATGATGCGATCGGATTGGCGTGCGGACAATCGGGAATTCAATGTAGGCCGTTCCATCACCCGGGTGCGCCCGTGACTGACCCTACGGTCTATTGCTGAGCCTCGCGGTCAGCAGCGCGCGCTGGCCCGCGAATATGACGAGGATAGCGACGATGCCGAGCGGTCCGAACCCCCGCAGACTTGCCGCGACTCAGTCGCCGGCAGGCAGGTCGGATGGCGTGCGCGCAATGTTCACGGCTTGCGTGCGTCATAGTAATGGTTGTCCCCTTCGTCCACGACCTCGCCGAGCAAGGTGAGGCCCGCGCCCGAGAGGGAAGCCTTGTACGCCTCGTCTCCGATGGAGACCGACATCCGGCCCGTCACTACGTCAGGCCAGGGGCACACCTGCACCGGGGAGGTGAAGAGGAACCTGCCGCCGCGGTTCAGGGCGAGCGCGACCTTTCGGATCAGGTCCCGCTGCCTCTCGGCGGGCAGCAGGAACATCAGGCCCACCGCGATCACACCGTCGAAGGTCCGGTCGAAGAAACGCGAGTCCTGCACCGTCTCGCAGGCGATATGGGCCTTGGGGAACCGGCGGCCGAACGCCGCCGCAAGACTCGGCGAGGCATCGACGCCGTAGATCACGAATCCATCGGCCATCAACGCCATCGAGATCGGCACGCCGTGGCCGCAACCGAGGTCGAGAATCGATGCGCCTTCGGGGAGGGAACGAGCCCACGTTCGGACCGTCGCGACACCGATGGTCGACTTCTCACGTCGTGCCATGAACTCCGAGGCGAACCCTTCATAGCCATTCGAGGGATCGTCTTCGGCCGCTGGCTTCGTTGGCATGGCTCACGGCCCCGTTCAAGCGAACAGCGGACGTAGACTCGCGCGAACTCGAATCATTGCGGCTTCTCCTTCAGATTCAACCCTGGGCCGCCGGCAGCCGCAGCCGCGCCAGGCAGCCGGGGCCGTCGGTGCGGCCCTCGAGCGAGAGATTCCCGCCGTGGGCCTCGGCGATCTGCCGGCACAGGACCAGGCCGATGCCGGTGCCGTGGGGCTTGGTGGTGAAGAACGGCACGAACAGGTTGGCGGTCTTCGGGAGGCCGGGGCCGCCGTCCTCGACGCGGATCTCCACCTGGGGGATGACGCCGTTGGCGCGGCGCCAGCCGACGGCGACGCCGCCGCCGGTCTCCTGGGCGGCGTCGACGGCGTTGCGCACCAGGTTGATCAGGAGCTGCTCGATCTGGTCGGCGTCCGCCTCGATGGTGACATCGGGCCCGGGACGGATCTCGATCGGCAGGCGCGTCTCGAGGCCCGCGACGCGCCGCACGAGCGGCGCGACCGCAACCGTCGCGAGGGTCGGCGGCGGCAGGCGGGCCAGCCGGGCGTAGGCGTCCATGAAGCGGCCGAGCGCTTCGGACCGCGAGGCGATGACCGACAGCCCGCGCTTCATGTCCTCCTGCCAGTCGCTCGGCAGAGGGTCGCGCGCGAACAGGCCCGAGAGGCTCCCGGCGATGGAGCGGATCGGCGCCAGCGAGTTGTTCATCTCGTGACCGACGACGCGGATGAGGCGCTGCCAGGCCTGGCGCTCCTCGTCGCGCAGGGCGCGGCTGACATCCGACAGGACGAGCAGGCTGTGCGGCTCCCCCCCCTGCCGGAAGGTGCCGGTGTGCACTTCGTAGCGGCCGGCGCCGCCGGCGAAGTGGAGATCGAGGATGCGCGGGGAGTCGGGCCCGGGGCCCTCGAGCGCGCCGGGGCCCTCGGGCAGCCCGAGCGCCTCCTGCACGCCGATCTCGGCCGCGTCGCGCGCCAGGAGCTGCTCGGCCGGGCGGCCGAGCAGACGCTCCCCGGCCCGGTTCACGAGACGCAGCCTCTGCTCGCCGTCGAACGCGAACACGCCGACGTCGATCTCCTCCATCACCTTGCGCATGAGGGCGAGCGCTTCGAGCGCCCCGAGCCTCTGCTCGCGCAAGGTGTCGGCGAGGGCGTTCAGCTCCTGCATCACCTCCTCGATCGGGTCCTCCGGGCCGCGACCCCGGCCGCGCAGCGAGAAGTCCCCCTCGCGCAGCGCCGCCAGGAGGTTCGACATGGTCTGGAGCGGCCGCAGGGCGCGCTCGCGGGCCGCGAACGCGAGGCCGGTCCAGAAGAACGCGATGAACAGGGTCAGGGTGAGCTGGGTCTTGAAGGCGTGGTCGCCCGCCCACAGGAGGAGGATGGCGATGCCCGATCCCGGAAGCCCCGCCAGGAAGGCGAGCAGCCAGATGCGGCGATCGTGCGTCAGGCCGCGGCGCCGGGCCGGCCTCACAGTCCGTAGCGCTGCAGGCGGCGGTAGAGGGCGCTCCGGCTGAGGCCCAGGGCGGTCGCCGCCTGGCTGACGTTGCCGCCGAAGCGCTGCAGCGCCTTCTTGATCAGGAAGGACTCCACCTCCTCCAGGCTCATCTCCTCGAGCGAGGCGCGGCCGTCGGCGCTCGGCCGCAGGCCCAGGTCCGCGGCGCGCACCAGGGCCCCGTCCCCCATCAGGACCGCGCGCTCGATGGCGTGGTCCAGCTCGCGCACGTTCCCGGGCCAGGGGTGGTCGAGGAGGGCGCGCACGGCCGCCTCCTCGAAGCCGCTCATCGGCTTGCGGTAGCGCCGCGCGTAGCGATCCAGGAAATGCCGGGCCAGCACCGGGATGTCCTCCCGCCGCTGCCGCAGCGGCGGGACCGGGATCTCGACGGTGTTCAGCCGGAACACCAGGTCCTGGCGGAATCGTCCCGCCGCCACCTCGGACGGCAGGTCGGCGTTGGTGGCCGAGATGACGCGGGCGCTGACGCGCTTGGTGCGCGACGAGCCGACCGGCTCGAACTCGCCGGTCTCGAGGACGCGCAACAGCTTGGCCTGCATGGGCGCGCTGATGTTGGCGATCTCGTCCAGGAACAGGGCTCCGCCGTCGGCCAGCTCGAAGCGTCCGACGCGGTCGCTCTTGGCGTCCGTGAACGCCCCCTTGACGTGTCCGAACAGCTCGCTCTCGAACACCCCCTCGGACAGTCCGCCCGCGTTCACGGTCACGAGCGTGCGCGAGGCGCGCTCCGACCGGGCGTGCAGGGCGCGGGCGACCAGGCTCTTGCCGGTGCCGTTCTCGCCGGTGATCAGGACGTTGGCTTCGGAAGGCCCGACCCGCGCGATGAGCTGCAGGACCGGCTGCATCGACGGCGACGAGGCGAGGAACTCGTCCGCCGGCTCGCCGTCGCGGAGCAGGAGGTTCTCGGCCTCCAGCCGCTGCGTCCGGCGGAGCGCCCGCGCCAGCTCGATCTGGGTGCGCAGGATCGCCAGCAGGCGGGCGTTCTCCCACGGCTTCTGCACGAAGTCGCGCGCCCCGCGCCGCATCGCCTCGACCGCCAGGTCGACGCTCCCCCAGGCGGTCATGACAACCACCGGAAGTCCCGGGTCCAGCGCCTGCAGGCGCGCCAGGAGGTCGAGCCCCTCCTGGCCGGAGGTGGTGTCGCGCGCGTAGTTGAGGTCGATCAGCAGGAGGTCGAAGGATCCCTGCTGCAGCGCCTGCAGGACGCCCGCCGGGGAGCGCGCCGTCTCGACCTGGCAGTCCTCCCCCTTCAGCAGGAGGCGGAGCGCCTCCAGCACGTCGGCCTGATCGTCGGCGATCAGGACGCGCGCCGCGGGCTTCGAAGCGGGCTTCATGGTGTCGAGCGCCGCCGGGCGGCGTGCGCCGGTTCTGGCCGCAGGGCGGTGAGCGTCGTTCCGCTGCGGATTATAACGCCTCGCCCGGGGCTCATTCCGCCCGGAGCGCCACCATCGGATCGACCCGCGTGGCGCGGCGCGCCGGCACGTAGCAGGCCAGGAAGGCCGCCGCGACCATGACGAGCGACACCGCGGCGAACGTGGTCGCGTCGGTCGGGGCGACGCCGAACAGCAGCCCGGCGAGGAGACGACCCAGGGGCAGCGACGCCAGGAGCCCAAGGCCGACGCCGGAGCAGGCCAGGGCCATCCCCTGCCGCATCACGAGCGTGAGCACGTCCGTCCGTCGCGCCCCCAGCGCCATCCGGATGCCGATCTCCTGCGTGCGCTGCCCCACCGTATACGAGAGGATGCCGTAGATGCCTGCGGCGGCCAGCAGAAGCGCCAGCCCCGCGAACATCCCGAGGAGCAGGGTGCGGAACCTCGGCTCGGCGACCGACTGTCCCAGAAGCTCGCGCATCGAGCGCACCCGGGCGACCGGGAGCAATGGGTCCATTTCGACGACCTTCGCCCGGAGCGCCGGCGCCAGGCTATCGGGCTTGACGGTCGAGCGCAGCACGAGGTACATCGTCGGCCACCACAGGTTCTGCTCGTAGGGCGTGTACATGGTCGGCTCCGCGGCATCGAGGCCGGTGTACTTGACGTCCCCCACCACCCCGACGATGGTCGTCCAGGGGACCTCGGGTCCGGAGCCGCCCAGCCGCAGGTGCTTGCCGATCGGGTCCTCCCTCCCGAACACCATCGAGGCCATCGCCTGGTCGATGATGACCACCCCGGGCGCGCCCTCGATGTCGGCGTCGGTGAACTCGCGGCCCCGCAGGAGCGGCACACCCAGGGTGCGGAAGTAGCCCGGGCTGATCAGCAGATGGCCCGCGACGGGGGCGCTCTGACCTTCCGGCCGCGTGCTTCCCTCGACGGTGTACGGATTGCTCATCACCGAAAGGTTCGGGGGCAGCGCCATGCTGATCGCCGCCCCTCGCACGCCGGGGAGGCTCCCGGCCCTCTCGACGAGTCGGCGGAAGAAGGCGGACCGGGCGGGGCCGTCCGGGTAGCGGGCCTCGGGCAGCGAGATCGACGCCGTCAGGAGACCCTCGGCCTCGAAGCCCGGGCTGACGCTCTGCAGCCGCTGGAAGCTCCGGATGAGGAGCCCCGCTCCGCCCAGGAGCACGACCGCCAGGGCGAACTCCGCCACCACGAGGGAGTTCCTGAGCCGGCGACCCGATCGATCGGTCGTGCCCCGGGCGCCGTCGTGCAGCGCCGGAGCCAGTCCGGTCCGGGACGCCTGGAGCGCCGGCGCCAGGCCGAACAGGAACCCGCTCGCGACGCTGACGAAGGCGGTATGGAAGAGGACCCGGCCGTCGATGCCGACCTCGTAAAGCCGCGGCAGATTCCGCGGGCCGATGCGGACGAGGAGATCCGTCCCCCAGAGCGACACGAGGACTCCCAGGAGGCCGCCGGTGCCCGCCAGGAGCAGGCTCTCCGTGACGAGCTGGCGCACGAGCCGGACCCGACCCGCACCCAGGGCGGCGCGGATCGCCATCTCCTTCCGCCTCGTCGTGGCCCGCGCCAGCAACAGGTTGGCGATGTTCGCGGTGGCGATGAGGAGCACCAGCGACACGGCTCCCAGGAGCACCAGCAGCGCCGGGCGCACGGTGCCGACCAGCTCCTCCTTCAAAGGCCCGGCGGCGAGGTGCCAGTCGGACGTGTCGTTGGAGAACTGCTGCTGGATCTCGCTTGTCGCCGCTTGCAGCGCCGCCTGCACGGCCGCGGGGTTGGCGTCCGGCCGCGGCCGCGCCAGGGCGTGAATGAAGTAGGGAGGCCGGTTCTCCGACCGCTCCGGGCGGTAGACCACCCAGAGGTCGGCCACCAGGTCGCGCGGGAACCGGAACTCCTTCGGCATCACGCCGACGATGGTGTTCGTCCGGTCGTTCACGCCGATGGTCCTGCCGACGACCGACTCGTCCCCGCCGAAGCGCCTCTGCCACAAAGCGTGGCTCAGCACCACGACCGGCGCAGCACCAGGGCGCTCGTCTTCGGACGCGAAGCCCCGCCCCAGGGCGGGGCGCGTCCCGAGGACGTCGAGCAGGTTGGCCGTGACCGACGTGCCACGGACC
>DASRJX010000261.1:0-10554 GCA_035649235.1 Candidatus Cryosericum sp.
AGCCCGACGTTGACGCCAATGAGGAGGGTGCCGAGACTCAGCCGCCGCATCGGCTCATGATAGCAGCCGGCCGGATTTTCCCTCGACCAGTCCCTTGACGACGAGGGTGACGAGGGCCAGGAAGGTGAGCAGCGACGCGACGGCGAACGAGGCGGCGAACTGGTACTCGTTGTAGAGGATCTCGACGTGCAGCGGGATGGTGTTGGTCATGCCGCGGATGTGCCCGGAGACGACGGAGACGGCGCCGAACTCCCCCATCGCGCGCGCGTTGCAGAGGACGATGCCGTACAGGAGCCCCCAGCGGATCTTGGGCAGGCTGACGCGGAAGAAGGTCTGCCAGCCGCTCGCGCCGAGGGTGATCGCGGCCTCCTCCTCGTCGCTCCCCTGGGCCCGCATGAGCGGGATCAGCTCGCGCGCCACGTACGGGGAGGTCACGAACAGGGTCGCGAGCACGAGCCCCGGGAGCGCGAACATGATCTTGACGTCGTGCCGGATGAGCCAGGGCCCCAGCAGGCCGTGGGCGCCGAAGAGGAGGACGAACAGCATGCCCGAGATCACCGGGGAGACGCTGAACGGCAGGTCGATCAGGGTCGTCAGGACCTGCTTGCCGCGGAAGTCGAACCGGGAGATGGCCCAGGCCGCGGCCAGGCCGAACAGGGCGTTGAAGGGCACGACGATGGCGGCCACGACGAGCGTGAGCCTGATCGCCGAGAGCGCGAACGGGTCGGCGATGGCCTGCAGGTAGACGGAGAGGCCGTTGCGGAGCGCCTCGGTGAACACGACCAGGAGCGGCAGGAAGAGGAACAGGACGAGGAAGGCGAGCGACAAGCCGATGAGGACGTAGCGGACCGGGCGGGGCTCCGACAGGTGATCGAGGCGCGCAGGACCGCCCGGATCGCGGCGAGAGGGGGACACGGGGGAGGGCATTCTAGCCCGCCGCCGCGCGCGCGCGGCGCAACCCGCGCCACGACAGCGCGTTGATGAACAGGAGCAGCGAGAAGGACGCCAGAAGGAAGACGAGCGCGATGGCCGCGGCGCCCGCGTAGTCGAACTGCTCCAGCTTGATCATGATGAGGAGCGGCGTGATCTCGGAGCGCATCGGCATGTTGCCGGCGATGAAGATGACCGAGCCGTACTCGCCCAGCCCGCGGGCGAACGCCAGGGTGAACCCGGTGAGGACGGTCGGCAGGAGCCCCGGCAGGATGACGCGCAGGAAGGTCTGGAGCCGCCCCGCGCCGAGGGTCGCCGCGGCCCCCTCGATCTGGGGATCGAGCTCGCGCAGCACCGGCTGGACGGTCCGGACGACGAACGGCAGGCCGACGAAGGTGAGGGCGACCACGACCCCGAGCGGCGTGTACGCGACCTTGATCCCCCGCGGCTCGAGCAGGCGCCCCACCCAGCCGTTGCCGGAGTAAAAGGTGGTCAGGACGATGCCGGCGACGGCCGTCGGCAGGGCGAAGGGGAGATCGACGAGCCCGTCGACGAGCCGCTTGAAGGGGAATGTATAGCGCTCCAGCACCCAGGCGACGAGCAGGCCGAAGACGGCATTGATGGAGGCGGCCGCGAACGAGGCCAGGAAGCTGAGCCGGTAGGCGGCGAGCGCGCGCGGCTCGGTCACGGTGGCCCAGAACTCCGGCCAGGTGATGGTGGCGGACTTCAGGACCAGGGTCGCGAGCGGGATCAGGATGACGAGGACCAGGTAAGTCAGCGTGATCCCCATCGACAGGCCGAATCCGGGAAGGATCCGGCCGCGGCCCCGCCCCTTCTCCGCCATGCGTTATCTCCCGGCCTGGTAGATCTGATCGAACACGCCGCCGTCGGCGAAGTGCGTCTTCTGGGCCTTCGCCCAGCCGCCGAAGGCCTCGTCGATGGTGAACAGATTCAACTTGGGATACTGCTCCGCGTGCTTCGCGGCGGCCGTCTCGAGACGCGGGCGGTAGTAGTGCCGGGCGGCGATCTCCTGCGCCTCAGGCGTGTAGAGGAACTCGAGGTAGGCCTGGGCCACGGCCGCGGTCTTGTGCTTCGCGGCCACCTTGTCGACGACCGCCACGGGCGGCTCGGCCAGGATGCTCGTGGGAGGCGCGACGATCTCGAACTTCCCCTTGCCCAGCTCGCGCATGGCGAGGAGCGCCTCGCTCTCCCAGGCGACCAGGACGTCGCCGATGCCCCGCTCGACGAAGGTGATGGTCGAGCCTCGGGCCCCGGTGTCCAGGATCGGGACGTTCTTGAAGATGCGCGTCACGAGGTCCTTGGCCTTCGCCGCGTCCCCTCCGGAACGCCGCTGCGTCGCCCCCCAGGCGGCGAGGTAGTTCCAGCGCGCCCCGCCGGAGGTCTTGGGGTTCGGGGTGATGACCGCGACGCCGGGCTTCGCCAGGTCCTCCCAGTCCTTGATGTTCTTCGGGTTCCCCTGGCGGACCAGGAACACGATCGTCGAGGTGTAGGGGGCGCTGTTGTTCGGCAGGCGTGACTGCCAGGTGCGCGGCAGGAGTCCCGCGGCAGCCAGGGCGTCGATGTCGTAGGCCAGGGCCAGCGTCACGACGTCGGCCTCCAGACCGTCGATCACCGTGCGGGCCTGTTTCCCAGAGCCGCCGTGCGACTGGCTCACGGTGACGCTGTCGCCGGTCTTCTCCTTCCAGTGCTTCGCGAACGCGGCGTTGACGTCCTGGTACAACTCGCGGGTCGGGTCGTAGGAGACGTTGAGCAGCCTGACGTCCGCGGCCACGACCGCGGACTGAACGAGCGCGGCCGCGGCGAATGCCGCGAGCACGCGGAAGATTCTTCGAGTCGGCATCGTCGTGTCCTCCATCAGGTTCGCCAGGGGTCCTCGGTGTGCGGCCGGACGATCAGGACCGGCCGTTCGGCGGCGTCTTCGATCAGGTCTTTGATCAGGCCGTCGAGCGCTATCCGGCCGCGCCAGTCGGGGAGCGGGGCGCCGAAGATCAGGAGGTCGTGATCCCCCTCGCCGAGCTGCGCCCGGATCTGGTCGCGCACCTCCCCCCGGCGGATGACGCTCTTCGACGTGACGTCCATGAGCGACAGCGTGCGCAGGCACGCGGCCAGGAAGCGCTCTGCCTGGCGGCGCTCGAGGTCGGAGGCTTCCTCCGACAGGACGGTCACGATCGTGGCCTCGGTGCCCAGGTGGCGGATCAGGCGTCCCGCGAACAGCACGTCCTCCTTGGCGGGCTCGCCAACCGCGATGCTGATGAGCGCCCGCGACGGGACCAGGGGCGCCCCGGCCGGCCGGGGCGCGGCCCCCGGCTTCGGAGGGACCGGCGTCCGCCCGGAAGATTGGGGCAGCGGCGACGGGACGAGGAGCAGGTTGTGATCGCCGGCCTGCAGGAGCCGCTCGGCCAGCTCGACCCGGTCCCGGCCCGGGAGCGCGTGCACCAGGAGGTCGTAGTGCCTCCGTCCCGACTCCTGCGCCACGGCCTCCACGAGGGGATCCGGCGAGGGCCGCGACTCGACCGACGGCAGGAGCGAGCCGATCCACTCGCGCGCCTGCTGCAGCTGGGCGTCGGCCCGGGTGTCGTCGGTGGCGAAGGCCAGGAGGGTGACGCGGGCCTGAGCGAGCCGCGCGAGCTGCGAGCCCATCTCCAGGGCGGCGCGCGATTCGGGCGACCCGTCGGTGGGGAAGAGGAAGCTGAGCCCCGGATGGGTCAGGGCGTGCACGCGCCGGACGCCGACCCAGGCCTTGTCCCCCTGCCGCAGCGGGAACCGGCGCGCCTGGTGCTGCGAGCGGGTGGCGTCGATGAGGACGAAATCGCCGCCGAACGGGGCGGAGGGCGCTATCGGACGCACGCCCTGGAGCTTCGGCATCCGCAGCCGCAGCCTTTCGAAGGAACCGAGGAATCCTCGGTCCTCGACGACCGCCTCGCCCAGGAGCGGCCATCCCAGCGCCTCGGAGGAGGTCTTGACCGCCACGTCCTCCGGCCGGAACAGCACCTGCACGCGCCGCGTGCCGGCGACCGGCGGCATTCCCGTGCTCATGGGGAAGTGCAGCGGCCCGAGCCGCACGCCGTCGGGGGCGGTAGCGCCGACCATCAGGTTCGCCGTCCCCAGGAAGGTGGCCACGAACTCGGTCTGCGGCCTCAGGTACAGCTCCCAGGGAGGCCCCGATTCGAGCAGCCGCCCGAAGTTCATCACGCCGATCCGATCCGCCAGCTCGAACGCCTCCTCCTGATCGTGGGTCACGAAGATGGTCGAGATCTTCAGCTCGCGCTGGATGGCGCGGACGGTGCGGCGCAGCTCCGTCCGGATGCGGGCGTCGAGGGCGCCGAACGGCTCGTCGAGCAGCAGCACCTCGGGACTGTGCGCCAGGGCCCGGGCCAGCCCGACGCGCTGCTGCTGGCCGCCGGAGAGCTGCTGCGGGAAGCGGCGTCCCAGCCCGGCGAGACCGACCAGCTCCAGGAGCTCGTCGCGGCGCCGCCGGCGCTCGGCGCGCGGCACCTTCCTGACGCGCAGGGGGAACTCGATGTTCTCTCCCACCGACATGTGGCGGAACAGGGCGTAGCTCTGGAACACGAACCCGATGCCCCGCCGTCGTGGCGGGAGCCGCGTGACGTCCCGGCCGTGCAGCAGGACGTGCCCGCCGTCGATGTCGGTCAGGCCGGCGATGAGCCGGAGCACCGTGCTCTTGCCGCTGCCGCTCGGGCCGAGCAGGACGAAGAACTCCCCGTCGCCGACTTCGAGCGACACGTTGTTGACGACGGGGTGGTCGTCGTACTGCTTGATCAGTCGTTCGAGCTGGATCGACATCGCTCCAAGCTCCGAGATTCCGGTGACATAGCGGTGACAGAGCGCCCGAGGGGCCGCCTCCGGTGCCCTGTTACGCTTCCGGCGCGGCGGATCGGTTCCGGGCTCACCTCCCGGTGCCCGAGGCCGGGTCCGCCTCCCACCGGGGCGCGAACTCCCCTCAAGATACCTGCCTGAGGTGACGAGGTCAGTCGAGGGAAGGTGACGGACCCGGGTCCGGCCGCTCCCTGAAGAACACCCAGAGAGCCGCCGGCAGGGCGGTCAGGCTCGCCAGCATCGACAGGACGAAGGCGCTGGCCGAGATGATGCCGAACTGCCGCATCGGAGGGAGGCCCGACAGCGCCAGGGCCAGGAACCCTCCGGCGTTGATGAGCGTCGCGAACAGGATGGCGCGCCCGGCGACCAGCAGGGCGTGCCGCAGCGCCTGCTCGGTCGTGGCGCCGTCGCGCTTCTCCTGGAAATGGTAGAAGAAATGGATCTGATCGTTCTCCGAGGCGCCCAGGACTGTCGACGCGATCAGGATGGTGGCGACGTTGAGCGGGATCGAGCACAGGCGCATCACCACGAACATCGCCAGGATGGCGAAGACGGACGGAATCATCGCCATGAGGCGGGCGGCGCCGCTCCTGAAGACCAGCAGGAAGGCCAGGAAGATGATCGCCGCCGTCAGAAAAAAGCTCTCGGTCAGCGTCGGCACGAGGTAGCGGGCGATCTTCGCCTGCAGCAGTCCCTGCCCGACGAGGCTCATCTTGCAGCCCGCGAGCGCCGGCCGGCTCGCGGCGGCGCCGTCCCAGCGCTCCCGGACAAACGCCCGCAGCTCCTCGACGTCCCGGAACGCCGTCCCCTTGTGGATGATCGACAGGCGCGCGCTCGACAGGGTGGCGACGTCGATGTAGTCCCGCAGCGCCGGCTCCTGCAGGAGCAGCCGCTCCAGCTGCGCCGCGAGAGAGGGCCAGGCGGCCGGATCGTCGCTCAGGCGATCGCCACCGCCGCCGACGTAGCTCATCCAGCGCAGCATCGTGGTCGGACCCGTGACCGAGCCGATGCGCGGATCGCTCTCCAATGCGCGCGCGAAGGTCTCGAGCCCCTGCAGGATCTCCGGGTCGAGCACCCGGCCCTCGGGCGCCGTCACCCAGGCCTGCACGACCGACAGCCCCGAGATCGCCTGCTCGAATCGCCGCGTGTCCTCGTAGATCGGGAGTTTCCTGTCGATGTAGTCGAGGGCGTCCGTCTCCAGGGCCATCGGGCTGATCAGCCCCGGCACGCCCGTCAGCGCCACCACCCCGGCCAGCATGACGAGCAGGGTGGACGGCAGCAGCACCCAGCGCCAGCGATAGGACCAGCGCGGCAGGCCGTCGATGACGCGCAGCAGCCGCCGCCCGGCGGTCGTCCGTCGCGCCAGGACCGGCGTGGCGAGCAGGCGCTGCAGGGCGGGGAAGAGCGTGAACACGACCACCCAGGTGAGGACGAGCCCCCCCGCGACCCACAGCCCCATCTCGCGGATCGGCCGGATGCTCGAGACCGCCAGGGCCGCGAAGCCGATGGCCGCCGCCATGATCGACGCCGTCGTGGCGACGAACTTGTTGGCCAGCGCGAAGATCTGGTGATCCGCGATCGAAGAGCCCGCCGGCATCTCCACGAAGCGGGACTGGATGTAGACGAGGGCCGCCGTGCAGGTCACCAGGATCGTCAGCGGCACGAGGGAGGAGACGATGGTGAAGGCGAAGCCGACCGCCTTGCCGAACCCGACCGTGAGGGCGACCGAGGCGGCGAGGGTCAGGAGGAAGGCCAGGAGGGTGCGCGGGGATCGGAAGAGCGCCAGCGTGACCGCCACGACGAACAGGCCGAACAGGGGGAAGAAGCGGCTGCTCGCACGGCCCGTCTCGGCTTCGAGGTAGGCGTCGACGTAGGGGCCGCCGATGCGGCGGATGGCGGTGAGCGGCGGCAGGTCCTTCTCGAACGGGCGCAGCGCTGCGTCGATCGCCTGCAGGGCCGCGTCACGCTCCTCAGGGCCGTGCACCTCCAGATCGATAGGGATCCCGAGGAAGCCCTCGCCCGCGAGCCCCTGCTTGCGGAAGAGATCGGTGCCGGTCGCGAAGCGGCGGAACTCCTCCGGCTCAGCCGGCGCGCCCCCGGGGCGGGCGTGGACGCGATCGAAGATGCTCAGGAGGGAGATCGGACGGACGGCGGGCACCTCGCCGAGGCGGCTCTCGATCTCCGCCACCCGGCGCAGCACCTCCGGCGCGAAGATGTCCCGGGCCTCCGCCAGCAGGACGACCTGCTCCCCCTCCGGGAACAGCCGCTGGAACTCCTGGTTGTCGCGGAAATCAGGATCGGTCTGGACGATCAGCCGGTCGATCGAGCTGTCGCTCTCGATGCGCGCGGCGAAGAGCGTCGCGAGCGGCACCAGCACCGCGTACGCCGCGGCGATCAGGACGCGGCGCGCCACGATGAAGCGGAACAGGGCCGAAAGCGCTCTGGACTCGGTGCCGTTCATGGGTCGCACAGCGTACAGCAGGTGGGCGGCCGGCGCTTGAGGTAGGATCGCGCCATGATCGTCGCCGTCCTCGCTGCTCTCGCGGCCGCGTCGGGATTCGCCCAGACCGCAGCACCTCCGGCTGCCTCCGCGTCGCCTCCGGCGGCATCCGCGGCCGCTCCGGCTGCCCCCGCTCCGGCTCCATCCGCCGCGCCCGGGCGGATGCTGGTCGCTTGCGCTCCGGGCTATCCGGGCACGACCGCCCAGGCCCAGCCGACCATGGATCGGTTCGCCGCGGCGGCGGAAAAGGAAGCCGGGTGGAAACAGGGAAATCTGGGGGCGATCTACCACGAGACGCTCGAAGGGGGCGTGGAGCGCCTGGCCGCGCCCGACGCCGTCCTCGCCCTCGTCACCCTGCCGTTCTATCTGGAGACCGCGGATCGGCTCGGCCTCAAGCCGCGGCTGCAGGTCGTCCAGGAATCCGGCGCGATGCAGATCTGGTGTCTGGTGGCGAAGAAGGGGTCCGTCACGGCGCCGGCCGCGCTCGACGGCTGGGAGCTGACGGGCGGCGTCGGCTTCTCCAAGAACTTCGTGCGCGGCCTGGTCGTGGGGGAGTGGGGCGCGCTTCCGGAGACGGCCCGGATCACGTTCGCGACCGCGCCGCTGACCGCCTTGCGCCGCGCCGCGTCCGGTGAGAAGACTGCGGTCATCCTGGAGGGGTCGGCGGCGACGGCGCTCAACGGACTGCCGTTCGGCACCAACCTCGAGATCGTGGCGCGCTCGAAGCCTCTGCCGGGGAGCCTGCTCTGCACCGTGGGCAGCCGGCTCCCGGCCAAGGAGGCCGATAAGATGATCAAGGCCCTGTCGGGCCTGCACCGGACGCCGGCTGGTGCTGCGGAGCTGAAAGCGATCCAGGTGACGCGGTTCGAGCCGATCGACCGCGACCTTCTCGAGAATGCGCGGCTCGCTTTTGCGGGACCTCCGGGCGCCTCGCGTTGAAGGGCCGGCCGAGGCGGAGGCCGACGGCGGCGGCGACGGCACTCAGGACGGCGCTGCTCCTGTTCCTTCTGGCAGGCAGCGGCGCGTGCGCCAGGGCGATCAAGGAGGCTCCACCGCTCCTCGACCTGGCGGGTGGAGGGCCGGCCCCGGCCCGTGAAGAGGTCGACGCCCTGCTGCGCGAAGCCGGGGCGGCTTTCGCGCGGCGCGACGCGGCGAGCGTCCGGCAGGCGGCCACGATCTTCCTGCGGGCCGCCACCGGGGACCCCGCGCGCGTCGAGGGAGTCCTCGGCGCCGTCGCGGCCCAGGTCTGGCTGGCGGACCACGAGAAGGAGGGCCGCGAGCGCGAGGCCGCCGCCACCAAGGCCGTGCAGGCGGTGCAATGGTGCGAGCGGGCGAGCCCGGCGCTTCCCGCCTGCTCCTACTGGATGGGCGCGGCGCTCGGCGTCCAGGCGCGGGAGCGGCCGGCGACCGGGGTCTCGGCGCTGCCCCGCATCGAAGCCGCCTTCCAGAAGGCGGCGGAGCAGGATCCCGCTCTCGACGACGGCGCTCCGGACCGCGCGCTCGCCCTCCTCTATTTGCGCGCGCCCGGCTGGCCGACCGGCCCCGGCGATCCGGAGCGCGGTCTCCTGCACGCCCGCAAAGCGCTCGCGATCGCCCCGGAGCATCCTCTGAACCTCATGGCGCTGGCGGAGGCGCTCCAGGCGACGGGAGATGCCGGGGGGAGCCGGGAGGCGTGGGAGAAAGCGGCGGCACGGGCCCGGGACCTCGTGGCGCAGGGGGATCCGGATGCCAGGGAGTGGGTCCTCGAATCGGAACAGGCGCTACAGGCCCTGAAGGGCCAGGCGGGCAGGGGCGATTAGGGCCGGGGCGGTCCCGCCGGTCAGAACGACAGCGCGAAGCCGAGCTCGATGGTGAGCGGCGGGCCGACCTGGCCGATCGGCTGCCCGAAGGTGCGCGACGTCGCGACCCCGTCGATCGGCCCGCCGTTCCAGCGATCGAACAGGTTGAACGCCTGGAGGAACACCTGTCCTCGATGGCCGTTCCCGCCCATGGGGAACGGCTTGGCGATGCGCAGGTCGAGCTGCACGAGCGTCGGCTCTTCGATGTGGGTCACGGGAGCCAGGTTCAGGTAGGGATTGGCGCGCAGGGCGTTCACGGCCGCAAGGGATGTCGAGGCGCCGGTGTTCCGCCCCACGCCCACTGGCCGGTCGGTCAGGAAGCCATCGAGGTTGACGTCTTCGCCGGCGGTCACGTTGAACGGTAGCCCGGACGAGGCCTGCAGGACCCACGACGTGACGAAACCGCCCCAGGGGACGAGTGCTGTGCCCGCGAACGCCACGCGGTGCCGGCGGTCGTTGTCGGAGCGCGCCTTCTCCTGGGAAAGGTCCGTGGTCGGCGGCAGGTAGAACCCTCCCTGGAGCGGGTCGGGCCCCATGTCGAGCGCTTTCGACAGGGTGTAGGAGAGCGACAGCCAGCTCCTGCGGCCCCGCCAGCGCCATCCCGCGTCGAGCCCGGAGTACCAGGTGCGCCCCTCGCTGACGAAGGCGGCGATCGATCCGACGGTCCCGTCGCCGTGGACCGGCACGCCCTGGTCGGTCTCGTCGATGACGGGGTTCAGGTCCCGGGTCAGCGTCTGGTGGTAGCCGAGCGATCGCGTGGCGTTCGCGAAGAGCGACCCGCTGTCGCCGAGCGATCGCTCGAAGCCCAGGTTGTAGAGCACGGTGTACGGCGTGTCGAGCGTGGTCCCGGTCGAGAACCGCAGCGTCAGCTCCGGCGGGAAGACGAGCGCCTGCTTGATGACGTCGATGCCGACCTCCTCGACGAGGGCCTCGGTCAGCTCGACGGTCTCCCCCTGCGGGAAGAACAGGCCGATCTGCGTGCCGGACGTGATGGCGGCCACGGCCGGGAACGAGAAGACGATCTTGTCGTAGAAGACCCCCGCGCCGCCGCGCACCAGCCACTTCCCCGCCTCGTCCGGCCTGAAGGTGAAGGCCCCCCGGGGGGCGAGGTTGTTCCGATCGACCGGCGCGCCGCCGTTCGGGATGGAGGAGGGGATCGCGAGGGACGCGGGGAGCTGGAAGGTGCTCAGGTCGTAGCGCAGGCCGTAGGTCAGGACCCAGCGCGAGCCGGCCTGCCAGGTGTCCTGGCCGAAGAGGCCCAGCCGCGTGTCCCGGATGACGGCCTGCGGCTCCCCCTCGATCAGCTCGAAGAACACGGGGTAGGTGCCGATCACCCCCTTCTCGTCCACCTCGGGGTCGCCGTCGTCGCTGACGCCGTTCGGATCGCCGAAGCAGTAGACCGGCTCGTACGGGTCGTCCGGGTTCGTT
>DASRJX010000262.1:0-5427 GCA_035649235.1 Candidatus Cryosericum sp.
CCGGGCAGGTCCGCGCCCGGGTCGCCGACGATCTCAGGAAGTCGAACGCCCTGGAGACTTTCTGGCGCCGGGCGATCAGCTCCGGTCAGATCCAGGCGGAATTGAACCGGATGGCGGAGCAGACGCGCGATCCGCGGATGCTCTCTGAGCTGTTCGCGGCCCTCGGGAACGATCCCCGCCTCATCGCCGAGACCCTGGCCCGGCCGGCGCTGGCCGACCGGCTGATCCGGTCCTTTTACGCGGGCGACGGCCGCTTCCACGGCCGGCTCAGGAAGCGCGCCGAGGCGGCGCTCGCGGGCTGCCGGAGCGCCGCCTGCATGCGGTCGCTGGCCGGTGGGGAGTACCGCGAGACGACCATCCTGCTCGAGAGCGGAGCGGAGCCGCGCAACCAGGGTACCGTGTATCTCGATGCGCGGGAATGGGACAAGCTCCTGAGGCGGCTGGCGCGATCGGTCGGGGGGGAAGCCTCTTCGCTCACCACGTTCAGGCCTGGCGCTATCGTGGAGACGGCGGACGCGTTCGTCGTGACCGCCGTCCTGTCGCAGCGCGGCGACCAGGTCACAACGGCCACCGTGTCGTGGCCGAAGGTCTCGTTCGACTCCTGGTGGTTCTCGGCCCGCGACCGCGTGCCCGACGAGGTGGACGAAGGGGACACGACCTACACGCTCTCCGCCCTCGCCGCGCCGGGGTGCGTGAACGACACGTGGCGTCCGACCAGTCCGCGCCTGCCGGATCCACGCACCGACCACACGGCCCTGTGGACCGGGTCCGAGATGATCGTCTGGGGTGGCGAAGCCGGCGTCCTGATGAACACGGGGGGCCGCTACAACCCCGCGACCGACACCTGGACGCCGACTTCAATAGGAGCGAACGTGCCGGCCGCGCGCCGGCTCCACACCGCGGTCTGGACCGGGTCGGAAATGATCGTCTGGGGCGGCTCCGGCCCCTCCACCTTGAGCACCGGTGGCCGCTACAACCCGTTCATGGACACCTGGACGCCGACCTCGGCCGGGGCCAACCTGCCGGCGGCGCGCTCCGGCCACGCGGCGGTCTGGACCGGGTCGGAGATGATCGTCTGGGGCGGCTCCGGCGGCGGCTACTTGAACAGCGGCGGGCGCTACACGCCTGCGACCGATTCCTGGGCGCCGACCTCGACGGGAGCGGGCCTGCCGGCCCCGCGCTCCGGACACACCGCCGTCTGGACCGGCAGCAGGATGATCGTCTGGGGGGGCGTCAACACGCTCACCGGCTTCCTCAACACCGGCGGCGTGTACGACCCGTCGTTCGATTCGTGGACCGCCACCTCGACCGGCGCCAACGTCCCGAGCGCGCGCGGCGATCACACCGCCGTCTGGACGGGCAGCGAGATGATCGTCTGGGGCGGCGACGTCGCCGGCGCCGTGGTCCTCAACACCGGCCGCCGCTACAACCCGGCGACCGACACCTGGGCGCTCGTGTCGACCGGGACGAACACGCCGAGCGCGCGCTTCAACCACAGCGCCGTCTGGACGGGCACGGAGATGCTCGTCTGGGGCGGCGACGGTGGCATCCCCAACCTGAACACCGGCGGCCGCTACCACCCGGCCTCGGACACCTGGGGCCCGATCACGACCGGGGCTGGCGTGCCGGGCGCGCGCTTCGGGCACACCGCGGTCTGGACCGGCAGCGAGATGATTGTCTGGGGCGGAACCGACGGCACCGCGAGCCTGGACACCGGGGGCCGCTACGATCCAGCGACCGATACCTGGGTGCCGACCACGACGGGCACGGGCGTCCCGAGCGCGCGGTCGAGCTACGCGGCCGTCTGGACCGGCGCCGAGATGATCCTCTGGGGCGGCTACAGCGAGACCAGCGGGTACCTGAACTCCGGCGGCCGCTACGAGCCGGCCACGGATGCCTGGCTCGCGACCACGACGGGCCTCGACGTGCCGGGCGGACGATCTGATCTGGTCGCGGTCTGGACCGGCCGCCAGGCGATCTTCTGGGGCGGGTACAGCCCCGGCAGCGGCTACACGAACACCGGAGGCCGCTACGATCCCTCGAGCGACACCTGGGCGCCGACTCCCATGGGGCCCGGCCTGCCGGGGGGACGCGGCGGATCGACCGCGGTCTGGACGGGACGCGAGATGATCGTCTGGGGCGGCTACGACGCGAACCTGCGCCTGAACACCGGAGGACGCTACGACCCCGCTGCCGGCACATGGGCGCCGACCTCCCTGCCTGCGAACGTCCCGGCGGGCCGCTACGCCCACAGCGCCGTGTGGACGGGGACCGAGATGATCGTCTGGGGCGGCTACAACGGCTCGTCCCTCAACAGCGGCGGCCGCTACGACCCAGCCCTGGACTCCTGGTCCGAGACTTCGACGGCGGTCCCGGCGCCCACGCCGCGGTCCGGCCATACAGCGGTCTGGGACGGCAGCGGGATGATCGTCTGGGGCGGACTGCCGATCGTCAACACCGGAGGGCGTTACGACCCCTCGACCGACATGTGGTCGCCGACCTCCACGGACACCGGCGTGCCTTCCGCCCGGTCCGCCCAGGCTGCGGTCTGGACGGGACGGGAGATGATCGTCTGGGGCGGCTTCGACGGCGGCTACCCGACGACGGGAGGCCGGTACGATCCGGCCGCCGACGCGTGGACGCCCACCTCGACGGGGGAGAACCTTCCGGTCGGCCGCGTGGCGCACCAACCGATCTGGACCGGGCAGGAGATGATCATCTGGGGGGACGCCAACGGCGAGGACCTCAGGAGCGGCGCCGCCTATTGCGCCTGCCCGAGCGGCCTCCTCTACTACCGCGACCAGGACGGCGACGGCTACGGCGACCCCGTCTTCGGCTGGCCCTCCTGCGATGGCGCGATGCCGGAGGGGTACGTCCTCAACGCGGGAGACTGCGACGACGCGACCGCGTCGACTCATCCGGGCGCCGAGGAGCAATGCAACGGCACCGACGACGACTGCAACGGGATCCACGACGACGTCGCGCTGCGGCTGTCGCGCTCGGAGCGCTCGACCGTCGTCGCCTGGTCGTCCGTCGTGGGAGGGGGCGGCTACGACATCGTGCGGGGCAACCTCCTGACGCTCAACGCCACCGGAGGGGACTTCACGGCGGCTGTCGACTCCTGCCTCGCGAACGACACCGACCTCACCTCGATCGAGGAGCCCGACGATCCGCGGGCGGGGGAGGCCGTCTTCTACCTCGTCCGGACCGCGGGCTGCGCGAGCACCTGGAACTCCGGCGGCCCGGCGCAGCAGGGCGATCGCGATCCGGAGATCGCCGCCTCCGCGGCCGCCTGCCCCTGAGCGCCGGCCTGCCTTCAAGCGCCTCTTGTCCCGGAGCGCGGCTTGCCTCGGAGCGCGGCCTGCTATAATCCCGCCTCTTTTCCGTTCTTGCCGACGAGGAGGCCCCGCATGATCAAGTACGGACGTCTCGCACTGCTCGCCGCCGTCCTGAGCCTCACCCCCGTCTCGCAGGCGCTGTGCGCCGGCGACGTGTTGTTCCTGTTAGGCCAGCGCAACCTCGACAGCGACGCCGAGCCGGTCGAGGATCAGGACGCTTACGGCGTCTTCGGGTTCTTCCGGCAGGACGACTGGCCGATCTCGTTCTCGATGGGCTTCGAGTCTTCCGATTCGGGAGAGGTGAACATCGGCGGCATCGCCGGGACCTCGATTGGCAACGTCGAGGTGAAAGGGGAGATCACCGAGGGGTACATCGGGGTCGGCAAGGTCTTCGAAAAGTCGGGCAAGCCGATCCGGCCGTACGCCACCGGTGGGATCACCGTCCTCGGAATCGACGTGACCTACACGGAGCTGACGACCGATACCGACTTCGACGACGACGACACGGTGATAGCACCCTACATCGGCGGGGGCGTCTTCTGGCGGCTCGGCAAGCGGTTCGACGTCGGGGCCGGAATCCGCTACGTGTTCTTCGCCGAGACCACCCTGCAGCCGTTCGAGATCCTCGCGCCCCAGGAAGCCGACATCAACTTCCTGCAGTACCACGCGCTCATCGGCTGGGGATGGTGAGATCGGCCGGGACCGGACCCGCGTAGACCTCGTCCAGGCAGGCCCTCAGCCGCTCGGCCAGAACCTGCACGTGGGGCGCCTTCAGCATGGTGTAGTGATCGCCGGGGACCTGCTGCACGCGCAGGCCCGCGCCGACCCAGGCCTCCCAGCCGAGCGTCGGGTCGTGCGACAGCTTCGGATCCGCGGCCGCGAACAGGATGACCGGCCCCGCGTAGGGCCGCGGCGCGTAGCTCCTCAGGGCCTCCACGTTGCTCTTGAAGACCCGCTGGTACCGGCTGAGCCTCCGGCCGGCGCCGCCGGCTGACGCTCCCCGCTGCGCCTCGGGCAGGACGTGATCGAGGACGACGGCGACGTCCTCGAGCGCCATCCCGGTGTGCCGTGCTATGCGCTGCAGGAGGTCCCCGCCGTCCCGCCCCGCGGAAGCGGCCCTCAGCCGCTCGAGGACGAGGGCCAGCTGCTTCTCCTTGTCGAGGCCGAGCAGATCGATGCCGGCCAGCGCCCCGGCGCCGCTCCCCAGCCGCCTCATGAGGCCGCCGATCATCGCGGCCATCGCCTGGCCGTTGTCCCCGTTCCCGGCCGGCTTGGCCCAGGCGTCCAGAAGCGCCACGAGGGCCACCTTCTCGCCGCGGGACTCGAGAAGTCTCGCCATCTCCAGGGCGATGATCCCGCCCATCGACCAGCCGCCGAGCAGATACGGGCCCTCCGGCTGCACGGCCCGCATGTGCCCGATGTAGCCGTCCGCCAGCGTCTCGATCGAGATCGGGGCGTCGGCCCCGTCGTGGAGCCCCGGGTGGACGAGCCCGTAGAACGGCTGGTCCGGGCCGAGCTGGCGGGCCAGCTCGGCGTAACAGATCACATTGCCGTCGGCGGCGTGCGGGAAGAAGATCGGGCGCCGCGAGCCCTCGGACTGCAGGCTCACGACCGGCATGGGAAGCGCCTGCTCCTGCTCCGTCCGGAGCGCGTTCGCCATCGATTCGATCGTGCCGCCGCCGAGGAGCGCCTGGAGCGGCAGCTCGCGGCCCATCCGCTTCTCGGTAGCACTCATCAGGCGCACGGCGAGGAGCGAGTCCCCTCCCAGCTCGAAGAAGTTGTCGGTGACTCCGACCGGCCGGGTCTGCAGGACTTCCTCCCAGATCGCCACCAGATCGCTCTCCAAGGCGTCGCGCGGCACGGTGCTCGTCCCTTCGTCCCTGACGACCGGCGGGAGCGGCAGGTGCCGCCGATCCAGCTTCCCGGTTCCTGTGAGTGGCAGGTCTGGGAGGTCGACGAAGGTCGCGGGGATCATGTAGTCCGGCAGCCGGGTCTGGAGGTGGCTGCGCAGCGCAGTACTCGACGGCGCCCCGGCGCCTTCCGCACCCACCACGTACGCCACCAGCCTCCGGTCCCCGGGACGGTCCTC
>DASRJX010000263.1:0-3723 GCA_035649235.1 Candidatus Cryosericum sp.
CCCCTCCAGAAGCGCCGCGTCGACCCGCCCCGGGGTCACGTCGACAAGGGGCGGCTCCACCAGCCGGGCGGCCAGGTCAACCGTGCGGCGCGGGGAGGTCGGATCGTCGCTCTCCACAGACAGCGCTCCGGCGAGGGAGCCGCCGGGCTGGGATCCTCCGGAGGGGACTTCCACTTCGGTGTCGAGCCGCAATCCGACGCCGGTCACCTCTCCCGGCGCCAGGACGGCAGGGACCTCCGACACAAAGAGGCCTGGTAGATCCGCGGCGATGGATTGAAGGTGCAAGTCGAGGCTGCCCGTGTTCCTCAGCACGATCGTCCGGGTCCTCGAAGCACCGGCCAGCAGGTCGCCGAAATCGATCCGATCCCCCGGGGACGAGTAGCGCAGCCGGACGGTGTGACGGTTGGACTCGCAGGTCGGATCCACGGCCGAGGTATTGCGAGCCTCGGCCTCGAGGACCCCGTCGGCCAGTAAGGCGGCGAGCGCCTCGGGCGCCATCGGGAACTGCCGCATCACGGTGCCGCACGCGGCCTCAGCGCCGCCGATGGTGCCGATCTCCTGACCTTCGACGACGAGCGTCGCCTTTTCGGGCGGATTGCCGAAATCCCCCTCGGCCACGAACTCCAGGATCCCGCCGCCCGCGGGCGGGAGGGGCGCCTCCAGACGATGGGCCGTGGTCTCCCCCTCGCGCGTGAAGTCGAGGCGTGACTCGAGGATGATCTCAGGCAATTCGATCGAAAGGTGCGGCGCGTCCTCGACCGTCAGGCTCACCGGCACGACGAGGCCGGGGCGTCCAGGCTCGTTCGTGCCGATCCGCACCTCTCCCTGGTAGATCGCCGCCTTCAGACCCGACGCGTCCAGCCGGACGACCACGTCGAGCGCGCTGCCCGGGGGCACGATCGCCTGCGCCGGCGTCGCCTGCAGCCACCCGGAGCCGACGGAAGCGGGTGCTGTGCCGGAGTCGGCCGCGATGTCGGCCACGAGATCGCTGCCGCCGCCGTTGGCGAGGAGCAGATGCGCGATCGCCTGGTCCCCGGCCGCGAGCGTCCTCTCGAGCGAGGCGGGCTCCAGCCCGCCCGCCGGGGCAGCGAGGGCCGTCCCCTGGATCGTTACCCGTGCTGCGCTCTCGTTGGCGGCGTCGCTCGCGATCACCAGACCCCCCATCACCACGGAGGGGACGGCCGGCGTGTAGGTCACCTCCAGGACGCGAACCGCGCCCGGCGGAAGCAGGAAGCCGCCGGCATCGACGAAGAGCGCCGCGTCCTCCGCCACGACACCGCTCACCGCCAGATCGACGGTGCCGCTGTTGCGCACGCCGATCGACCGCGCAGAGGACGCGCCGACGAGGACCGTCCCGAAGTCGATCCGGCCGGGCTGCACGTCGATGGCCGGCGCGTCCGTCACCGTGAGCCTCACGACGTGCGGATCGAATCTATGGTCCGGGTCGTTCGTGAGCAGCTCCAGATTCGCCTCGTAGACCCCGCCACGAAGCGCTGCCGCGTCGAACGCGACCGCGACCTCCTGCCGCCCCCCCGCCGCCACGCGACCCATCAGCGGAGCGACCGACAACCAGGGAGGGAGCACGTACGGCTCCTGGGGAAAGGTCGGCGCCTCCCCGACACCGAGGATCCGCCAGTCGAGCGTGCCGGTGCCGACGTTCTCGACGAAGAGAGTCGCCGCGGCCTTCTGGCCGGTGCGCAGGGCCGGCTCGAACGATCCCGGCGACGAGGCCAGAGCGGGCCGGCCGAGCGTCGTGGCTTCGACCGTGTTGCTCCAGGGACCCGGCTGCTCCCATTCGTCCAGGGCGCGGAGCATGAAGGAGTAGTCGCTGGCGAAATCGAGGCCCGTGACCTCCAGCGTCTCTTCGGTCCCCGCCGGGGCCGGAACCAGGCGGTTGGTGAACACGGCCGAGGCCAAGGCACCGGTCGGCTCGATGAGATTTCCGGAGTAGCGCACTTCGTAGGTCGAGGCGCGCCCCGTGTCGCCGTCGTCGCCCGTGGCGGTCCAGCGCAGGGTGACCGAGCTGCTGGAGATCGCCGCGACACTCAGATCGTCGATCGTCCCGGGCGGCGTGGCGTCGTCGGCGGCGATCATGCGGAAGATGTTCACGCGCCCGCCGGCGGCCGTCTTCGTGGCCAGGCCGGGCACCGGATCGGCGGTGTCCCGCAGCCGCTGCCGGACGGCCGAGACGCTCAGTCCCGGCTCCCGCGCGCGCAGGAGGGCCGCGGCACCCGAGACCACCGGCGCCGCCATCGAGGTTCCGCTCAGGTAGCCGTAGCGGCCTCCCGGGAAGGTGCTCAGGACTTTCACGCCGGGCGCCCCGAGCAGGACGCTCGAGGTCCCGTAGTTTGAAAACTGCGCCAGCTGATCGCTCGCGTCGGTGGCGGCGACCGCAACGACATTCGGCAGGAGGTAGCTGGCCGGAAAGTGCGGCACGACGTCGATGTTCGTCGAATCGTTCCCGGCCGCGGCGACGAATACGGCCCCCGCTCCGGCCGCCGCGTCGATCGCCTCCTCCATGGAGCGCGAGAAGCCGCCTCCGCCCCAGGAATTGTTCATGACCTGGGCGCCCATCAGCGAGGCGTAGTCGATGGCGCGGATGGCGTCCGCGCTGAAGCCCGTCCCGTCCGCCATCAGGAACTTCACCGGCAGGATCGTCACGCTCCAGCAGACTCCGGAGACTCCCCTTCCGTTGTTGCCGACGGCGCCGACGATGCCGGCCACGTGCGTGCCGTGGCCTTCGTCGTCGGAGGGGTTGTTGTCGTCGTTGACGAAGTCCCAGCCGCGGACATCGTCGATGAAGCCGTTCGCGTCGTCGTCCAGGCCGTTGCCGGGGATCTCTCCGGTGTTGACGAACAGGTTCGACGCCAGATCGGGATGCGAGAGGTCGACGCCGGTGTCGATGATCGCCACGATCACCTCCCGGCTTCCGGTGGACAGGTTCCAGGCGCGCGCCGCATCGATGTCGGCCCCCGCGAGGCCGGCGGTCTGACCGGTGTTGGTCAGGTGGTACTGCTCGGGGTAGCCCGGATCGTCCGGCAGCCGGTCGGCGGCGACCACGTAGTTCGGCTCGACGTAGTCGATCTGGGGGCGGTGCTTCAGAAGAGAGATGGCGCTCTCGGTGCTCAGCCCCGGCGGCAGCCGCCAGTGCTCGACGCCGCTCCGGAACCTGCCGCGGGAGGAGGCGCCGATCTCGGCGCGCAGAGCGCCCCGCTCCTCCCCTTTCGACCCCGCCCGGAACTTGACCAGGACCTCCCCGGCTGCGAAGTCCGGGGCGCGCGAGGCGGTGACGGCGACCTTCGAGGGGGCCTTGGGTGGAGGCGGGACCGGGGGAGGCGGCGTGCCCGCCAGGACCGACATGGCCATCGCCAGGCACGGGGCCAGGAGCGCCATGCGCGGCAGCCGCGGACTTCCTGGGGCGAACTGGGACATCCGGCCACCCCGTGAAGAAGGATTATGGCACCGTCCGACCCGGGGGAATGTGACAAAAACACGCACCCCACCGAAAGGAACTTGTCCCGGCGCCGCCTTAGCAGTACCTTTCGGCCTTCAACCGGGGATAGGGAGAATCCGCACCCAGGGCACGGTGGGGGGGGGATCTGCGGCCATATCGGTCCGGTCCCCACCCTGGGAACAGCCGGTTGCTCACGAGAGGCTCAGAATGATACCGAACTCATGCATCCGATCGATCGCCGCAGGCTTGGCCCTATTGAGCCTGGTCGC
>DASRJX010000264.1:0-24820 GCA_035649235.1 Candidatus Cryosericum sp.
AAGTGCTGTTCCGAGCGCGGCGATCGCCCCAGGCGGCAGGAGCGTGTCGGCGTGCAGGAAGAGCAACACCTCTCCCCGCGCCGCGCGGGCGCCCTCGTTCATCTGCGCCGCGCGGCCGCGGCGCGGGCTCTCGACCAGAAGGCTTGCCGGCCGAGGCTGAGGCCACGCGGCCGCGATCTCGGAGAAGAAGGCCGCGGTGCGATCGGCGCTTCCGCCGTCCGCCAGGATCACTTCGAACGGTGGGGCGCCCTCCTGCCGCTGCAGGCTCTCCAGGACCTCCGGGAGCGCCTTCTCCTCGTCGAGCGCCGGTATCACGACGGAGACGGACGGACACGCGCCGTCCTCGATCGCGGTCGTCCCGCCCTTGCCATCGAGCGCGCGATCCATCATGTATACTCCACGCTCACCGCGGTCGGCTGCGGCGCATGGTGCCTTGACCAACAGCGCATCGGATCCTCCGGACAAGCCTCCCGATAAGCCGCCTGCGGGACAACCGCAGTCCGCCCAGGGATCACCTCCGCCTTACCGCGCATGGTCCCCGCCACCGGGCGGCGGCCCCCCGATTCAGGGCCCGCCGGGAGGTGCGGCGCCTCCAGCTTCCAACGGCGCGTTCCCGCCCGTACCGCCACGGCCGCCGGGTGAAGGTCCGCCGGGCGGGGGCCCTCCGCCAGCAGGTGGCGGGCTGAAGGCCTGGTTCACGCGCCGGCGCACGGTCCTCGGCGGCATCCTCCTGGCGGTGGTGCTCGCGACCGTGGTCGTCGGCTCCACGCTCGGCTACTTCCTGACCTTCGACATCCCCGAGGTGCGCGGCCTGCAGGACTGGAAGCCGCCCGTGGTCACGACGCTCTACAGCGCCAACGGCGACGTCCTGTACCAGTTCGGGGCGGAGAAACGCATCGTCGTCGATGTCGACCAGGTGCCGCAGACGTTCGTGAATGCGCTCGTCGCCACGGAGGATTCGCATTTCTACGATCACGTCGGCATCGATCCCTGGGGCATCGCTCGCGCCATCATAGCGGACGTCATCCACCTCCGGAAGGCGCAGGGGGGCAGCACGCTGACGCAGCAGTTGGCTCGCTCGCTGTTCCTCAAGCCCGAGAAGACCATGCGCCGCAAGCTGCAGGAGATGGTGCTGGCGCTGCAGATCGAGAAATCGTTCACCAAGAACGAGATCCTGGGCTTCTACGTGAATCAGGTCTACATGGGACACGGGCGCTACGGCATCGAGACCGCGTCGCGCTTCTACTTCGGCAAGCAGGCCCGCGACCTGTCGCTCGCCGAGGCGGCGCTCCTGGCGGGCCTGGTGCAGCGCCCAGAGGCCTACTCCCCTCTCCGATCCCCGGATAAGGCGATGTCCCGCCGCAACCACGTCCTGAACCGCATGGTGCGGGAGAAGAAGCTCGACAAGGCGGTGGCGGCCGACACGGCCAAGGAGCAGGTCGTCGTCGCGAAGGTCCAGGAGGAGGACAACATCGCCCCCTACTTCGTCGAGGAGGTGCGCCGCTACCTCGACGCCACCTACGGCGAGGTGGCGCTCTACCAGGAGGGGCTCGAGGTCTACACCACGCTCGACCCCGAATCGCAGAAGGCGGCCAACCAGGCGGTCTTCGATGGCCTGCGCGCCCTCGACAAGCGCCGCGGCTGGCGTGGCGGCCTCGCGAACGTCCTCAAGGAGGGCGGCACGATTGCCGACTACAGGCATCCTGGCTGGGCGCGGCCGCCTCAGCTCGGCCGCCTGCGCTGGGGCGTCGTCACGGACGCGGCCCGCGGCAGCGCTGGCGTGCGCCTGGGCGAGTTCACCGCCCGCGTCGGCCAGGACGCCGTCGCCTGGACCAACAAGTCCGTCGGACAGGTCCTGAAAGCGGGCGACGTGGCGGCGTTCCTCGTCAAATCGATCGACGAGACGAAGAAGACGCTGGGCGTCAGCCTCGATCAGGAGCCGGAGGTCGAGGGGGCGCTCCTGGCGATCGACCCGTCGACCGGCGAGATCCGGGCGCTCGTCGGCGGCTTCGACTTCAATCGCAGCGAGTTCGATCGCGCCATCCAGTCGTACCGGCAGGCGGGCTCCGCCTTCAAGCCGTTCGTCTACTCGGCGGCGCTGGAGGCCGGGTACACGCTGGCGCACACGCTGTTCGACGAGCCGACCGTTTTCGTGGACCCGGGGACCGGCGATCAGTACCAGCCCAACAACTACTACCGGAAGTACTACGGCGTCACGACCCTGCGGCAGGCGATGGAGGAGTCGCGCAACATCGTCGCCGTCAAGCTGCTCAATGAGGTGGGGTACGGCCGCACCATCGACACCGCCCGGCGCATGGGCATCTCGAGCCCGCTCCGGCCCTATCCGTCGATGGCGCTCGGGACCATGGAGGTGTCGCTCATCGACCTCACCACGGCCTTCTCGGTGTTTCCCAATCAGGGCGTGCGCCTGGAGCCGCACTTCATTCGCTCGGTCGCCGACCGCGACGGGCGGGTCCGCGAGCAGGCGAAGCCGCGGATCATCGAGGCGCTGCAGGCCGACGTCGCCTACCTCATGACCTACCTGCTCGAAGGCGTGACCGAGGCCGGCACCGGCGCCGCGGCCGCCGCGGCCCTCGATCGGGTGGTCGCCGGGAAGACCGGGACGACCGACGATCTCGCGGACGCCTGGTTCGTCGGCTTCAGTCCCTCGCTCGTTGCCGGCGCCTGGGTCGGCTTCGACCAGAAGAAAACCCTCGGCCCGGGTGAAACCGGCGCCAAAGCGGCCCTCCCGATCTGGATCCAGTTCATGAAGGCGGCCCACGAAGGGAAGCCGGTGGAGAAGTTCAACAAGCCCGCCAAGGTCGTCTACGCGCCGATCGACCGCCGCACGGGGGTGCTGGCCACCTCCGAAGCCGGCTGCCCGCAGCCGTTCCTGGAGGCGTTCATCGAGGGCACGGAGCCGACCCAATCCTGCTCCGAGGTGGAGCACCTCCGCGTCTCACTCCCCTACTACCTGCAGCGCTTCGAGATCGATCGCGGGCTGGAGCTGCGGATCGACTCGGAGGCGCTGGTGCGCCTGGTGAACGAAGGCCAGGGAGAGCTCGAGATGGCACCCGGCGGGCACGAGCTGATCCTGCACGAAGAGGACGGCACCCGGACCGTGAAGCTCGACATGGGATGGCGCGAGCGCCGCGAGGCGCAGCGCCGTCTCGACGACCCGAACAGCGAAGGCGGCGTCCTGGCGCCGCTGCCGGAGCCGGGGGCGGACACGCCCGTGGGGATCGACGGGAGGCCGGCGACGATCATCCCCATCAAGCACGAGTGACGGGGAGGCGCGGGCCAGGCACCTCCTAGAGCAGCGACTGGATGGGCGTGTACTCCAGGTTCTGCGACGTTGCCACGGCCTCGCAGGTGACCTTCCCACCGTGGACGTTGATGCCGGGGAGAAGCGTCTCGTCCTCCAGAGCCGCGTCCCTGATCCCGTCCCTGGCGATCCGCAGGACGTAGGGCAGAGTGGCGTTGGTGAGCGCGAAGGTCGAGGTGCGCGGGACGGCGCCGGGCATGTTCGCGACGCAGTAGTGCAGGACGCCATCCACGACGTAGGTCGGGTCGGAGTGGGTCGTCGGGTGCGTCGTCTCGAAGCAGCCACCCTGATCGACCGACACGTCGACGATGACCGACCCCTTCTTCATCTGCGACAGCATGTCGCGCGACACCAGGCGCGGGGCGGAGGCGCCCGGAATCAGCACGGCCCCAATCAGCAGGTCGGCGCGGCGCGCCGCCTCCGCGACGTACGTGCCCGTGGAGTAGACGGTGACGACCTGGCCGCGGAAGATCTCGTCCAGATAGCGCAGGCGCGGCAGCGAGCGGTCGAGGATCGTGACCCGGGCCCCCAGGCCGAGGGCCATGGTCGCGGCGTTGATGCCGACCGTGCCCCCGCCCAGGATCACCACGTTGCCGGGGGCGACGCCCGGTACGCCGGCCAGGAGGATGCCGCGGCCCCCCTCCGGGCGCTGCAGGTAGTAGGCTCCGACCTGGATCGCCATCCGGCCGGCCACCTCGCTCATCGGCGTCAGGAGCGGCAGGCCGCCGCTCGCGTCCGTGATCGTCTCGTAGGCGATGGCGGTCGCGCCGGTCTCGATCAGGGCGCGGGTCAGCGCCGGGGCGGGGGCCAGATGCAGGTAGGTGAAGAGGACCTGTCCTTTTCGCAGCAGCCGCGTCTCCGCCTCGAGGGGCTCCTTGACCTTCAGGATCATGTCGGCGCGGCGGAAGACCGCCGCGGCGTCGGAGAGGATCACGGCGCCCGCCTGCTCGTAGGCCTGGTTGTCGATGCCGCTTCCGAGGCCGGCCCCGTCCTGCACCAGCACCTGGTGGCCGGCCTCGACCAGCGTCTTGACTCCCGCCGGGACCATGCTGACCCGGTACTCGTTGTCCTTGATCTCCTTCGGCACACCGATCTGCATCGTCCCGTCCCCGCGCCCTGGGCGCCCCCCTGTCAGTTGTTGTCGATCTGGGCCTTCTGCAGCCGCCCGGAGTAATCGACGTACACCGTCTTCCATTCCGTGAAGATCTCCAGCGCGGTCGTGGCGGCCCCTTCCCGGTGACCGTTGCCGGTCCGCCCCGTCCCGCCGAACGGCAGGTGGGTCTCCGCGCCGATCGTGGAGGAGTTGACGTAGGTGATGCCCGCCTCGAGGTCGCGCGCCGCGGCGAAGGCGCGGTTCACGTCCTGGGTGTAGATCGAGGACGACAGCCCGTAGGCGCTGTCGTTGGCGATCGCCAGGGCCTCCTCCAGGCTGTCGGCCGGAATGACGCACACCACCGGGCCGAAGATCTCCTCCCTGGCGATGCGCATCTTCGGGTCGACCCCCGTGAAGATGGTCGGAGGAAAGTACCAGCCCCGGCCGTACTCCGACTTCGTGAGGCGCACGCCTCCCAGCGCCGGCTCCGCCCCCTCGTCGCGCCCGATCTGGACGTAGTCCATGACCCGCTTGAGCTGCGTCTCGCTGACCAGAGGGCCCATGTCGTTCGACTCGTCGAGCGGATCCCCCACCTTGAGTGCCGTGGCCCGCTCGACGAAGCGGCGCACGAACTCATCGTGCACCTTCCGGTGAACGATGACCCGGCTGGTGGCGGTGCAGCGCTGTCCCGCCGTGGCGAAGGCGCCCCACAGGGCGCCGTCCACGGCCAGGTCGAGGCGCGCGTCGTCCATCACGATCTGCGCGTTCTTGCCTCCCATCTCGAGGGAGGCGCGCTTGAACGTGTCGGCGCAGGCCAGGCTCACCTGACGCCCGGTCTCCGACGATCCGGTGAAGGAGACGAGCGTCGTCTTGGGGTGGCGCAGGAGCGCGCCACCGACCGTCTCGCCTGAGCCTGTGACGTAGTTGACGACGCCGCGCGGCAGGCCGACCTCCTGCGCGATCTTGACCAGGTGATAGGCCGACAGCGGCGCATCGGTCGCCGGCTTGAGCACGACCGCGTTGCCGCAGACGAGCGCGGGGACGAGCTTCCACGACGGGATCGCCATCGGGAAGTTCCACGGGGTGATCAGGGCGCAGACGCCGACCGGCATGCGCGTCGCGTAGCACGCCTTGTTGGGGAGCTCGGAGGGGGTGGTGAAGCCGAACATCCGCCGCCCTTCCCCGGCGATGTAATAGCAGACGTCGATCGCTTCCTGCACGTCGCCGCGCGCCTCCCGCAACGGCTTCCCCATCTCGCGCGCCATCTCGCGGGCGTATTCCTCCTTGCGCCGGACGAGGATCTCCGCCATCCGGAACAGGTATTCGGCCCGCTTCGGCGCGGGGACCAGCCGCCAGCGCTTGAAGGCGCGTGCCGCGGCCTCGACCGCCGCCTCGACGTCGGCCGCCTGCGAATCCTGAAAGGTGCCGAGCACCTCGCTGCGGTCGGCCGGGCTGCGGTGTGGCCGGTCGGCGCCGGAGGAGGACTCGATCCATTCCCCGTCGATGAAGTTGCGATAGGCCTTGGCTTCAGCCATGCCGGCGGGCCCCCTTTCGAACCGACGTGACAGCGGGAAGTCGTTTGCTGCCAATCTGATGGATGGTGGATGCTAGCAGAGGGAAAAGCCGACTGTCAATGCGGAGGGGTCAGTGCGGGAGCGCGACCGAGGTGGCGGACGACTCCTGCAGCCGCAGCGCCACCTCACGGCAGTGACGCACCCGCTCGTGGTCGTGCAGCACGGCGAAGACTTCTGACAGGCCGATCCAGGCCTCGAAGCTGTCACCGTTGCGCTGCAGCGCGTCGCAGTAGCCCTGCAGCGTGCCCAGCAGGTCGGATGGGGCACTGCCGGAAGCAACTGCACCGGAAGGTTCGCCCAGCAACCGGCATCGCCGTATTCGCCGATTCAGTTGCTCTCGCTCGTTTAGGTGGGCTTTGTTTTGGCAGGGGGTGTTTCGAGGGGTGGATATCCACCGGCTGCCGGGTCGAACCTTCCGATGCTTGCTCACGTCGACTCCTGCTTTCATTCCTACCAACGTTGACGCCGAGATCCAGGTTCCCGCTACGTCTCAAGCAATCCTTGTGCCGCATAGGCACCGCAGGGCCGTTTCGTACGGCGAAACATTCCAAGCCTTTCGGGCTCAGGTTCTTAGGGTAGGGACGGGGCGCCGGCGTGAAGGATCGGATGGAAAACTGAGGCGGCGGGGGGCGGCGAATTGGCGCTCCGCCGTCCGCAGGCGTGCCATGACTGTCCGCAATCGGTCAGCGTCTCGTTGCTGACGTCAGATGTCCCTTCACTTCTTTAATGCGGGCGGAGACATCCCGGTAGTTCGAATCGACGCCGTAGACTTCGGTGTACATCCTGAGCGCCTGCTCGAATTCCCCGCGCTCCTTGTACACCTCGGCCATGTCGTAGCGCAGCCCCATCGCCTTCTGCTCGTCGAGGTCGGGCATGTCGAGCCCCCGCCGGTACCACTTCAGGGCGAGATCGGGCATGCCCCGGTCCCGGAAGCAGAGTCCGAGAATGCCGCAGCACTCGATGGTCCGCGCCGGATCGCGCGCCGCGAACTGGAATTCGCCGATCGCCTCGTCCACCAGCCCCATCTCCTTGTAGGCGATGCCGAGGTTGTAGTGGGTGTCGTAGTCCTGCTCGTCGACCTGCTGCTCGACGCCCTTCCGGAACGCCGCGAGCACTTCGTCGAAGGAATGGCCAGGGCCTTCGAGCGAGTCGGGCGCCTGGGTGCCCGATCGTCCCTGTTCCTCGCCGAGGCTGGCATCGAGCTCCTTGGCGAGATCGAAGAACTCGCCTCCCTCGGCGGGATCGTGCCTCTCGACTTTGAAGACCGGACGGGCCTTGGTCCCCTTCGGGATCGGCGGCGCAGCCTTCTTCTGTGGCTCCTGGGCCACGGGCCTGCCGCCAAGCGCCTGCTCGACCTCGAAATCGAGGTTGGCCTCGGGCGCCGTCGCCGCTGCCTTCGCGGCGGCGTGTCCCGCGGGCTGCTCGAGCCCCCGGAGCCGCTCCGCCACCGCCTGGCTGCCAGGGTACTGCTTGCGAAGCTGGAACAACACCTGGCGCGCTTCCTCGGTGAGCCCCTGCTCCATGTAGAAGTCGACTTCCCCCAGCTTCTCGCTGTCTGGCTCGCGGGGCTTCGCTGTGGCGATCGGGGAGAGCGGCGTCGGGCCGTCGTCCCCGGCGGGCTCGTCGATCTCGAGCTGAGCCACCGGGACCGCGGTCGCTCGGGAGACTCCCCGGGGCGGCGCTTCTTCGGGAGTCTCCTCCTCCACTCGGTCGCGCCGTTGGAGGAGCGTGGAGCGCGCGGTCGTGACGGCGAAATCGGGGACGGGGGCGGCCGCGGGCACCTGCTCCGACGCCTCCTCCGGCATGTCGATTTCGATCTCCAGGCTGTCCGGATGGTGCACCGCCGGCGGCCTGGAGACGGGAGTGGGCGTCCTCTTGGGCTCCGCCTCCTTCTGGGGAGCCGGCCGGATCTCGTGTGCCGGTGCGGCGGGCCGCGGGCTCTTGGGTGCCGGGGACTGGGGTGGTGCGGCCTTGGCCGGCACGGCAGGGACGCGCGCGGCCTTGGCGACGCTCCCGGCCAGGGCGCCGCCCGAGTCGAGAGCCGCGGTGTAACGCTCGATCAGCGGGCTTCCTCCCGGACCGGCGATCCGGATCGCCTCGTTGACGAGCTCCCGGACCTCGCCGTCGAGGCCCGCCGCCTTCTTCAGATCGGCGAGCAGCAGGCATTCGCTGACCGCCTGCTCGATGTTCCCCTCTCCCGCGTGCACCTCGATGAGGCGCTCGTGCGCCGTCATCTCCTTCGGGTAGCGCTCTAGGATGGCCTGCAGCTGCTCGCGCGCCTTGGCGAGAAGCCCGTACTTGACGAACACCTCCGCTTCCGTCAGGTGCTCGCTGATGAACTCCTCGTCGATTGGCTGGCCGTCGCCGTCCGCGGCCTGGATCTCCTGGATCCTGCTGACCGGCCCGTAGGCGTCCTCTTCGGGGAGATCGATGCTCTCCTCCTCCACGCCGCCCGCCCCGGCGACCGCGATCAGAGGCTCCTCCGCGACAGACTCGCTGGCCAGCCCGTCGTCTCCGAGCTCGAAGATCCCCTCGGTGCTCCCGGTCTCCTCCTCGGCTTGCGACGGCGAGACGGCCGACGGCACCTCGTCCTGGCCCGCATCGGACTCCGAATCTGCCGCCGGAGGCTGGAGCCGGGCCCTGAGCGCCATGACGCCCGCGTCGCCCGGACGGAGCGTCTCCAGCTTGTCGACCGCTTCCGAGGCCTTCTCGGGCTCGAGATCTTCGATCAGGAGCGGGACCAGCCGCAGCAGGGCCTCCGCTTCACCGTCCGCATCCGAGGACCGCCCGGCCACGGCGGCGCGGGAGGCCAGTGCCAGCCGATGCACTGGATGGCCCTGCAGGTAGGCGTCGAGCACCACGGCGGCGTCGGCGAAGCGGTCCTCCACCACGAACCTCTCGACGGACTTGTTCAGCCACTCGTAGGCTTCCGTGTCGCGTCCAGCCCCCGTGTGCCACCGCGCCACGACGGACATCGCCTCCGCGGTCAGATCCTGCTGCCGGATGCCCTCCAGGCTCTTGAAGACCGTCTCGGCCTCGGCCTTCCGGCCGGCGCGGCGATAGGACTCCGCCAGGACGACGACGGCGACTCCGTTCTTCGGCGCCGCCTTGGAGACTGCCTCGGCGAGAGGCGCCAGATCCTTGGGGGTCATCTCGACCTTCATAATCAGCGCCAGAAGCGCCGCCGGCAGCTCGGCGAACATGGGGTCGGCATGGATCGCCTTGCGCAGCGCCTGTACGCACTCGATGGCGGCTCCGCGATCGAGCGCGGAGCGCGCCGCCTGACAGAACTCCCGCGCCGCACCGTCGCCTTTCGGACTGCGGCCGAGGAGCTCGCCCAGGGTGCTGCGGACCTTGACGTTGTCCGGCTCGATTTCCAGGACCTTCTGGAGAATATCGGCGGCGGCCTTCTGCTGTCCCTTGCGGATCAGCTGATCCGCGATCAGCAGGTACTGGGCCTTGGCTTCGCTCGCCAGGCCCTGCTTCTGGTAAAGGGCCGCGAGCTGCTGCTGGCACTCCAGGTTCGTGCCGTCGAGCTTGGAGATCTTCTTGTACATCGCGATCGCCTTCAGGAAGAACCCGTCCTTGGCGTAGAACTCCGCGATGCGCAGGAAGAAGCGCAGGGCCTCCTGGTTTTTGCCGGCCCGCGTCAGCAGGTCCCCGAGCTTGTTGAGGACGTTCATGTCGCGGGGGTTGTCGTCCGCGAGCTTCTTGTACTCGGCCACCGCCTCGAGGAACTTGCCGGCCCGGACGTGCTTCTCCGCCGCCTGGATTGTCTTGGCGCGATCGAGAGCGGACATCGATCACCCGCTCCGCGGGGCGGCCGCGGCGACGGCCGGCCGGGAGTGCGGAGGAACGCCGCGGAAGGTGACGCGATGCAGCGGCGTGGAGCCGAGTCGGCGCAGCGCGACGAGGTGACCTTCGGTGCCGTAGCCCATGTGGGACCCGAAGCCGTAGCCCGGGTAGAGATCGTGGAACGAGCGCATCAGCGCGTCGCGGTGCACCTTGGCGAGGATGGAGGCCGCGGCGATCGAGGCGACGAGCCGGTCGCCGTGCACGACGCCCTCCTGCGGGAGATCCACGCCGGGGATGTGGAGCGCGTCGACCAGCAGGTAGTCCGGACTCACAGCGAGGGCCTCGACGGCGCGTCGCATCGCCAGGAGCGTGGCGCGCAGGATGTTCATGGAGTCGACCTCGCCCGCATCAGCGGCGCCGATGCCGGCCGCGACGGCCCGCTCCTCGATGCGCGCCGCCAGCCGCTCGCGCTCGCCGCGCGACAGGAGCTTCGAATCCCGGAGCCCGCGCACCGGCCGATCGGGATCGAGGATGACGGCGGCAGCCACCACCGGCCCGGCCAGCGAGCCCCGGCCCACCTCGTCCACGCCAGCGATGCGGCAGGCGCCGCGGGCGCCGAGCTCGCGCTCGCGGACTCGTCCGGCCGCGCGTCCTCGCATGAGCCGCTAGCCCTCGCTGCGCTCCTCGATGCGGGCGGCCTTGCCGCGGCGGCGCCTCAGGTAGTAGAGCTTGGCCCGGCGGACCCGGCCGCGCCTCACGACCTCGATCTTGCCGATGACCGGCGAGTAGAGCGGGAAGATGCGCTCCACGCCGACGCCGTCCGAGACCTTGCGGACCGTGAACGTGCTGCCGATGCCGCCGCCCTTCATGGCGATGACCAGCCCGCTGAAGACCTGGATGCGGTCCTTCTCCCCCTCCCGCACCTTGACGTGGACCTTGACCGAATCCCCCACCTCGAACGCGGGCGGCCGCGTCTTCATCTCCCGTTCTTCGATCATCTTCACGACGTCCATGGCTCCCTCTCCCTTCGACTCGTCAGTGATTCGCTGCGGAATCGTCCCGCCCCGGCCGCCGTGCGATCAGGTCCGGACGCTGCTTCGTCGTACGCTTCAACGCTTCCTCGCGCCTCCACGCCGCTATCTGCCCGTGGTCGCCGGAGAGCAGGACCTCGGGCACCTTCCAGCCGCGGAAGTCGGCCGGACGCGTGTAGTGCGGATGATCGAACAGGCCCTCCTGGAAGGAGTCCTTGCTGGCCGCCTCGTCGTCTCCCAGGGCCCCGGGCAGGAGCCTCGCGACCGAGTCGACGACCACGAGCGCCGGGATCTCGCCGCCGGTCAGCACGTAGTCTCCGATCGAGATCGACTCGTCCGCCAGGTGCTCGCGCACCCTCTCGTCCACGCCCTCGTAGCGGCCGCACAGCAGGATCAGCCGGTCGTATCCGGACAGGCGCTCGGCCATCTCCTGGTCGTAGGTCGCGCCCTGCGGGCAGAACAAGATGGTGCGGGAGCGGGCGGCGGGATGCCGCTTCTGGATCGCCTCCACCGCGGCGAACAGCGGCGCTGGCATCAGCACCATCCCTCCGCCGCCGCCGAACGGGGTGTCGTCCACCTTGTGGTGGCGGTCGGTCGCGTACTCCCTCAGATCGTGCACCCGCACCGTGATGATCCCGCTCTCCCGCGCGCGGCGCAGGATGCTGTGCGCGAGCGGCCCCTCGAGCATCGGAGGGAAGGCGGTGACGACGTCGAATTTCATCAGAGCTCCAGTAAGCCCTCGGGCGGGTCGATGGTGATGCACCCGCTGGCCTTGTCGATCTCGGTGCAGATCGAGCGCGCCGCGGGGACCAGAACGTCCTTCCGCCCCCGCAGGCCGTCGTCGACGCGACCGACCACCAGGAGCGGCGCTCCTCCGGTGGCGACGACGCTCCGCACCGTCCCGACCTCCAGCCCGGCTCGGGTGCGGACCCGCATTCCGACCAGTTCGAAAATATAGTGGGCCCCCTCGGGGAGATCAACCAACCCCTTGCAGGGCATCAAGATATCCAGTCCCTCATAGGCGGTCGCGGCAGCGGCGGAATCGACACCCCGGGCCTTCAGGACGACCTTGCGGCCGTAAATCGTGTAGGCCTCGATCTCCAGACGACTTACGGGCCCGCCCGGCCGCCCCACGAGCACCGACTCCCTGCCCTGGAACTGGTCGATCCCCCCGGGCACGAGGCTGGCCGTCAGGCGCCCCCCCGCCCCACGCAGCCTCAGGCCGGTCGCCACCGGGACGAGGGTCCCGTCCTCCCCCTCCCCCGCCTGCGGCGTCCGGCCGGAGCTACTCGAGGATTTCAAGATCGTAAGTCCGCCCATGCTTGTCGCCCGCGGCATCGAGGAGCGTCCGCAGCGCCTCGACCGTCCGCCCCTGGCGTCCGATCACGCGCCCCACCTCCTCCGGCGCCACCGAAACCTCGAGGACGTCGACGTCCTCCTCCTCGACCAGACGGACCTCGACCCGATCCGGCCGATCGACAAGGTCGCGCGCCAGTCCCTCGGCCCAGGCCCGCACGTCGGGCCCGGCGCCCCGCTCCGCGCTCACGCCTGCAGCGCGCGCGCCCTAACGATCAGCGAGCGCACTGTGTCCGAGGCGTGCGCCCCACGGCGCAGCCACTCATCGGCTTTCGCCAGGTCGACGCGCACCACCTCGGGCTTCCTGGTCGGGTCGTAAACGCCGATCTCAGCCGCCACGCGCGAGCGCGGTGTACGCTGCGATTCCGAAACGACGATCCTGTAGAAGGGCCGGTTCTTCGACCCCGCACGATGCAACCTGATGGCCAGCACGGACTCACCTCCTGCGCCTCTATGGCGCTAGCGTGGAAACGAACGTCCCGCTCCAAGCAGGCTCTTGAGGTTCGGCCTCCGCCCGCCCGCCTGGAGCGACTTCATCATCCTTTTCATCTGCTTGAACTGCTTCACCAGCCGGTTCACCTCGCTCACCGAAGTTCCCGAGCCGCGCGCGATCCGCAGCCGCCGGCCGCCGTCGAGGACCGCCGGCTGGCGGCGCTCGAGGGACGTCATGGATCCGATGATGGCGCGCGTGCGCTTGAGCGCCGCCTCGTCGATCTCCGCTCCCGGCGGGGCCGCTCCGCCCGGCAGCAGGCCCAGGACCTGCCGCAGGGATCCCATCTTCCCCATGCGCTCGATCTGCTCGGCCAGGTCCTCGAAGGTGAACTCGTTGCGTCGCAGCCGGCGCGCCGTCTCGGCCGCATCCACCGCGGAGACGGCCGCCTCGGCCTTCTCGATGAGGGTCAGGACGTCCCCCATCCCGAGCAGGCGCGATACCAGGCGGTCGGGCTGGAAGGGCTCCAGATCCTCGAGATGCTCGCCAGTCCCCAGGAACTTGATCGGAACGCCGGTCACGTGGCGGAGCGACAGGGCCGCTCCCCCGCGCGCGTCCCCATCGGCCTTGCTCAGGATGACGCCGGTCAGGGTCAGCCGGCCGTGGAACGCGGCGGCGGACCGGACGGCGTCCTGACCGGTCATCGCGTCCGCAACGTAGAGCACCTCGGTCGGCCGGCTCTGCTCCTTGAGCGCGGCCAGCTCCCGCATGAGCTCCTCGTCGATGTGCAGCCGGCCCGCGGTGTCGAGGATGACCGGACTGCGGCCGGTCCGGCGCGCCTCGCGCAGCGCCTCGCCGCAGGCGGAAGCGGCATCGCCGCCCGGGACCGCGGCGACGACGGGGATCTCGATCTGCCGGCCCAGGACCTGGAGCTGCTCCACGGCCGCAGGCCGCCGCACGTCCGCCGCGACCAGAAGGGGTGATCGTCCGCGCTCCTTCAGGAACCGGGCCAGCTTGCCAGTCGTCGTCGTCTTTCCGGACCCCTGCAGCCCCGCCATCAGGATGATCGTGGGTGGCGTCGCGGCCTCTTTCAGCCGCGCCTCCGGACCCTGCTCCAGGATGGCCACCAGCTCGTCCTTCAGGAGCTTCACGACCTGCTGGCCCGGGGTGAGCGACCGGAGGATCTCCTCGGCGCCCGCCTTGGCCCGCACCCGCTCGATCAGATCCTTGACCACGTTGAGGTGGACGTCGGCCTCCAGGAGAGCCATCCGGATCTCGCGCAGCCCCTCGCGGATCTCCGTCTCCGTCAGGTGACCACGCCCGCGCAGGGCGCGGAACACCGTCTGCAGTCGCTCGCTCAGCGTCTCGAACACGGCGATTCCGGGACCACGGCCGTCACACGAGTGACAGCAGGTGCCCCATCTTCTCCTTTTTGGTCTTCAGGTACTTGCGCGACAAATCGGTGGGCGCCACCTCGAGCGGCACGCGCTCCACGATCTCCAGGCCGTAGCCGGACAGGGCCGAGAACTTGCCGGGGTTGTTGGTCAGGACGCGGATGCGCGTGCACCCCAGGTCGCGGAGGATCTGCGAGCCGATGCCGTAGTCCCGGTGATCCGCCTTGAAGCCGAGCTTGTGGTTGGCCTCCACCGTGTCCCGGCCAGCCTCCTGCAGCTCGTACGCCCGCAGCTTGTTGATCAACCCGATGCCGCGCCCCTCCTGCCGCAGGTAGACGATGACTCCCTTCCCCTCGGCCGCGATGATCTCCATGGCGCGGTGCAGCTGCGGGCCGCAGTCGCAGCGCAGCGAGCCGAACACGTCGCCGGTGATGCACTCCGAGTGGACGCGGACCAGGACGCGGTCGCGCGGATCGATCTCCCCCAGGACGAGCGCCAGGTGCGTCTTGCGCTCGATGTCGCTCCTGTAGGCGACCAGCCGGAAGCGCCCGAACCGGGTCGGCAGGCCGGGCTGCGCGACGCGCCGCACCAGGCTCTCGTTCCGCATCCTGTGGCTGATGAGGTCGGCGATGGTAATCATCCGGATGCGGTGTCGGCGGGAGAAGACGGCGAGATCCCCCTGACGCGCCATCGTGCCGTCCTCGTTCATGATTTCGCAGATGACGCCGGCCGGGTACAGGCCGGCCATCCGGGCCAGGTCAACCGCGGCCTCCGTCTGTCCGGCCCTCCTCAGGACGCCCCCGTCCTGGGCCCGCAGCGGGAACATGTGGCCCGGGCGCGTCAGATCGGACGGGCGCGTCGCCTCGTCGATGGCGACCTGGATGGTGCGGGCCCGATCGGCGGCGCTGATCCCGGTCGACACCTGCTCTCTCGCCTCGATGGAGACGCAGAACGCGGTGTTGTAGGGGGAGGTGTTCTTCTGCACCATGAGCGGGATCCGGAGCTCCTTGAGGCGCTCGCGCGTCATCGGCATGCAGATGAGGCCCCGTCCGTGCCGCGCCATGAAGTTGATCGCCTGGGGCGTCACCTTCTCCGCCGCGATCGTGAGGTCGCCTTCGTTCTCGCGGTCCTCGTCGTCCACGACGATGACGAACCGTCCCGCCGCGATGTCGGCGACAGCCGCCTCGACGTCCGAGAGGCGGGACGGATTCGAGGTCGGGCGCATCCGGCGGCTCACGGGTTCACCTTGGCCGCGCCGAACCCGTGCCGGGCCAGGTAGTCGCGGGTGACGGGCGCCTCCGCGCGGCTCTCCCGAGCGCGGAGCGACTCCAGGACGTAGCGGCCGACCATGTCGGCCTCCAGGTTGACCTGGTCGCCCGGCGACCGGAGACCGATCGTCGTGACCCGGAGCGTCTCCGGAATCAGGGCCGCCTCGAACCAGGCGTCACCGCGCGCCGCCACCGTCAGGCTGATCCCGTCCACGGCGATCGATCCTTTCTCCACGATGAGAGGGGCGAGGTCCTTCCCGAAACCGATCCGCACCCGGGCGCCGCTCCCCTCCGGGCGCGACTCCAGGAGGACGCCCGTCGCGTCGACGTGTCCCTGCACCAGGTGTCCACCCAGGCGGTCCCCGAGCCGCAGCGGGCGCTCCAGGTTGACGCGCTCCCTGGAGGCGCGCCGGCCGAGAGTCGTGCGCTGCAGCGTCTCCTCGGACAGGACCGCCTCGAACCAGCCGTCCCCGCTCTCGGCGGCGGTCAGGCAGACGCCGTCCACCGCGATGCTCTCGCCCCGGGACGGAGTCCCCAGGAAGGCGGCGCTCACGCGCAGCCGGCGCTCGTTCGCGTCGCCCGCGACCGTCTCGATCGTCCCCATCCCTTCGATCAATCCCGTGAACATCGTCGTTCGATCCACCGTCCTCAGGAGATCTTCCGGGCGTGCCGGATCGTCCCCTCGATCAGCCAGTCCGAGCCGACGGCCCGGACTCTCACCTGCCTCACCTCCGCCGTCTCCCGCAGAAGACCTGCGCCGGCGCCCGCGAAGGCGGCGAGGGCGCCACGGCCCCCGATGAGACGCGGTGCCACGAACAGCGCCAGGCGGTCCCCCACGCCGGCGTCGAGCGCCGCTCCGAGGACCTCCCCGCCTCCCTCGATCAGAACACTCGCGACCCCCCTGCGCCCCAGCTCGCGGAGCGCCGCCCTTAGGTCGACCCGTCCTCCGCGCGACCCGACCTCCACCACCAGCGCCCCCCTGCGCTCCAGGGTCCGCCGCTTGCCCGGCGGTGCCCCGCGCCGCGTCAGGATGACGACCGGACCCGTCCCCCGCAGCAGCCGCGCCCGCGCCGGCGTCCTGAGGGCGCTGTCGAGCACCACCCGGAGCGGTCCTCCCGCCACAGGCCCGAGCAACCGCGGGTCGTCGGCCAGGATCGTCCCGACGCCGACGAGCACGGCGTCATGGGCGGCCCTCAACCGGCGCGCCGCCCTCCGTGCCCCCGGCCCCGTGATCCAGCGCGACTGCCCACTCCGCGTGGCGATGCGTCCGTCGAGGCTCATCCCGGCCTTCAAGGTCACGAACGGCAGGCCGGTCCTCTGGAACCGCAGGAACACCTCGTTCAACCGCCTCGCTTCACGCTCCAATCCGCCGATCCGCACCTGGACGCCGGCCGCCCGCAAGGCCCGAAACCCGCGCCCGTTCACGCGCGGGTCCGGATCGCGCATGCAGGCCACCACCTCCACCACTCCAGCCGCCAGAATCGCATCCGTGCAGGGCGGCGTCCGTCCCGTGTGGCAGCAGGGCTCCAGGTTCAGGTACAGCCGGGCACCCCGGGCCCGGCTCCCCGCCTGCCGGAGCGCCACCACCTCGGCGTGCGGCGCCCCGGGGCGCGCGTGATACCCGCGCCCCACAGCCCGGCCGCCGCGCACCAGCACGGCGCCGACCATCGGGTTGGGGCTCGTGCGGCCGCGCGCCCGGCGCGCCAGGGCGATCGCCTGCTTCAGGAAGGCGATGTCGTCCCGCTCGAGGCCCTCGCGCCGCACCCTTCATCACCCCGCGCCGGAACGTCCGCGGCGGCCTCGTCCGGCAGGAGACCATCCACGAACTCGTCCGGATCGAAATCAACCAGATCGTCGGCTCCTTCCCCCACGCCGACGTAGCGCAGCGGAATGCCGAGCTCCTGCACGATGCGCACCGCGACCCCGCCGCGCGCCGTGCCGTCGATCTTGGTCAGCACCAGTCCGCCGACCCGGGCCGCGCTCAGGAACTGCCGCGCCTGGCTCAGGCCGGTCTGTCCGGTGGTGGCGTCCAGCACCAGGAGCACCTCGTGCGGCGCCCCCGGGATCTTCTTCCCGAGAACGCGCACCACCTTCTCCAACTCGCGCATGAGCGGGTCCTGCGTGTGCAGGCGTCCCGCCGTGTCGACGATCAGCACGTCGCAGCCCCGCGCCGCCGCCGAGGCCGCGGCGTCGAACGCCACCGCCGGGGGATCGGCCCCCGGCCGGTGCCCCATGAACTCGGCCCCGACCCGCTCGGACCAGATCCGCAGCTGCTCCCCGGCCCCGGCGCGGAACGTGTCGGCCGCGCACAGCATCACCTTCTTCCCCCGGCCCACGAGTCGCCGGGCCAGCTTGCCGGCGGTCGTCGTCTTGCCTCCTCCGTTGACTCCCACCAGGAGGATCACCAGAGGACCCGCCCCCTCCGGCAGGAGCGGCGCCTTCTCCCCCGACTCCAGGACTTCCAGGATGGCATTGCGCGCGACTTCGCGCACGACGGCCCAGGTCGGGGGCGCGCCGGCGGTCTTCTCGCTCACGGCTCCGACGATGCGACCCGCTGCCTGCGGGCCGAGATCGGCCTGGATGAGCCCCGCCTCGAGATCCTCGCTCCAGTCGCGCGGCGACTCCGCGTGCGAAGAGAACAACGACGCGACGCGTCCGAGGAGCCCCTCGCGGGTCTTGCGCAGTCCTGCCCGGAAGCGCTCCAGCCGGCCGGGAGGCCCGGGCGACGCCGGGCCCTTCACGACCCGCTCCGCGTCCCCGCACCATCGAGAAGCGTCTTGGCGCGCACGGCCTCCTTGGAGTCCGGCGCCAGGCTCATGACCTTGCGGAACTGCTCCGCCGCCAGGTCGGCACGTCCCGATTTCTGGTACGCGGTCCCCAGCCCGATGTATCCGTTGAGGTAGCTGGGATTGAGCGCCACGGCGCGCTCGTAGCAGCGCACCGCCTCGCTCATGACGCCCTGATCGAGGTAGAGGTTCCCGAGATTGAGCTGCACCTTCTCGGGCGTCTTGTAGGTCCTGTCGTTGAGTGCGGTCTGGAACTCCTTCATCGCCTTGTCGTACTGCTTCAGCTGGAGGTAGGCAACGCCGAGGTTATTGTGCGCGTCGGTGAAATAGGCGTTCAGCTGCACCGCTTCCCGGAGGTGATCCACAGCCTCCTGGTATTCGCTGAAGCTCAGGTAGATAAGGCCCATGAAATTGTGCGCCTCGGCGTTGTTCGGATCCCGGGAGAGCGCCTGGCGGGTGGAGTCGAGTGCCTCCTTGGTCTCGCCGCGCTCCATCTGGACGTAGGCCAGCCTGAGGTAGCGACCGGACTCCCCCTGCGACGACGATTTGGAGCCGGAACTGGCGCAGGAAAGCGCCACCATGCCGAGGCCGCACGCCGCCACCAAGGCGGCTGCGCCGGCAAGTCCGACCGGCCGGGCATCTGCCATCAAGACGGTCTCCTCTGACCACCCTGGAAAGCCGCAATATTAGTGATTTCAACGAGTTTTGTAAACCTGGACGCCTCACCGGGTCCAGCGGTCGACAAGGCGCCTCATGAGGCCCCGGCGCCGGGCGCGGGGCGCCGCCTCCTCCTGCTCGACCTCCCTCCCCTCGAGAATGGCCCGGGGGATCTCCTCGAGCATCCGGCGCGCCAAAGCCTCGCCGCCGCGGCGCTTCAGGACCGCGGCTGCCGGCGTCAGGAGCGGAGGCCTGTAGCGCACGTCGTGGCTGTCCGATGCCACCACGTGGACCAGGTTGCGCTCCAGCATCCTGAAGGCGAAGTCGCGTGCCTTCGATCCGAAGAGTCCCGTGATCGACGACCCGGTCACCTGGGTGAGCGCGCCCAGGCGCACCGACGCTCCGACGCGCTCGAAATCCTCGAGGTAGTAGGCCACCCGCTCCGGATGGGCCATGATCGGCGTCAGACCCAGGAGCCGGAGCTGGAAGATCGTCTCGTCGACACGCATCGGCACCTGCTGGTATGGCAACTCGAGGAGGATGTACCGGCCCCGATCGGCGACCGTCATCAACTCGCCGCGCCGCGCCCGCTCCACGATGTCCGCCGTGAAGAAGACCTCGGCGCCCGGCAGGAGCTCCACCCCTTCCGCCTCGGAGCCGCGCTGCGCCTCCTGCACCATGGCGACCCGATCGAGGATGTCCTGGCGGCTGTTGTCGTAGACCCCCGGCTTCATGTGCGGCGTGGCGACCACCGTGCGCACTCCGTCGCGTCCTGCGAGGCGCAGGAACTCCAGCGTCTCGTCCACCCGCTTGGCCCCGTCGTCGATGCCCGGCAGGAGGTGGTTGTGAAGGTCGATCATGTCTCCTCCCGCAGGGGCCGGGAGAGGAGATCCTCGACGGCGGCACGCGGCGGCAGATCCCCGAACAGGACCTCCTCCACCTTGCCCGCGATCGGCATCTCGACCCCCTGCCGCCTGGCCAGCTCCGTCGCCGCCCGCGTGGTGGCGACGCCCTCGGCGACGCTGCGCGCGCCGCGCAGGATCTCCTCCAGGCGCCGGCCGCGACCGATCTCGACACCGAGGGCGCGATTGCGGCTCAGCCCACCGGTGCAGGTCAGGATCAGATCGCCAGCACCAGCCAGGCCCGCGAAGGTGCCCGCCCTCCCCCCCAGGGCCACGCCGAGGCGCGTCATCTCCACGAGCCCGCGCGTGATGAGCGCTGCCCGGGTGTTGAGACCGAGCCCGAGCCCCTCGACGATGCCGCTGGCGATGGCCATGACGTTCTTGAGCGCCCCCGCCAGCTCGACGCCGATCGGGTCGCCATTACGGTACACCCTCAGGTTGCCCGCCGACAGGACGGCCTGGACGCGGCCCATGGCGGCGTCGTCGCGGGAGGCCGCCACGATCGCCGTCGGATCCCCCCGGGCCACCTCCAGTGCGAAGCTCGGGCCGGAGAGAACGCCGGCCCGGCCGAGCGGCGACCCGGGAGCCTCCTGGCGCAGCACCTCGGTGAGCCTCAGTCCGCTTGCCTGCTCGATCCCCTTGGAGGCGACCAGGACGTCGGCGTCGGCGTCCACGAAGGGCGCCGCCTGGCGGACGATCGGCCGGGTCCACTGCGCCGGCATCACCAGCAGGACGAGCCGGCGGCCCCGGAGAGCCTCCTCCAGGTCGCCCGTGACCGCGAGACGGTCGGGGAAGGGATACCCCTTCAGGTAGTCGGCGTTGGAGCGTTCCTCCTGGAGCGCCCGGGCCGCTTCTTGCCTTCTGGCCCAGAGCGTCGTGTCCGATCCGTTCCGCGCCAGGTGGATCGCGAGCGCCGTGCCCCACGAGCCTGCCCCGAGGACGGCCGCGCCGTTCACGCGTCCACCTTCGATGCCCGTCCGATCCGGGGCTCTTCGCCGCGCGCCAGTCGTCGCAGGTTCGCCGCGTGGCGCGCGATCACCAGGATGGCGACGAGAAGTGCCAGCGCCACCACGTTCCCGCCGGCGCCGGTGAGCCAGGCGGCGACCGGCAACGCCGCGGCGGCGAGGATGGAGCCGAGCGACACGGTCCGGCTCCAGCCCAGGGCGATGGCGAAGACCGCGACCGACGCGAGGACGGCTTTCGGCGCCAGGACCGCGAACACCCCGGCGCCGGTCGCGACGCCCTTCCCGCCGCGAAATCCGAGGAAAGGCGTGAAGTTGTGCCCCAGGACAGCGAGCCCTCCGGCCAGGAGGCCGCCGCCTCCCGAGGGCCCCGCCGGATCGAGAGCCTGGCCGAGCCAGGCGGCCGCCGCGCCCTTCGAGGCGTCGAGCAGGAGCGCCGCCCCGCCCACCCAGAACCCGAGCGACCGCGCCACGTTGGTCGCGCCCACGTTGCCGCTGCCGACCGAGCGGATGTCGAGCCCGCCCAGGAGCCGGGCGAGGATCCAGGAGAAGGGGATCGCTCCCAGGAGGAACCCGAGGGCACAGGCCAACGCGAGCGGAGCGCTCATCGTGGCGCCGCCATGCTGTCCAACAGCGAGAACTGCTTCAGGGCGCTGTACTGCGCCCCCTCGGGGAAGAGCCGGCTCTCGAACAGGACGCAGGCGGCGACTTCGAAGGAGCCGAACGCCTCCGCCGTCAGCGGCTGCAGGAGCGGACGCCAGTCCCCTCCTCCCCGGCCTTCGGAGACGCGCCCGATCGTCAGGTGCGGCTTGAAGCCGCGATCCTCGGATCGGAATCCGAGCGGCTCGAGCGCCGCATCGAGCGCCGACTTGAGCCGCCCCGCAGCCACGAGATCTCCCTCCAGCCCCGCCCAGATCACGCGCGGCCTCCCAGCCGGCGGAAAGGTCCCGATCCCCCGCGCCTCGAGACGGAATGGACCCAAAGGCAGCGCGTCCTTTCTACCGAGGGCCTCCGCTATCGGCTCCAGCCGGGAGGACGGCACCTCCCCCAGAAACACGAAGGTCAGGTGCATCGCTTCCTTCCGGACCCATCGCACGCGAAGCGGCAGATCCTTCAGGCCGGCCTGGATCTCCAGCAGCCGGAGGCGCAACGCCTCGGGGATCTCCGCCGCCACGAAGAGTCTCACGTGGCCGCTCCCAGGAGAGCCCGGCGGAGAAAGTCGAGCGCCGCGGCCGCGCAGCGTTCCTGCACCTGCGACCGGTCGCCGGGGAGCGTGACCCCGCGGGCCTGCGACACGCCGTGGCCCGCGACGGCGAGAAAGACGGTGCCCGGAGGATGCGCCGCGTCCCCTCCTTCGGGCCCCGCGTAGCCGGTCGTCGCCAGGCCCCAGTCGGCGCCGAGGCGGGCTGCTATCCCCGCGGCCATCGCGAGGGCGACCGGCTCCGAGACGGCGCCGTGCTCCCGCAAGACTTCTTCCGGAACGCCGGCGAGGTCCCGCTTGGCGTCGTCGCTGTAGCCGACGACGCCGCCGCGGAAGTACCGCGAAGCCCCCGGGACCGCGGTGATCCGCCGCGCCACGGCGCCTCCCGTGAGGGACTCGGCGACCGCGAGCGACGCGCCGCGCCGCAGCAGGAGATCGCCGACGACGCCCTCGAGCGTGGCGTCGTCGCGGCCGAACAGGTGCGCGCCGAGGCCGGAGGCGATCGCCGCGTCGAGCCTCTCGACGTCGGGCGCCCCGGCTCCCTCCTCGACCTTCTGTCGCAGGTGGATCTCGATCTGTCCTCCCAGGGCGAGGATGGTCCACTCGACCGGTCCCCGGTCCCGGTGCACGTCGAGGAGCCGCCGGTCGACCTCGGACTCGGGCAGGCCTGCGATCTTGAGGACGCGATCGACGAAGCGCTCGCCCGTCGTTCCGAGGAGCGGCAGCAACGCGTCGTCGACCATGGCCCGCATCTCCGCCGGCACGCCCGGCAGGAGCGCTATCGTGCGGCCCTGATGACGGAGCAGCAGCCCGGGGGCGGTGCCCAGGAGGTTGGGGAGCACGGCGGCGCCGCGCGGCACCTCGGCCTGGCGCCGGTTCCGCGGCGGCATCGCGAGGCCGATGCTGCGGAAGCGCGCCTCGATCCCGGCCAGGACCTCGGGGTCCTCCTCGAGCGGCAGTCCGAGCAGCCCGGCCACGGCCTCCCGGGTCAGATCGTCCACCGTGGGCCCGAGCCCGCCGGTCGCGACCACGAGGTCGCTGCGGTGGATCGCCACCTCGAAGGCGCCACGCAGATCGTCGAGGTCGTCCCCGACGGCGGTCCGGAAGCGCACCGTGAAGCCGCGCTCGCCGAGGCGGCGGGCCAGGAAGGAGCCGTTCGTGTCGAGGCGGCTCGGTCCGAGGAGCTCGGAGCCGATGGCGAGGGTCTCAGCACAGCGGCCGGTCATGCCGCCGGCTCCAGCGGATCGAGTTCGCGGATCGCCCGCGCCACGCGTCGCGCGAAATCCGCCAGGGCCTGGCGATCGCGGGCGCTGCGGCCCTGCGGAAAGGCGATCGCGGGTCCGAAGCGGACGTGGATGCGGGCCGGCAGCGGGAAGCCGCTCCCGACGCCCATCGATTCGCGGGCTCCGTCGATGAACACCGGCACGACCGGTACGCCCGACAGGGCCGCGAGCAGCGCCACACCCGGCTGCGCGTCGCCGACCTGTCCGTCGGGACTGCGCGTTCCCTCCGGAAAGACGCCGACCAGGCGGCCGGCGTGCAGCGCCCGCAGCGCCCGCCGGATGCCGCGCGCGTCGGTCCCGGCGCGCACCGGGATCGTCCCCATGCCCCAGTAGAACCAGCGCAGCAGGAGCAGGTCGTACATCCACTGCAGCACGATGAACTGGATCGGCCGCGGCGAGGCCGAGCCCAGCAGGATGGCGTCCATGTAGGAGACGTGATTGGAGACCACGATCGCCCCGCCCCGCCGGGGCAGGTGCTCGAGGCCGTCGCGCGTCAGATCGAGGTAGAGGCGGACGAACGGATAGAACAGTCCCTTCACGAACCAGTAAAACATCAGGGCGCATCCGGAGGGAAGCCTGGCACGACCAGTCCGCCGCTCACGATCAGCTTGACGCCGTCCTCGATCGACATGTCGAGCGGCACGACCTCCTCGTCCCGCACCAGCGCCAGCCAGCCCGAGGTGGGATTGGGCGTGGTCGGCAGGAAGACCAGGGAGCGGCCACGCACCGGTGACCCGCTCTCCCTCCCGAGATCGACCCCGCTCTGCGTCAGGAACCCGACCGTGTACACCCCCGGCCTCGGGTACTCGACCATGACCACGCGACGGAACGATGTCGACGTCCGGGAGAAGGCGTCGAGGAGCTGGCGGGCCGCGCCGTAGATCGGCTTGACCACCGGCAGCCGCATCATGAGGCGGTCGAACCCCTCGACCAGCCTCCGACCCAGGTAGTGGGTTGCGACCGATCCCACGATCAGGATCACGAGTACGGTCAGGAGAATGCCCGCCAGCGGGGCCACGAACCGGACGATCGCCGGCTCGCTGGCCAGATCCGGACTGAAGAGGCGCAGGATGGCGAGCACGACGGGCGAGGCGATCCCCTCCAGAAGCCGAACCAGGATCCCGAGCAGCCAGACCGTGATGATGAGGGGCAGGGTGATGACGACGCCGGTCAGGAAGACCTGCCGCAGCCGTTGCATCGCACCGGCGGGCGGCGGCGGGGCCTCCGACCTCCCGGCGGCGCGCCTACGAGCCATGTCGGCCCCCGTCCGGCGTCCGCCGGCCCGTCACGCCGAGGCGGCGTGAGAACTTCATGAAGTAGTCGGTCGCCGACAGGATCGCCACCGCCACGACGATCCACAGGGCGACGTCCCCCGCCAGGTCCCAGGAGCCGAGGTACTGGTTGCCGAAGATCAGCAGCACGATGGCGATGATCTGGCTCACCGTCTTGTACTTCCCCCAGACGCTGGCGCCGATCATGATCCCCTGGCTGCTGGCGATCATGCGCAGCCCGTCCACCGCGAACTCGCGGCCCAGGATGATCCAGACCATCCAGGCCCGTGCCGCGCCGATCTCGATCAGCGACACGAACGCCGCCGACGTCAGGAGCTTGTCGGCGATCGGATCGAGCAGGATGCCGAGGGTCGTGACCTGGTCCCGCCGCCGCGCCAGCCAGCCGTCGAGCCAGTCGGTGAACGAGGCGAGCAGGAAGACCGCTGCGCCGATCATCTGCCACGAGAGGCCCAGGTGCTCGAGGCCGGTGTT
>DASRJX010000265.1:0-4754 GCA_035649235.1 Candidatus Cryosericum sp.
CTGCGCTCCGGCACGCACAACGTGCCGGGGATCGTCGGCATGGGCGCGGCCCTCGAGATTGCGCGCGCCGAGATGCCGGCCGAGAGCCGGCGCGTCTCCGCCCTGCGCGACCGGCTGCAGAAGGCAATCCTGGCGCGCGTCGAGGAGGTGGTGCTGAACGGAGACCCCGAGGCGCGCCTGCCGAACAATCTCAACCTGAGCTTCGCGTACGTCGAGGGGGAGGCGCTGCTGCTCGCCCTCGAGGGGGTGGCGGTCTCCTCGGGGTCGGCCTGCACCTCGGAGAAGCGCGAGCCATCGCACGTGCTCAAGGCGATGGGGGTTACGGACGACATGGCCCAGACGTCCATCCGCTTCGGGCTCGGCCGCTTCAACACCGAATCGGAGGTGGACGAGGTGATCGAGCGCGTCGCCGCGGCGGTGGCGCGGCTCAGGGAGATCTCGCCCCTGTACCAGGCGGCCCGGAGCGGGGGTGGGCGTACCAGCATGGCGTTTCACACGGCGCACAAAGGAGCCTGACAGATGATTCACGTGACGGAGAAGGCGGCGGAGCAGATCAAGGCGCTCATGACCAAAGAGGGGCTCGAGGGGCACGGCCTGCGCGTCGCGGCGGTCGGCGGCGGCTGCTCGGGCATGTCCTACAAGCTCTACTTCGAGAAGGAGACCCCCGAGGACAAGGTCTTCGAGGAGAACGGCGTGAAGCTCCTGTGTGACAAGAAGAGCTACATCGTCCTGAACGGCATGACCCTCGACTTTACCGACGGGCTGAACGGCACCGGGTTCGTGTTCCAGAATCCGAACGCCAAGTCCACGTGCGGGTGCGGCAGCTCGTTCTCGGCGTAACGTCCCGTCCGGGAGGCCCCCGATGGCCGCGCCGACAAAGAATCCGTACTTCGAGGAGGGGCTGAGACTGCTGCGGTCCGGCGACTGGGTCGAGTCGATCCGCACGCTCGGCTGGGCCAAGGACGCCGAGCCCGACAATCCGGCCATTTTCCTGGCGCTCATCGAAGCGTACGAGACGGCCGCCGATAGCGAGCAGGAGCCCGACCTCCTGCAGCAGGCGTTCAACGTCTGCCGCGATCTGCGCGATCGGCGGCTGCCGTCGAGCGACCGGCAGCAGGCCGACTTCTTCCACGTCTTCGTGCGCATCCGCGACAAGCTGATGGCCGCCCGGGCCTCCGGCTGGACCCCGCCGCCTCCCAAGGAGCGCATCGGGGAGGCGCAGCGATGATCACGCGCCCTCCGTCCGCAGCCTGATCGCCCGGCGCGCACCGCCCGCGGACGGGCGGCCGGCGCGCGTTTCGCGGCTGCTCCCGTTGCGCCTCCCGGATCGCGCGTGATACGATTTTCCCTTCGCGCGCTTGGCGCGCATTCGCGCTTCATCCGGGGGGCGTGTGATGGCGCACAAGAAAGAATTCCTGACGGGCCAGAGGATCTTTCCCGATCCCATACGAGGCGAGGTCACGGTCGATCGGCTGATCGACGACACCTTTCTCGCCTACAACGGCGGCCGGCTTCAGAAAGCCTGCCGGATGCTGTGCGAGAAAGTGCTCCGGGACGAAGTGACCGTGGGGATCAGCCTGTCGGGCGCCCTGACCCCAGCGGGCGTCGGCCGCTCCTGCGTCCTGCCGCTCATCAAGGCCGGCTTCGTCGACTGGATCGTCAGCACCGGGGCGAACCTCTACCACGACACCCACTTCGGCCTCGGCATGTCGCTGCACCGCGGCACGCACCAGATCGACGACGCGGTGCTGCGCCGCGAAGGGGTCATTCGCATCTACGACATCCTGTTCGATTACAACGTGCTGCTCGACACCGACGACTACCTGCGGACCATCATGGCCGAGAAGGCGTTCACCAAGGAGATGGGGACGGCCGAGCTGCACTACCTCTTGGGGAAGTACCTGGCGGCGCGCGAGAAGGAGCTGGGGGTCGAGGACTCCTGCGTCCTGACCGCCGCCTACCGGGCCGGCGTGCCGTGCTATGTCTCGTCGCCGGGCGACTCGTCCATCGGGATGAACATCGCCGAGTTGGCCATGCGGGGCTGCGGCCCGCGCATCGACGTGTCGCGCGACGTCAACGAGACAGCGGCGATCGTCTATGCCGCGAGGATGGGGGAGGGGAAGAGCGGCATCCTCATGCTCGGTGGCGGATCGCCGAAGAACTTCGTGCTGCAGACGGAGCCCCAGATCCAGGAGATCCTCGGCCTCAGCGATCGCGGCCACGACTACTACATCCAGATCACCGACGCGCGCCCCGACACCGGCGGCCTGTCGGGCGCCACGCCCTCCGAGGCGGTGTCGTGGGGCAAGGTCGATCCGGACAAGCTCGGCGATTCGGTCGTGGTCTACACCGACTCGACGATCGCTGCGCCGCTCCTCACGGCCTATGCCCTGACCCGTGTCAAGCCGCGCCGGTTGAAGCGCCTCTACGATCGGCGCGATGCGCTGGTCGAGAAGCTGCGCGTCGACTTCCTGGCCGAGCACGAGAAGCGCTCACGCAAGAAGAAGTGAGCAGGGGAGCGCCGGCAGCCGTCCCCAGTCCGGCGTCCTAGCCGCCTTCCTGGAAGCGCAACGGATCGAAAGCCGCCAGATCGACGCCCGGGTCGCCGCCGGTCACGAGACGCGTCACGACGCGGGCCGTGATCGGCGTCAGGAGGATCCCGCTGCGCAGGTGCCCGGAGGCGTAGTACAGGCCGGCAAGCGGCCCCGCCCCGATCACCGGAAGTCCGTCGGGCGCCCCCGGCCGCAGGCCGGCCCAGGTGGAACGGACCGCGGCCTCCGCCAGGCCGGGAACGAGCCGACGCGCGGCTTTCAGGATTTCCTCCAGTCCCGCGCCGGTCACGCTGCGGTCGAAGCCGGCGCGCTCCATCGTGCTGCCGGCCACGATCCGTCCGTCGGTGCGCGGCACGAGATAGAACCCGCCTCCTGACAGGACCCGGCGGATCAGATCCGGGGCCTGGAAGCAGACGATCTGGCCCCGGACCGGCTCGGAGGGGGGCGGGGTCATGCCGTCGCCCTGGATGAAGCCGCTCCAGGCCCCGGCCGCCACGACGATGGCACCCGCCGCGCGGTGCTCCCCCGAGGAGGTGACAACCCCGATCGCACGGGAGCCCTCGACGAGGAGACACGCCGCCTCCTCGCCGCTCTGGATCGTGACCCCGGAGCGCCCGGCGGCCAGGACGAGGGAGCGCGCCAGGCGGGCCGGGTCGAGGCTCCACTCGTGGGGCAGGAGCAGGCCGCCCAGGACCTTCCGCGACAGAGCCGGCTCGGCCGCGTGCAGCCCTGCGCCGTCGAGCCGCTCGATCGTCAGCCCGGACCCGCTCTGGAAGTGGTAGGCTCGATCGACCTCCTCGCGCTCCTCGTCGTCCAGCGCCGCCACCAGCGCGCCATCGGTCCTCAGATCGACATCGAGTCCGCTGTCCTCGTTCAACTCGCGCAGGAACTCCGGCCAGAGAGCGCGGCTCTCGAGGCCCAGCGTCGTGAGCGGTCCCGCCTCGTGGGCGTCCATCTGCGCCGCCAGGATCCCGGCGGAGGCGCCCGTCGCCTCGCCGCCGGGTGCGTTGCGCTCGAGCAGGTGTACGGAGAGCCCCGACCGCGCCGCCTCGCGGGCGACGGCGAGGCCGATGGAGCCGCCGCCGATGACCAGGAGATCCGTGCCGCGCTGCATCGATTCCCGAAGTGTGCCACAGGCCCGGCGCCGGCGTCCTTCCGGGAGCGGCCGGCCAGATCAGATCCACGACATCGACCCATCGAAATCGGCCAGTTTTGCGACACCCCGTGGATATCGCTGTGCCGGGGGCACTTGCGGTCCCGGATCGAGCCCCGAGGGGGCGTGCTTTCGGTGTGGTGTGCTGGAACTGGATGGAGGCACAGGAATGTGTTGGCCCCGGCGGTTTCTGAAAGAGGTCTCGACCAGGCCTCAACTGCCCGATAACACCCGCAGCCTCAACGAGTTCATAGGCAACACCGTCAGAGCATATGAGCCTGATACCCATGGCATAGGGGTTGCGAACCATAGGCGCAGTTGAAAAAGCCAAACCACCCGTGAGGGTGGGACGGAAAGCCAACGGGTCTCCTGAAGAGACGGCCGGGTTGCCAACGCCGCCGACGAAGCGGTGGATGACAAAGCCGTCTCGCGGCGTTAAGGGGGAACCATGGCGACGATCACGACTGAAGGTCCGAGCGGTTCGATGGACCGACGCGGCACGGGCGAACGGAGCGCCAGGCTCCCCGCCCGCGTGTCCCTGATCGTCCTGGTGATCTCCTGCGCGGCCTCGGCCGCCTTGGCCGATCCCGGCCACAAGGCGGGCGTGGCCCCCGACCTCCAGGACGAATCCCACCGGGGATCCCCGTACCGGTTGATCCGGATCGTGGCGACGCTCGAGGGCTCCGATTCGAGATCCCTGGCCGAGAAGGTCAAGAGCCTCGGCGGCAGCTTGCGCGGCCGCTTCCGTCGCGTCGGCGCGATGGTGATGGATGTCCCCGCCGGATCGGTCGAGGCGCTGGCGGAGACCGAGGGCGTGCGCTTCCTGTCCCCGGATCGACCGGTGACCGCTCTGGCGAGCCAGCTCGAGACAACGACCGGCGTCGGCGCGACCGGTACCGGGCTCCTGTCTACGCCGCCGTACGACGGCAGCGGCGTGGGGATAGCGGTGCTCGACTCAGGCGTCTGGTCGGGGCATCTCGATCTGATCGATGACAGCAAGAACCAGCGACGCGTCGTCCACTCGGCCGATTTCATCTCCACGGGCAAGA
>DASRJX010000266.1:0-5549 GCA_035649235.1 Candidatus Cryosericum sp.
ATGCCGCCCAGGCTCTCGGCCAACGCGCACAGGCGCAGGCTGTCGAAGAAGCACCGGACGTCGACCGCGGGTCCGAGGACGAAGGAGATCATGCCGCCGTAGCCGGTCGCCTGGCGCGACGCAAGGGCGTGCTGCGGGTGGGTCTTGAGTCCGGGGTACAGGACGCGGGACACCTTGGGATTCCGCGACAGGGCCTCCGCCACCGCCCGGCCGTTCGCGTCGTGGGCGCGCATCCTGAGCGGCAGCGTCTTGATGCCCCGCAGGACGAGCCACGAATCGAACGGGGAGAGGATGGCACCCGCCGAGTTCTGCACGAACTTGATGCGCTCAGCATGCTCCGCCCGCGCCAGGATCACCGCGCCACCGACGCTGTCCGAGTGGCCGTTAAGGTATTTCGTGGTGCTGTGGACGACGATGTCGGCCCCGAGCCGCAGCGGGCGCTGGTAGACCGGCGTCAGGAAGGTGTTGTCGACGACGCTGACGAGGCCGCGCCCGCGGCACAGGGTCGCCACCGCCTCGATGTCGCTGAGGACCATGATGGGGTTGGTCGGCGTCTCGATGTACACCATGCGGGTCTCGGGGCGCAGCGCCCGCTCGACCTCCTCCAGGCGCGAGGTGTCGACGTAGGTGAAGCGCAGACCGAAGTCCTCGAGAACGCGCGAGAACAGCCGGTACGTGCCACCGTAGACGTTGTCTCCGACGATCACGTGGTCGCCCGTCTTGAGCAGCGTCATGACGGTGTGGATCGCCGACATGCCCGAGGCGAAGGCGTAGGCGGCGCGGCCCCCCTCGAGCGCCGCCAGGTTCTCCTCCAGGGCGGAGCGCGTCGGGTTGATGGTGCGGGCGTAGTCGTACCCCTTGCCGCGGCCCAGCCCTTCGTAGGCGTAGGTCGAGGTCTGGTAGATCGGCGTCATGACGGCGCCGGTCGTCGGATCCGGTCGGACGCCGGCATGGATGGCGTCGGTCGAGATTCCCATCGCGTCACCTCTCGGGCGCCGGCAGCCGCGGCGGTCGGCGAGAGGCGCATGATAGCCCGAAACAACCACGCCTGCGCGGGGGGACGGCTCCAGCCTGTGGGCAGCGCGGCGGGCTGCGGCTCTGCCTAGCGATCGCCCCGAAGCCGGCGCAGGTAGGGGCTTTCCTCGAGGGTCCGGGCCATGGAAGCGGGATCGAGGGCCGACCTCCAGGCCGGAGGCAGGCGGGCGGCGCCCGGCGCGTCGACGGCCGGTTGCGACCTCGAATAGAAGGCGCTCATGATGCCGAGATAGGTCCGCAGATCGGCCACCTCCGCGGCCGCCCCGTTCTCCGCGAAGCAGCGCGGGCACCAGACCGACACCCTGGAGACGTCGAACAGGTCCGCCGGTATGCCGGTCCGGGGGCGGTAGATCCGGCCGTACTCGATGAGCGGGAGATCGTCGGTCAGGGGGCCGCTCCTGGCCGTTGCCGCCAGCAGATGCCTGGCGTCGGCGGCGAAGGCGCCGAAGATCTCGGTCGGCGACCCCATCTGGATGCGACGGAGGTCGTCGCGCACCTGCGGCTCCGCCGCGAGCCGCCGCTCGAGGGCGGCCGGATCGAGCTCGATCGGGCGATCCTTGCGGCCGACCAGGATGAAGTTGCCGGCGTCGCCGTTGAGCAGGAGCGAGCCGGGAAACACGTCGATGAAGGCGCGGATCATCGATCGGACCGTCTCGGGCGGGACCTGGGGGACCGGCAGCCACTGGCTCAGGAACCCGCCCGGTCGCAGCCGGGATCGGGCCAGGGCATAGAACTCCTCGGAGTAGAGGGACGCCACTCCGGAGAAGTTGATGGGCGGCGGCTCCAGGGTGATCAGGTCGTAGCGTCCCTCGGCCTGCATCTTGAGGTGGTGCCGCCCGTCGTTGACGAACACGGAGACGCGGGGATCGTGCAGCACGCGCCCGTTGGTGGCAGAGAAGAAGTCAGCCTGCTCGAGCACGTGGCGGGAGATGTCGACCACCTCGATCCTGCGCAGCGATCGGTGCAGCGAGGCGGCGTGAGCGGTGTTCCCGACGCCGAAGCAGATGACCAGGACGCTTTCGGGCGCGTCGTCGTGGAGGAGCGGGAGGTGGACGAAGGCGCGCATGTAGCGCTGCTCTCCGGGCGCCGTCGAGGACATCGGGTGGCCGTTGGTGTAGAGCGTCCTCCCCTGGCCGGGCACGTCGAGGATCAGGATCGACTCCAGGGTGCCCTCGCTCGTCGCCACGAGGAACGGCGGTCGGAGGGCGTCCCGGACCGCGGGGCGGGCGGCGGCGCGGAAGCTTCTCAGGAGGAGGCCGTCGCCTGGCATGCGGCTCCAGGCCGCGAGGGCGACGATCGCCACGCCCATGCCGCAGACCAGGGCGAGGGCCGGCCTGCGGCGGTCGCGCTGCCCCAAGGGCTCCCGTCGCGCGGCGACGGCGACGGGTACGAGCGAAAGGAGAACGCCGATCATCAGCGCGAAGAGGCTCCACTTCATGCCTAGCGCCGGAAGCAGGAGGAACCCGGTCGCGGTCGATCCGGTCACAGAGCCCGCCGCGTTCGCGAGGTAGAGCCATCCGGCGCGCCTGCCGACCGACCCCTCGCGGTCCTGCACCATGGCGTTGGCGAGCGGATAGGCGGCGCCCATGAAGAAGGACGGCAGACCGACGACCTCGACGATCGCGGCGAGGTGAATGCTCATCTCGGCGAGCAGGCCGATGCCCAACGGAGACGACGTCAGCCGCTCCCGGACCAGGTTCTGGACGGCTCCCAGATCGAACAGCCAGAGCGAGGCGAGGGTCGAGAGGGCGAGGGCGATCTGCGTCCCCGCGAACCACACCGCCGGGGCTCCGAACCGGTCCGACGCGTACCCTCCCGCCATCGACCCGAGCCAGATTCCGACCAGGACCACGGCCAGAAGCAGGGAGAAGACCAGCCGGTACTGTCCCAGAGCGCTCGTCAGGAACCGGAACCACAGGATCTCCGTGCCCATGGCGGCGAAGCCCGTCAGGATGAGCGCCGCGGCAGCCGCCCAGAGAGGGGATGCGGCACGGGGACGCTTCGCCCTGGCGGCGGCGCCGCGGGCCGCGGGGCCGCGGCCCTCCGTCCGCCGCCCGCGCGCGAGGAGCCAGAACCCGCCGGCCGCCGCGATCAAATCGAGACCGGCCGCGAGGATCTGCGTGCTCCCGATCCCCAGCCGGGGGATCCAGACCACGTCGACCAGCAGGCAGCCGCAGGCGGCGCCGGCCGTGTTGAGCCCGTACAGGAGCCCCACACGCCAGCCGGTGCGGTCGATCTCGGTGCCGACGACGAAGCGCAGGAGCAGCGTGAGCGTCGCGCCCATCAGGAGCGTGGCGGGAAGGATGAGGCCGGCGGCCACGCCGTAGCGAATGAGATGGGACGCGACCGTCAGGTCGTAGAAGCCGGCGGCTCCGGCGCGATAGGACGAGAAGGCCGATGACACGTCCTGAAGCCGGGGCAACACCCAGGCGATCCAGAGTGCCAAGGCGGCGATCCCGGACTCGCACACGGCGTAGAGTCTCAGCACCGCGAGCGGGTCGCGCCCGTGGACCCGGTCGGCGACGACGCCGCCGAGACAGCCTCCCAGGCCCAGCCCTCCCAGGAACACGCCCGTCACGAGGGCCGCCGAGTGGATCGTGTTGCCGAAGATCAGGCCGAACTCGCGCACCCAGACGACTTCGAGGAGCAGGCCGGCCATTCCCGACAGGAAGAAGATCGGCAGGATGATGGGAAGGTGCATCGGGAGTGAGCCATCCGCCCCCGGCGCGGGCGCCGGCGATGAGCGGGCGGATTATACGACTCCTTCGCCGCTGCCCCGAGCGGGGCGGAGAGTGGTACGACGTCGGAGAGGTCCCGTGAGGCGGAGTCGAGTTCGCGCCGGCCGGCGGGCCTGCGTCAGTGATTCTTGGGCGGTTTCCCCTGACCGTGGCCGTGTTCCTTGCCGTGATCCTGTCGCTGCCCCTTCGACGCGCCGCTCTTCGCCGGGCCCGCACCCGCCGGCCGGCCCTTGTTCGCCGCGTACCGCTCCACGCTGACGCCGTGCTGGCGCTGGCCGACGATGGAATAAGGGCTGACGCGGTAGTAGGACGATGCGATCTGCAGCTTGGCGAGATCGACCACCTGCGCGTCCGAGAGCGTGAACCGCCTCTTGTCGGGCCGGCCGCCGTGTTTCTTCCAGTAGCCCCAGGCGTTGCCGTACGGAGGCCCGGGGTCGCGATCCATGCCGACGAACAGGACTTCGGGTGACAGGCGCAGCTCGAACAGGATGTCCGTCCAGGTGAGACCGCGCAGGCGCATCGCCAGCACGGCGTCCGGCGATCGGCGGGACGAAGAGGCCAGGAGCATGATGACCGGATAGTCATCCGCAGGACGCGGACAGCGCTTCACGACCGCGACCGAAACCTGCGAGGGCGCGGGGTAACGCTCGTTGGTGAGGTTCAGGAAGAAGCGGGAATCGTCGCCGACGTTGAGCCCCAGCGTCACGTCGTAAAACGCATCACCTGCCAGGGCCGGTCCGGAGAGCGCGAGGATCAGGGCGGCCGCCGCGGCGCAGCGCGCCGGTGAAGACAGGAGCCTGGACAGCGTCATGGGTCCCTCCCCGGAGCATCCGTGTCGATTCCGGTTCCCGGCCGAATATAGGGTCGGTGTCCGGAGCCGGCAATGACACTCTCGCTGAGAGAGGGGAGGGGCCCGTGCGAGGAAGGCCTAGCGGGTCTGGAGCGCTACCTGGAACTGGGCGGCCGCCTCCAGTCGCTCGGTGACGTGATCGAAATCGATGGTGAACTCGGCGGTGTCTCCAGGGTCGATCGTGCCGACCTTGGTGCCGCTCGTGCCGGCGCCGAGCAGCTTCCCGTCGCCGTCGAAGACCGCCACGACCACGCCCACCGACACCTGGTTCGTCGAGGCGTTCGCCACCTTGATCACGGCCTTGTAACGCGTCTTGAAACCGAGCATGGTCGAGGGCCAGTCGAAGCGGATGACATCCGTGCGCACCTCGGCGACCGCCAGATCGAGCGCCAGCCAGCGGTTGCCTTCGAAGCGGTAGCGGGCGGAGTTGACGCCGGCGCCCAGAGGCTGGGCGGCGGCCAAAAGGGAAAGCAGGATTGCGGCCGCGAGCCGAGGCCGCTTCGCCGGCGAGGGAGCGGGAGCCCATGTCATCTTCGGTCCACCTCAGTCTTCGAAGCTGATCTGCTTGACCGACGCGTTGACGATGAAGATCCGCACGTTGTTCTCGTTCGGATCGGCGGGGATGAAGAAGAACCCGCGGCCGTTGGGGGTGTACTCCTCCGTGAAGCCCCAGAGCTTCTCGCCGTCCCGGAACTCCACGATGGTCTTCTGTCCAGGCACCTCCGACCCGAAGCGGCGGGCTCGATCGACCTGCCGGCGCATCAAACCGTAGTCCCGGACGTAGAACAGCGCCTTCAGCTCGCTCAGCTTCACCTGCGTCGGGATGCCTCCGCCCTCGCTGGGCAGCAGGTGGAAACTGTCACCGTCGGGACGGAAGTCGTGTGTGTGACCCCGCATGGTGCGGCCGTCACGGTAGTGGGCGACGA
>DASRJX010000267.1:0-4672 GCA_035649235.1 Candidatus Cryosericum sp.
GGCGAAGGCGGCCCCGGCGAGGAGGGCCACGAGGATTCCGGTCGCGGCGAGCGCTTGCGCCGGCCGGGCCGAGCGCAGCAGCGCCCGCATCATCCCGCCGATGAGCAAGGCGACCGCGAACCCGACCATGATGGTGGGTCCGGACGGCCTGTCGTACGAGAAGTAGAGCCCGACCGCGCTGACGAGCGTTCCCATGGCCCAGCCGGTCAAGAGCCTCGACCGCAGGTCGTCGAAGAACATCACGGCGAAGATCGAGGGGGCCACCAGGTAGCAGAAGACCAGCAACACCCCCGCGATCTGCACCGACGAGGTGATGACGACGCCGAACGACAGATAGAAGAGGAAGTCCCACAGCCGCACGTTGACCCCTTCGGCGTAAGCCTCTTCGGGGTGGAGCGAGATCTGCAGGAAGCGCCTGCGGAAGATCAGGTGGAACAGGCCGAGGAGGGAGTACAGGATCGCTGTCTTGGCGATCTGAGCCGGCGTCACCCAGACGATGCTGCCGGCGAGCAGGTCGTGCAGGTGCTCGGCGCCGTGCGGCGAGATGTCGGCCAGCAGGATCGCGGCGGCGGAGGCGGTGGCGTAGGTGATGCCGATGACCGCCTCCTGCGGCACGCGCTCGTGGCGCGTGCGGGTCAGTGAGAAGACCACCGCCGCCAGGACCGCGAAGCCCAGGGAGAACCAGTACGCCCCCTCCGTGCGGGGGTCGTATCCCATCAGGAACGCCACCGTCGCCCCCAGCGCGGCGATCTGCGCCAGGGCGATGTCGACGAAGATCACCTTGCGGCTGATGACGTGGATCCCGAGATAGACGTGGATGCCGGTCAGGATGAGGCAGGCGAGGAACGGCAGGAACAGGACCTGGATCTGCGCCTCCACTCTAGCGTCCTTTCGGAGCGGGGCCTTCGCCGCCGAAGGCCGTCGCGAGGCGTTCCGTGACCAGGTCGAACAGCTTGAAGTAATCGGTCGCCTGCGGATCGCCGCCGACCTCGATCGGCAGCGTCAGGACCACAACACCGGTCCGCTCGGCCAGCGCGTCGGTCGAGCGGTGCTCAACGAACGGGCGCGTCACCAGGACGCGCGCCTCCCCCGCCTTGAGCCTGCCGATCAGCTCCTCGAGGTGCTTGGCGGAGGGGGGGATGCCGGGCTTGGGTTCGACGTAATCGACGACCCGCACCCCGAAGCGCGCCGCGAAGTACGAATAGTCCTTGTGATAGGTCACGATCGGGTGGTCGCGGAACGGGGCCATCGTCCCGAGCCAGCCCCCCAGGTGCTTGCGCAGCGGCGCGCCGCCGATCGAGGTGCCGTCCAGGAAGGCGTCGAGCGTGCCGGCCATCGCCTCGCGCGACAGCTTGGAGCCGCCCGCCAGTTTGACGAGCTCCTTGCCGAAGAGCGCTTCGTGCAGCCGGCCCACGAACGCCTTGAGGTTCTGCTCGTAGACGCCGGCGCCAGCCGGGTCGGCCCGCTTGAGCGCCTCGGCGATCGTCCCGGCGACGATCTCCGCGTTCAGCGGGTCGCAGAGGTAGTGCGGGTTGCCGTACGGGTGCACGTCCCCCTCCGACCGGCTCAGGCTCGAAGGGATCTCGACCACGCGGATGCCGCTGGAGGCGTCCATGTAGCCCTTGCCACCCTGCAGGACCTTGGGGTTGCGGGCCCCCTGGGTGAGCGGCGGCACCCAGCCGATCTCGAGATCCAGTCCATTGACGATGAGGAGATCGGCCGAGCGCAGCTTGACGATGAAGGAGGGCTTGGGGTCGACGAAGTGGGCGTCCTGGGTCCCCGAGGCGATCACCGTGAGGTCGATGCGCTCGCCGCCGACGGCGGCGGCGATGGCGCCTATGTTCGGGAGCGTGGCGACCACCTTGACCCGGGCGTCGGCGCGCGCCGGAGGCACGGCTGCCAGGGCCGCGAGCGCGGCGACGATCGACGAGCGGACCAGAGCGGCGCACAGGCTCCGCCGGCAGGGAACGCGGTGCAGTCGTGTCATGTGCGCACCTCAGTACTTGTGGGCGCCGTGGGCGCCGATGACCGGGATCCACTCGAAGAACAACCGGGTGTCGTCTTCGTCGTCGGCGCCGAAACGCAGCGCCGCCGATTCGTTGAAGCGCGTGTACTTCGCCTGGAAGCGCAGCTCCTGGAACTCCGAGGGGATGAAGCGCACCACCCCGGACGCTCCCCAGAGCCTGTCCACCTCGCTGTCGGGGAAGCCGGAGAGGTCGTAGCGCAGTCCGAGCTTCCAGCGCTTGGTCCACTGGCCTTCGACGTAGGTGTAGCCGCCGGCGCTCCCGACCGTCGATTCGGTCAGAAAGAGCCCGGGGTCGAGCGCCTGCACCCGCCTCCGGCTGAGGAGGGCCTCGGTCTGCCACGAGAACGAGCGATAGGTGTTCTGCTGCAGCGGCTTCCACTTCCAGGTGACGTCCAGCCCGTAGACGTTCGAGGGGAGGCGATCGTCCGGCTCGAGCGTTTCCGTGAGGCCGGCGGCGTCCAGGTCACCCAGGAGAGACTCGGTCGGCCCCGTCTGCCCTCCCGACGCCGTCCCTCCCAGCTCGACGGTGGCGTTGTCGCCTGCCGGCAGGAAGAACGCCAGGTGCTCCGTCCAGGTGAGGGCGCGCGAGTCGCTGTTGAAGCTCACTCCCTCGCGCGCCGTCCCCACCTCCGTCGTCGTGTCGATGTAGAGGCCCGCCGGGTTGGGGATGAGCCAGGAGAGCGACAGGCCGTCGTTCGTGAGGCTCTCCTCCCCGAAGAAGGCGGCCAGGGCGTCGGGGCGCTCGACGGTCGGGAAGGCGTGCGTGTGCAGGGTGTTCCACTTTCCGAAGGCGCTCTTGAAACGGCCTCCCTTGAGCTGCAACGAGGCGGGGAGCGTGAGGGTGGTGGCGTAGCCCTCCTCGACCTCGGGGGACTCGTCGGCCGGGAAGGAGAGGTAGAGGTTCATCTTGGCGTACGGATCGACGGTCGATTCGAAGGCGACTTCGGCCTCGCTCAGGTCGAAGCCGTTGAGGTCGTCTCGGCCCGCAAGCGAGGTGTTGCCGATCAGCTGGAAGACGCCGCTGATGGCCGGGTTCATGAGGCCCGGCGACCGCGTCGGGCCAGCGGCGACCGGCTGCCCCGGTGCCAGGGTCGGCTGAGGCAGGGATTCAGGCGCAGGAGGGGACGGCGCGACGCTTCCCTTCGCGAGCGCTTCAATCTGCTGTTGCAGCGCCTGGACCTGGTCGCGCAGCGCCTGCACCTGGGCCTTGAGCTCCTCGACCTCGCGGCGGTCGGGCGGCGCCTCGTCCTGGGCCGAGGCCTCCGGCAGCATGACGGCGGCAGCCAGGGCGGCGGCCCTGGCCAGTCCCATCGGTCTCATTGGTGTCTCTCCCCTGAAAGGGCGATCCGGAGGCCTGAAGGGGAGGATCCCCCTGGGCTTCTGGCATCGCTCGTCGACGGCGGTGGTTATCTCAGACCGTCGCCGCCAGGGGAGGCGCTCGCAGGGGGCGGAGCCTGGGTGCTTTCGATTCGAAAGCCGGCTGGCTCGGCCGCGGCGCGCTGCACGGGTTCGGTTCGGGGGGGCGGAGACACGTGTCGACCGGCGGCAGCAGGGCCGGTGTGACCAGGGTCTCGCAGGCAAAGCACGACCCCTGACCGCGCGGGTGCGGGATGGCGCCGTGCAGCGCCGACAGGATCATGACCCCCGCCAGGACCGCCACGGCTGTCCAGCGCAGGGTGCGAAGGGCGCGGATGGGTCTCAGGAGGCCCCTCCTGACATGACGGCATCGTACCCCTCGCCCCTGGGTCTGTCAAAGACTCGAGTGGTGGATGGGTGCCGCCGGGCGGTGGCTGGGGATTGGCGGACGCTCAGGAGAGGACAGGAAGGGAGGCGGGAGCAGCCGGCTCCCGCCTCCCCTTGATCTCGCTCCGGTTACCGGCAGGTCTTGTTGCTGGGGTTCCCCTTGCACTTGTTGGAGCAGCACTGGCTGTTCGCGGTGCACGAGGCGCCCGCAGGGCTGCAGGTCGGGTTGCAGGACGGGCTGCCGGTGCAGTTCGAGTCGGCGCAGTCGGTGGCCCCGTCGCAATCATTGTCGAGCCCGTCGTTGCACACCTCGGTCGTCGGCGTGCAGGTGGCGGGATCGAGGAACGGTTGCACGCTCGGCCAGTAGTAGGCGAAAGCGCCGTCCACGGTGGCGTTGTTGACCTCGTCGCAGGGGTTGCCCGTGTTCGTGCCGCACTTGCCGGAGAGCTGGCCGACGACCTGGCTGCTGGCGTTCAGGACCGCCGAGCCGCTGCTGCCGCCTTCGGTCCCGCCGCCCGTCGTGCGGCTGTAGATGCGCTGGCCGCGCGGCCATTGCGTGCAGGTCGGGGCCGAGGTGTCAACGCGGTGCGAGGACCAGGCCTGCGGCGCCCAGGCTGGATGGCTGATGCGATAGAGCAGCGCGTTGTTGGTGAAGGCGATGGCCGTGTTGTTCCAGCCCATGAAGTTCGAACCAGAGGGCGGCGTCTGATTGAGCTGCAGGAGCGTGAAGTCGCCGGCGCTGCCGGTCGCCTTGACGGTGGAGCCGAGCCGCTGGATGCCACCCGGATTCGTCTGCGCCGGGCAGGACGTGCTGCCGCAGGAGATGCTGAACTGGAAGTACGCCTCCAGGTTCGCGGCGTTGGTGGAGGTGCTGATGCAGTGGTTCGCCGTCAGGAAGTAGGG
>DASRJX010000268.1:0-36719 GCA_035649235.1 Candidatus Cryosericum sp.
GGCACCGGGCGCAGCGTCGTGATCAGGACCGGACGTCCGCCGTAGGCCTGGCCAATCTCGCTGCTCACTGTGTCGAACGCCGCCGTGGCATAGGCGCAGATGAACGCCAGGAGGAAGGGGCCGGGATCCGCAGCCGTCGCGCACAGCAGGGCGAGGTACACCCCGACGCCGCAGTTGGCGAGGGCGTGCCGTGCGGAGCGCGCGCCCTTCTTCTCCTGCGCCACCCCCAGCCGCTCCTTGCGCCGCCGGCCGAGGCGCGTGGTCGCCGACCCCAGGACGAAGAAGGCGATCAAGATGAGATAAGCGCGCCAGCCGCCGAGCACCCAGGTGAGGACGCCGACCAGAAGTCCTGCGATCATCCCCGAGCGGTCGACGGCCCCCGCGTTTCGGAACAGCACCGCCAGCACGACGTTCACCACGATCGCCGGCAGCAGGACGTCCCGGAGCGCCGGCGCGGCGTCCGCCAGCAGCACGGCGTCGCCGACGATGAGGCCGCACAGGAACAGGGCCGCCAGGAGCGGGACGGTCAGGTTGTCGTTCAGCCGCCAGGGGAGCGATTCGATGCCGGCGGCGAACAGGGCGGTCGGGATCGCCAGGCAGGCCGCCTCTCCGGACGGCCGGCCCATGTAGATCAGGATGCCCCACGCCGCGAGCGCCGCGGCGGCCGCGAACGCCAGCGAGCCGACGATCGTCTTGCGCGGGTTCCACGGGATCGGCCTGCCGCCGATCCACTGACCGGCGGCGGCGGCGGCCGGATCGCCCGCCGCCATGATGACCCACCCGGCGGCCGCCACCTCGGGGCGCCAACCGAAGAGGAGGACCAGCAGCAGGACCGCGACCGGGTAGAGGAGGATCCCCGAGTCCAGGGGCTTGCCGCGCTCGCCCTGTCGAAACAGGACCCCTCCGCCGATGCGGGGCAGGACGAGATGGTTGAACAGGAGGGCGCCGACGGCGATCAGGGCCGCCTCCGCCACGCTGAGGTACTTGAGCGTCAGCGCCAGACACCCCGCGCCCGCATGGACCAGCCGCCTCGCCGCCTCCCCATGACGAGCCATCCCCGCCCTCAGGCCCCGTCCCGCCGCGCGGTCGCAAGGGAGGCGAGGTAGTCCCGCAGGGCCTCCTCCCAGGGGCGCATCGTCACGCTCGTCAGGCGCTCGTAGAGCGTGGTGTCGAGGGCCGCAAAGGCGGGACGCTCCGCGACGCCGGGCGCCGGCGTGGTCCGCGTCGCCTCTAGGGGAACGCGCCCCCGGAGGCCGATCGCCTGCAGCACGGCCTCGGCCAGGGCGTGGCGCGAGCAGGCTCCCCGGTTGGTGACGTGGACGATGCCTCGGTAGGTCGTGTGCAGGAGCCGGAGGATGCCCTCCGAGAGGTCCTCCACCCAGGTCGGCGAGCCGACCTGGTCCGTCACGACGCGCAGCGGCTCGCCCGCCACCGCCCGGCTCCGGATCCTGTCGACGAACGTCCTGCCGCCAGCGCCGTACAACCACGCGGTGCGCACGATCACGTGGTCCGCCGTCGCCGCCGCGACGCGCCGCTCCCCTTCCAGCTTGGAGCGGCCGTACTCGGCGATCGGATTCGGGGCGTCGCTTTCGACGTAGGGCGTCCGGGACGTTCCATCGAAGACGAAATCCGTGCTCACCTGGATGATCCGGCAGCCGGCAGCCGCCGCGGCGCGCGCCACGTTGGCCGCTCCCTCGGCGTTCACCTCCATGGCGCGGTCCGGGTCGCGCGTGCATCCGTCCACGTCCGTCCAGGCTGCGCAGTTGATCACGACCGTCGGTCGCAGCCGCTCCACCTCCGTCTCGAGGCGGAACGGGTCGGTGACGTCGATCTCCGACCGGGTCGCGGCGATGGTCCCCGGGAAGGCGCGCTCCAGGCGGAGCGTGAGGGCGCGCCCGAGGAGCCCCCCGGCACCGATCACCATCGGCCGATCCGGCTCCGTCCGGCTCACGGATACCCTCCGCCACTCGACCTCTGGTGCAGGTCGACCACGTTCCCGACCCCCTTGAGGTTCACCAGGAAGCGGAACTCGCGCAGGTCGGAGCCGGAGAAGTTGCGGTTCAGATACTCGAACTGGAAGCCGCAGCACTGAGTGTTGTAGCCGGCCCGGTAGCGCTGGTCGCGCAGCCGCGGCTCGCCGGGGAGCAGGTCACCGGTCTCCAGGTTGGCCTGCAAGCCGAGCAGGAGGCGGCGGGAGAAGAGGCTGGTCTCCCCTTGCAGCACCACCTGGCTGCGATCGAGAGGTGCCGTGAACGCCAGCCCCCTGTCGAACAGCTCCTTCCCTTCCAGGTCGCGCATGAGGGTCCACGAGAGGTCGAGGAACCCCAGCCGGGGGCTCCTGAGGTTGGCGGAGAGGCTCGCCTCCCGGATCTCCTTGAACAGGATGTCGAAGGAGGTCCGCACGTCGAGGCTCGTGTAGATCGACGGGTTGATGCGCAGCGTGCCGCGGATGGGCGATACCGGCCGGCTCTCCTGGAGCACGCCCGAGACGCTCAAGGGTCCGAGGAAGGAATAGTCCTGACTGAGCTCCAGGGTCGCGATCTCGACCGTGCTCAGGGGCTTCGGCTTCTCCTTCGCCTCCTCTTCACCCTCGGCTTCCATGGCGCCGGCCAGGGCCTTGTCCTGCCGTTCCCGCTGCAGCGCCCGGGCCAGCATGTCGCCCGTCCCGCCGCCGGCCGTGGCGGTCGGGAACGCCGACATTGCCAGCTCTTCCGTCCCGCCGGCAGGCCGCTTGGCGAACAGCCTCGTGACGATGCCGTAGGTCAGCCGGTTGGTGTTGCCGGCGAGGATGTCCACCTCGTCGAAGGGGATGATCTGCGGCGTGTCCTCGACCGCCGACAGGTAGGTGTAGCGCAGCGTCGGCTCGATGCTGTTCTTGTACTGCTTCGAGAACGTGGACTCGGGGCGATCGAAGATGCGGCTCAGCTTCGGTCCGATCATCGTCAGCCCGGCCTGGTAGATCTGCCGTTGCAGGCCGTCGTCGACGATCAGCGTCCGCTCCTGGTCGAGCACCCCGTTGTTCTCGCCGAAGTCGAAGGGAGGCCCGACGGCGCCGTCGCAGCCGATGTCGTCTTCGGGTCCGAAGGTGCCGAGCAGGCCGGTGACCGGGTCCGGCCTGTCCGTCTCACGATCGATGATCCCGTTCCCCTCTCCGAAGTCGCCGGTCCCCGGCTGGTTGTCGCACCCCAGATCGATCCTCTGCGACTTGGTGTAGTACGTGCCACGCAGCCCCGTGTTCGCATCGATGTCGAGCCAGGGGACGGGCGACACCTGCGACGAGATCACCGGATAGGCGTCCAGGCGCTGGTAGGTCGTCCCGGGCTCCCCCTTGTCGAAGTTGTCGAAGGAGCCTTCGAGATTGAGGAACAGGGGCGCGGCCCCCAGCTTCTGGCGGCGGCTCCTGAACTCGACCTCGGGGAGGATCCAGCGGACAATGGTCCCGTCCAGGACGGCGAGAGTCGGCGCCCCGTAGGCGGCCGGCGGGATCGCCTCCTGGACCAGCTGTTCGCGGCGCTCGGACCACATGTTGAGCGAGTAGAATCCCCAGTTCCGGGTCAGATAGAGCTTGCTGATCGCCTGCGGGTTGCTGGACAGGCGGATGTCGCGCTCGAAGTCGAGATAGTAGTCGAAGTCGCTCACGAAGTTGGCGATCGCCACGAGGCGCCATTCCGTCGACAGCTCCTGCTGGTGCGAAGCGTCGATGACCCAGCGGTCGACCGGCACGCCGGGCTTGTTCTCCTCCTTGGCCACCTGGTCCCGGATGTAGTAGCCGGTGAAGCGCCCCCGGCCGGTCTCGGTCGGCACGTAGCGGTACTCCAGCCCCGACCCGTAGCCTGCCTCGCTCATGTAGTCGAAGTAGAACGTGGCGTCCATGCTGCGGTGCATGGCCCAGTACCAGGCCTCGCTGATGATCGTGCCGCTGCGCTGTGAGAAGCCGAACTCCGGGAAGAGCAGGCCGGAGGCCCGATCGGTCTTGATCGGCCAGACGAGGTAGGGCGTGTAGAAGATGGTGGCCCGGCCCACCTTGAACTCCAGGTCGTGCAGGTAGGCGTAGTCGTCCAGCCGCAGCAGCCCCTTCCCGAGCTTGAAGCTCCAGTAGGGTGTCGGCTGCGTGCAGGAGGTGAAGGTGGCGTCGTGGAGCACCAGCTCGCGCGGCGAGACCTGCTCCACTCTGGCGGCCTCGAAAAGGATCGATGGCTCGGCGTACCCGCGGGCGTTGATGAAGGCGCCCGTCTGGGACTCGAGGTTGTAGTCCAGGCTCTCGGCGGTGATGCGGGACTTCGCCTGGTCGAGAACGACGTTCCCTTCGGCGTGGGCCTGATGCGTCGAGGGCCGATAGCGCACGAGGTCCGCCTGCAGGCGCAGATCCCCGCAGCGGATGTCGACGTAGTCCTTGAGGATCAGCTCGTCCTTGTCGAGGACCGACCCGGGACCGGTGGAGATCTCGAGCGTACAGCCGCCCGGACCGGTCCCCACCATGTGGCGCTTCCCGTCCGATTCGCCCGTCTCCGAAGGCGGAGCCGTCACCTCTCCGGAAACCGGCTCGGCGGCGCCTGCGGACAGAGCGACAGCGCTGCACAGCAGGATCAGGAACGAGGCGGCCGGCCGGCGTGCCGCCGTACGGGTGGCGCGGCGCATCAGAAGATGGCCACTCCCGCGTATCCCACCACGGCGTCGAAGTCGCCGGTGCGCTCCCCCGAGTTCCCGTAGGCCACGAGCCGCGCCGAGACGGCCCCGAGGCGCCGGGAGGCCTCCAGCCCGGCCACCGCCGGCGCCACGCCGCACATGCTGATCCCCTCCTGCCGCACGACGCGGTGGAGCCCTTCCGGATCGATCGCCAGGAGGCGATCGATCGCACGCCGATCCAGGCTCTCGGCGAGAGAGGCGGGGATGTAGTGCGACATGTCGCTGCTCAGGACGAGCAGGACCTCGTCCGCGGCGGCCTCGATCGCCTCCGCGACCGCCCGCCCCAGCTCGAGCAGCTCAGGCAGCCGGTGCGAGCCGACGCAAATCGGGACGAATCGGAACTCCCCCCGGAGGCGCTGCAGGAACGGCACCTGGACCTCGAGCGAATGCTCGCGGCGGTGCGCGGCGGCGTCCGCGCGGGCCGCCGGGCAGCGCGTCAGGATGGCCGAGGCGAGCCCGGAGTCGATGGGCACGTCCCCCATCGGCAGGCTCCAGGATCCCTCCGTCATGAGTGCGATCGCTTCCCCCTCCCCGGTGTGGTTCGGCCCCAGGATCACGAACCGGGACGGCAGGCGGGCCGACAGATAGGTCTCGGCGGCAATGTGGCCCGAATAGATGTAGCCGGCGTGGGGCACGAGGAGGGCCCGGGCGCGCGGCTCCGAAGGCGGCCGCCGCATGGCGGTCAGGAGGTCGATGTCGTGACGGAGCTCATCCGGGTCGGCAGGGTAGAAGGTGCCAGCCACGGCGGGCCTGCGCGTCATCACCCTCATCGCCGCCCTCGCCTTGCAAAATCGACCGGTGATGCTACCAGACGGTCGAGGCAAAGTAAAGAAAAGCCGGCACTTGCGTTGTTTCGGACGGCGACGACGTGCTACAATCCCGACCTTCAATCTGGCACACCATGGGCCACGCATGACGGCAAGCCCGAAGCGCGCGACCGTCCCTCGCAACAGCGATGGCAGGCCGACAGCCGGCAGGCTGCGCCTCGCCCTGGCGCAGGTGGCGCCGGTGCTGGGGGATGTCGCCTCCAACGTCGACCTCCACGTCCGGGTCGCGCGCCGGGCTGCCCGGGCTGGCGCCCGCCTGGTCGTCTTCCCTGAGCTCAGCCTGACCGGGTACCGGCTCCAGGACCTCGTTCCCGAGGTGGCGATGCGGATCTCCCCCGACGGAGCGCTACGCCCCCTGTTCGCGCTCAGCCGCCGGATCTCGATGGTGTTCGGGCTGGTGGAGGAGTCCGAAGGGCACCTGTACTACAACAGCGCCCTGTACCTGGAGGGAGGCAGGGTCCGGCACGTGCACCGCAAGGTCTATCTGCCGACCTACGGGATGTTCGAGGAGGGGCGGTACTTCGCGGCGGGCGATCGTCTCGCCGCCTTCAGGACCTCTCTCGGCCGCATGGGGATGCTGGTGTGCGAGGATCTCTGGCACCCCACCAGCGCCCTGATCCTGGCGCAGGACGGCGCCGACTATCTCCTCGTCCCGTCCAACGGACCGACCCATACGGTGGCGGGAGGGGGCGGCCCGCAGAACCAGGAGACCTGGCGCGACCTCGTCAAGGTGACGGCCCAGATGCAGACGACCTTCGTTGTGCTCGTGAACCGCGTCGGCGTCGAGGACGGGATCCACTTCGGCGGCTCGTCGTGCGTCGTCAATCCGCTCGGCGAGACCGTGGCGCAGGCCAGGCCGCTCGACGAGGATCTGGTGATCTGCGACCTGGGTCGGGCCGCGCTGCGGCGGGCGCGCACCTTCTATCCTTTGCTGCGCGACGAGCGCCTGTCGATCCTGTCGCGCGAGATGCAGCGCCTCCTCGCGGAGCCGGCCGCCTCGCGCGGTCCCGGAGGATCGTGAAGACCTTCCTCGCCTATCGCTGCCACGACCTGGGCCGGATGGAGTTCTACTCCCGGTTCACGCCCCTCGGGCTGGGCTGCATCGGGGCGCTCCTCAGGCGCGCCGGACACGACGCCACCGTCGTGAACCTGAGCGAGTTCTCCTGGCCGCGCGTGCAGCGTTTCCTCGCTTCCGAGCGGCCGGACATCCTGGGGCTGTCGGTGTTCACCTTCAACAGGCACGAGGCGATGCGCGTGGCGGCCCTGGCGCGCGCCGCTCATCCTCGCTGCCTCGTCGTCGCCGGCGGGCCGCATGCCACCCACCTGTCGCATCACCTCCTGGAACACTATCCGGCGGTCGACCTGGTCGTCCGGGGAGAGGGGGAGGAGACGATGCTGGAGATCGTGCGCGCCATGGAGGAAGGACTCCTGAGGCGGCCCGATCTGGGCGAAGCAAAGGCGACGGCGGCCGATCTCTCGGGGACGGTGGGCGGCGGGCCCTTCGCCCTGCGCGGGGTCACCGTCCGCGACGGCAAGGGATGCCTCGACACGCCGGACCGCCCCGTGATCGCGGACCTCGACCTGCTGCCCCATCCGGCCGCCGACCCGCGCACCATCGGGGTCGATCCGCAGTCGCAGTTCGAGTTCATCATCACCTCCCGCGGCTGCCCCGCCGCCTGCACCTTCTGCTCCTCGCCCGAGTTCTGGGGGCGCGGCCTGCGGTTCCGATCGGCGCAGAACATGCTCGACGAGGTACACATGATGCGCCGGGAGCACGGCGTCGTCTACGTCTCGGTGCGCGATGACACCTTCACGGTCTCCAAAAAGCGCGTCATCGACTTCTGCCGCGGGCTCATCGACTCCGGCCTCGACCTCCTGTGGGACTGCCAGTCGCGGGTCAACATCGTGGACGAGGAGCGGCTGGCCTGGATGCGCCGGGCCGGGTGCACGCACATCCAGTACGGAGTCGAATCCGGCTCGCCGCGGATGCTGCGGCGGCTCAACAAGGGGATCACGCTGGAGGAGATCCGCTCCGCGGCCGCCGCGACCCGCAAGGTCGGGCTCGGCCTGTCGATATACCTAATCACCGGCATCGACTCGGAGACCGACGAGGACCTCGCCTCCACGCTGCGCCTCGTCGAGGAGATCCGGCCGCACGACGGCCTGGTGTCCCCGCTGACCGTCTATCCGGGCACCGGGCTGTACGAGGACGCCAAGCGCCGCTTCGGGATCGGCGACAGGTTCTGGGTCGACAGCCGGGAGGAAGCGTATTACGTGCGCCGCGACCCATGGACGCGCAGGAGCCTGAAGACGCTCGCGGCGGCGCTGCGCCGGACGGGACGGGCGGCCGCATACGGGCCGGAGGACTTCGCCCGCCAGAGGCAGATCGTCGGCGACTGCTACGCCCTGCGCCTGTCGATCGGCGAGCACCACGAGCGCCGCGGCCGGATGAGCCAGGCGCGCGAGGAGTACGAGGCGATCCTGCGCGACAACCCGAGCAGCCTCTGGGCCCGCATGCGCCTGGGCAACTTGGCATCGCGGCGGCGCCGGCACGCCGAGGCGGCGGACCACTACCGCGCCGCGGCCCGGATCGTCCCGGCCTTCCGTCTCGCCCACAGCCTGTGGCGCGACGCGCGCCGGCGATCGGAAGCCCAGGTCACGCCATCGCTTCGAGAATCCGGATCCGCGCCTCGATCGGCGGGTGCGTACTGAACAGGGCCGTCGAATTCATCCCAAACGACTTGATCGGGTTGACGATGTAGAGGTGCTGCGTGGCGCGGTTGGCGGCTCCCAGCGGCGCCGGGTCGACGCCGATGCGGCGCAGGGCGGATGCGAGCGCCAGAGGGTTGCGCGTCATCTCGACGGCCGAGGCGTCCGCCAGGAGCTCCCGCCGCCGCGAGACGGCCATCTGGATCAGCTTCGAGGCGATGGGGGCGAGGAGCGACAGCACGACCGCCAGCAGGATCAGAAGGCCCCCGCCCCGGCCGCGGCGGGAGGTGGCGATGCGGCCGGAGCGCAGGTTGGCATCGCACAATAGGGCGACCGTCCCGATCAGGATGCCGACCAGCATGGCGAAGCGGACGTCGAGGTTGCGGATGTGGCTCATCTCGTGCGCCAGAACCCCCTGCAGCTCGTCGCGGCCCAGCTTCTTGAGAAGCCCCCTGGTGACCGCAATCGAGGCGCGATCCGGCGACCGCCCCGTCGCGAAGGCGTTCGGGGCGTCCGATTCGATGACGTAGAGACGGGGCTTGGGCAGCCCCGAGGCGAGGCACAGCTCCTCGACCAGATTGTGCAGCTGCGGCTCCGTGGCGGGCGTGGCCTCGCGCGCCCCGCTCGCCGCGAGAAGCATGCGATCCCCGCCGATGTAGGCGCCGGCGCCGCTCACGAGGCCGAGGGCCACGCAGAGGAGCATCCCCGCCCGCGCCGAGCCGTAGGCCCCCCCGAGGGTGAAGCCGAGGCCTCCGAGAATCAGGACGAGCGCCGCCAGGAGGAGCCACGAGCGCCGGCGGTTCCCGGCCTGCTCGGAGTAGAAGTCGCGCCGTCCTCCCAAAGCGCTCCGCGGCGGGCCGGGCTGCGGCCGGAGGCTCGCTTTGCAGAGGGCGCAGTCGGCGGCTGGCGCGGGGTTGAGGAAGCCGCACTTCGGACAGGGGGCCTTGGCCATGCTTCGATCAGCGCAGGTCGACCTTGACCGGCTCCTGCTCCGAGGCGGTGACCTCGAAGAAGGGTTCCTCCTTGAAGGCGAACATCGAGGCGAGGACGTTCGTCGGGACCACCTGGAGCTTCGTGTTGTAGCGCATCACCATGTCGTTGTAGAACTGCCGCGCGAATGCGATGCGGTTCTCGGTGGAGGTCAGCTCCTCCTGCAGGCGGCCTACGTTCTCGTTGGCCTTGAGCTGCGGATACGACTCGACGACGGCGAACAGCGATCGCAGGGCCCCCGTCAGCGCCCCCTCCGCGGCCGCCGTGCCGGCAACGCCCTGGGCTGAGACCGCCTGGTTGCGCGCCCGGATGACCTTCTCGAGCGTCTCCTGCTCGTAGCCCATCGCGTCCTTCACGATCTCGACCAGGTTCGGGATCAGGTCGTGCCTCCGCTTCAGCTGAACGCCGATCTGCTGCCAGGCGTTCTTGACCTGGTTGCGCAGCGAGATCAGCCCGTTGTAGGCGGTGACGACCAGCACGGCGGCGGCGACGAGGAGGAGCAGCAGGATGGCGGCAGACATGGCGACCTCCTTGGGCGCGCGGCCGGCACCGGAGGATTTCCTGGGGTCGCCGGGGCGCGAGCGCGGCGGGATGATACCGCACCCACCGCGTCAGCGTTCCCGAGCGTCGCGATCCGCCTCGACCCGGTTCGACAGGCGGCCGATCCTCTCGATCACCACCTCCACGCGATCGCCTGGGGCGAGCGGCCCGACGCCCTCCGGAGTGCCGGTCGCGATGAGGTCTCCCGGCTCCAGGGTCATCACCTGCGAGATGTAGGACACCAGCCGCGCCGGCGGGAAGAGCATGTCGCGGACCGCACCCGACTGGCGCAGTTGGCCGTTGACGAAGGTCCGCACCACGAGATCGGCCGGATCGAGACCGGTGACGATGCAGGGGCCCACGGGACAGAAGGTGTCGAAGCCCTTGGCGCGGGTGAACTGCACGTCGCGTTTCTGGAGATCGCGCGCCGTGACGTCGTTGACGCACGTGTAGCCGAGGATGTGCGCCCCGGCCTCCGATTCCGGAACGTCCCGAGCGGCGCGGCCGATGACGATCCCCAGCTCCCCTTCGAAGTCGACCCGGGCGCTGGCCGCGGGCAGGTGGATGACGCCTTCGTGCGGCAGGAGTGCCGAGACCGGCTTGAGGAACAGGAGCGGCTCCCTGGGCGCCTCGTGGCCGAGCTCTTCCGCGTGGGCCCGGTAGTTGCGTCCCACGCCGACGATCTTCGAGGGCAGGCAGGGCGCCAGCCAGGTGAGGTCGTCGAGCGGGCGATCGGGACCGAGGGGGCGGAGTCCCGCGATCGGATCGCCGAGAGCCTCCTGATATCTGTCCTCCCCGACGAGAAGCGCGTGGAAGGCGCGGCCGCCCAGGGCCAGGCGGGCGATCCGTCGGGGGCTATCGGTGGCGCGGGGCAACGAAGGGTGGCGGCGCCTACTTGGCGCGCTCGAGGTACTTCCCCTCGGCGGTGTCGATGCGCACCGTCTCGCCGATCTCGATGAACTGCGGCACCGTCACCTGGAGGCCCGTCTCGAGAGTCGCCGGCTTGCCGCTGTTCGAGGCCGTCGCTCCCCTCATCCCCGGCGGCGTCTCCACGACCTTGAGGTCCACCGTGATCGGCAACTCGACGCCGACCGGCCGGTGCTCGTAGAAGTCGACCATCACCTTCGTGTTCGGGGTGAGGTAATAGACGGCCGTGCCGAGGTCGTCCTTCTGGATGGCGACCTGCTCGTAGGTTTCCGTGTTCATGAAGTGGTACTCGTCCGCGGCGGCGTAGAGGAACTCCATCTCGTGCTCTTCGAGATCGGCCTTCTCGACCCGGTCCTCGGACCGGAACCGGTGTTCGAAGCTGTTGCCGCTCTTGAGATTGCGGAGCTTGGCCTGCACCATCCCGCGCCAGTTCCCGGGCGTCAGATGGTGCACGCTCAGGACGCGGCAGAGGTTCCCCTCGTGGAGAATCGCCATGCCACTCCGCAGCTGCGTCGCCTGAATCATGTGCGCACGGGCCTCCTCGAACCACCTGTCGGATGAGCGTGGGATTATAGCGTCCGGATCGGGCGTCTCGCAAGGAGTTGAGCCCGCGTCCACGGCGATCGCTTGCGTTGACGAGACGATGGGCCTAGGCTTCCGCCATGACGCGTCACGATGGAGCGCAGGAAGCCAGCGACATCCCCGACGAGCTGCGGATCGACGTCGCCTCGACTGAAGCGCTGCTCGTCGACTTCCTGCGCCGCGAGCTGCGCCGCGCCGGGTACTCGAAGGCGCTCGTCGGCCTGTCCGGCGGCGTCGATTCGGCCACCAGCGCCGCCCTCGCCTGCCGGGCCCTCGGGCCGCGCAACGTGCTGTGCGCCCTCCTCCCCTTCCGCACCAGCAGCCCCGACGCCCTGACCGACGCGCGGCGGCTGACCCGGCTGTTCGGGACGCGGTCCGAGCGCATCGACATCACGCCGATGGTCGACGCCTACTTCCGGAAGACCCGGGCCGCCTCGAGACTGCGGCGCGGCAACAAGATGAGCCGCGAGCGGATGTCGGTGCTTTACGACCTGTCGGTCCGCGACCACAGGCTCGTCATCGGCACGAGCAACAAGACCGAGCTGTTGCTCGGCTACGGCACCCTGTTCGGCGACCTGGCCTCGGCCCTCAATCCCTTGGGCGACCTCTACAAGACGCAGGTGCGGCAGCTGGCGCTGCACCTCGGCGTGCCCGCGGCGATCGTCTGGAAGACGGCGACCGCCGATCTCTGGGCCGGCCAGTCGGACGAGCGCGAGATCGGCTACGCCTATCCTGACATCGATCGCCTGCTCGTCCGCCTGGTCGAGCTCCGGGAGAGCCCGGACGAGGCCGTGGCAGCGGGATTCTCCAGGCGGATGGTGGAGTCGATCCGTCGCCGCATCGTCGGCTCGCAGTTCAAGCGCCGCCCGCCGGTGATCGCGCGGCTGACCTCCCGGGCGGTCAACATCGACTTCCGCTACCCGCGGGACTGGGGTTCCTGAGCCGGCCGTGGGGACGCGCCGCCGCGGCCGTCCGGCCGCAGAAGAGGTCACGGCGGGGCCGCACCCTGGGACCCTGTACGTGGTGGGCACGCCGATCGGCAACCTGGAGGATCTGTCGCCGCGCGCCGCGGCGACGCTTAGCACCTGCGCCCTCGTCGCCTGCGAGGACACGCGCGTAACCAGGGGTCTTCTGGAGCGCTACGGCATCGCGGTCCCCGTGCTCAGCTACCATCGGCACAACGAGCGGCAGCGCGTGGGCAGGATCCTCGACCTCCTCGCTTCGGGCGGTGACGTGGCGCTGGTATGCGACGGCGGCACCCCGGGGCTGTCCGACCCCGGGGCCGTGCTGGTGCGCGCGGCGCGTGCCGCGGGACGCCGCGTGGTGCCGATCCCCGGGCCCTCGGCGCCCTCCACGCTCTGGTCGGTGAGCGGTTTCGAGCCCGGGCCCTTCCTGTTCGTCGGCTTCCTGCCGCAGAAATCCGGCGCGCGGCGCAAGACTCTCCTCGGCCTGGCGTCCGAACGGCACCCCCTGCTGCTTTTCGAATCGCCGCACCGCATCCTGGACACGCTCGACGATGCGCGGGTGATCCTCGGCGACCGGCAGGCGTTCCTGGGGCGGGAGATGACCAAGATGTACGAGGAGTTCCTGCACGGAACCCTGGGAGAACTGCGCGCCCTCCTCCAGAAGCGGCCGATCCGCGGTGAGTTCACCCTCCTGGTCTCCCGATCCGACCGGCCTGTCCTCGGGGTCGACGAGGTGACCCTCTCGGGCCCGGACGCCTCCCTGTCCCCCGCCGCCGAAGTCGCCCGGCTTCTGGCCTCGGGCGCGACGCGGGGCGAGGCATTCCGCCAGGTGTCCCGTCGGCGCGGCATGTCTCGGCGCGATCTCTACCGGGAGGTCCTGCGCGAACGCGAGGCGGAAAAGGAAGGGTTCGAGGCCCCGGAAGGGCACGCTCCGGGCGAGGAGGAGTGAGACGGATCAGGCGGGGGCGGCCGTGGCGGGGCCCTGGCCCGCCGCCTCCTGCGGGCCGGGCGGCAGAGGCTCGTCCTCGGGGGGCAGGGCCGGCGCGCCTCCGGCCGGTTCGTACTCGTACCGCAGACAGCACTTCAGCCGCCCGCACATTCCTGAAAGCTTCGAGGGGTTGAGGCTCAGCTTCTGCTCCTTCGCCATCTTGATCGAGATGGGAGGGAAGCCTTTCAGGAACGTCGAGCAGCACAGCGCCTTGCCGCACGGTCCGTAGCCGCCCTGGACAGAGGCCTCGTCCCGCACGCCGATCTGGCGCATCTCGATGCGCGAGCGGAATCGTTGCGACAGGTCGCGCACGAGCTCCCTGAAGTCGACCCTCCCCTCGGCCGTGAACTGGAAGGTCAGCTTGCCCGAGTCGGGCACCTGCTCGACGCGCACCAGCCGCATCGGCAGAGACCGCTCGCGGATCCGCTGCCGGCAGAAGGCGTCGGCGCTCTCCTCCAGGGCGCGAATCTCGTCGAAGATCCGGATGTCCTCGGGGAGAGCGACACGAACCGCGCTGGGCATGCAGGAGATGGAGCAGGTCCGGCGGGCGCGCGTGGTCGCCTGGACCACCTCGCCGAGATCGTTCCCCCGCTCCCCCTCGACCACGACCCGATCGCCCAGCTCCAGATCGAGGTCGCGCGAGTTGAACTGTCTCAGGCGCACCTGCCCGCGGAGCCGGACCCCGACCACGGCCACGTCGTTGCCGCCGTTTCCCCGGCCTCCAGGCTTGCCGCAGCCGCACCCGTTCCCGGCAGGCGGAGTTCCTGCTTCCTGTCCGGCGCCGCCGGATGCCGGTTCCTGCGGATGTTCCACTGTAGACGACCCTCGCTACGCGGAGAGAACAGACGCCACGGAGGCGCCTGTCGCGCGGCGCGCTTATGCTATGGTACCGGGCCGGGCGCGTCAAGGAATGTGCCGTCGCCCGAAGGAAGCGCGCATGCCCCGAAAGGAAGCGGCGGCGGGCGAGAAGGTCCTCGCTTCCAACCGCCAGGCGTTCCACAACTTCTTCATCGACGAGCGGTTCGAGGCCGGCCTCGTCCTGCTCGGGACCGAGGTCAAGTCCCTGCGCCAGGGCAAGGCCAACCTCAAGGAGGCCTATGCGCGCGTCGATCGCGGACAGGTCTACCTGCACAACTGCCACATCTCGCAGTACTCGCACGGCGGTTACGCCAACCACGAGCCGCTCCGGACCCGCAAGCTCCTGCTGCACAAGGGGGAGATCCTGCGCCTGGCCCAGAAGACGGCGGGCGGCGGCAACACGATCGTCCCTCTGAGGCTCTACCTGTCGAAAGGCAAGGTGAAGGCCGAGATCGCCCTGGCGCGTGGCAAGAATCTCTGGGACAAGCGCGAGGCGATCCGGAAGCGCGACCACGAGCGTGAGGTCCGATCCGCGGCGGCCCGGGAGGACGATTGAGCCGCGGGCCAGGCGGCCGCAGAGGGAACGAGGCGTCTAGCTGATCTGCCCCTCAGGAGGAGAGCTGGCGGCTGCGTGCAGCTTCCTGGGGATCCGGCCGGCTTCGAACGCCAGCCTGCCGGATTCCACGGCCAGCCGCATGGCGCGAGCCATCTTCACCGGGTCGGGAGAGCCGGCGATGCCGGTGTTCATGAGCACTCCGTCCGCTCCCATCTCCATCACGATCGCGGCATCGGACGCGGTCCCGACGCCCGCATCGACGATGACCGGGACGTCCCGGATCTCCTCGAGGAGGATCCGCAGCGTCACCGGGTTCTGCAGGCCGAGTCCGGAGCCGATCGGCGCGGCGAGCGGCATGATGGCCGCGGCACCGGCGTCCCGCAGCCGCTTCGCCACCACCAGGTCGTCGTTCGTGTAGGGGAGCACCACGAACCCCTCCTTCACCAGCGTCCGCGTCGCGGCGAGCAGCCCTTCGTTGTCGGGGAAGAGGGTCCGCTCATCGCCGATCACCTCCAGCTTGATCAGCTCCGACAATCCGACCTCGCGCGCCAGCCGCGCGGTCCGCACGGCCTCCTCGGCGTTGTAGCAGCCGGCGGTGTTCGGCAGCACGGCGGTCTTCGCCTTCGAAAGGACGTCCAGGATCGACTCGCCGTTCCTGCGCGACAGATCGACGCGCCGCACGGCGACGGTCACCAGCGCGGCCCCGGAGGCCTCGATCGCCTCCCGCATGACGGCCAGGCTGGGATACTTCCCGGTGCCGACGATGAGACGCGACGGGAACGTCCTGCCCGCGATAGTCAGCGTGGCGGCCTTCATGCTAGCCCCCGCCCACGAAGTGAACGACCTCCATCACGTCTCCCTCGCGCAGGAGGGCGCGGTGGAAGCCCGTCTTCGGGACCACGCTCCCGTTCAGCTCGACCGCCACGCGTCCCGGCTGCAGGCCGGCGGTCTCGAGCAGGGAGAGGACGGTGGTTCCCTCGGGGGCCTCCTGGTCGCGTCCGTTGAGGCGGATAGTCATGCCCGCTGCCCCGCCGCCCGACGGCCCGGCCCCGCGCTAGCCGCCGTCGGCAGCGGATGCTTGATCTCCGCCGAGTCCTTACCCGACGTGGCCTGCACGAGGAGCGCGGCGGCGACGCGTCCGATGGACGGCAGGGACACCGCCAGGGTCGCGCGGCCGGAGGCGTCGGTCCGGCCCTGCGCCAGGACCTGTGGCTTGCCCCCAGCGCTCAACAGCCGGATGCGGACCTGCGCCTCCCCCACGCCGTCGCCGCTGTGCGCCCGGGTCACGAGGAGTTCGACCGTGCCCACCTTCGACTCACCGATCCCGCTCGCACCGATGACCGAGAGCACGAGCGGATCGGGCCCCATCTCCGAACGGAGGAAATCGAGTACCACCTCGTCGAAGCTGCGGCTCGAGATGATCCCCTCGCCGAACGGTCGCGGCGCGCGCTGGTCGAACTTCCCCGCGCGCACGTCGGCGATCACCCCATTGTGCTGCGCCTCGATGCGCCGTGCGATATCGGCCTCGTCCACCCCCTTGGCGGCGAGGTCGGCGTACGAGGTCCGCCGCGCGGCCAGGATCTCGCCTCCGCGGTAGACGAGCGTCTCGATGATGGGGTTGTCCAGCCCCTTGTCCTCGGTCTGCACGTGGATGACTTTGCCGTCGTGCTGCACGTCCGTGTTGAATCCGGTGACCATGTTCGGCATCTTAAGACGCGCTCCCATGGGCGTCAAGGACGCGCGGCCATTGCATTCCGAGGCGCGCCCCTCTAGCATTTCCGGAATCGCCATGGACGGAACGGCCGTCGTACTCTGCGAAGGGGCCTTCGGGGACACCGGAGGCAAGACGGCGCACGGCCTCGTGCGCTTCACCGAGCGCTACGCCGTCTGCGCCGTGATCGACAGCCGCCTCGCGGGCCGCGATGCGGGCGAGGTGCTCGACGGGCGGCCCGCCGGCATCCCGATCGTGCGCGATCTCGAGGAGGCGCTCCGGGCCGCCGGAGGGCGCGCCGACTACCTGGTCGTCGGGGTGGCCACCCACGGCGGGGTGCTGCCCGAGGAATGCCGCCCGGCCATCCGCGAGGCCCTGCGCCTGGGACTGCACGTCGACTCGGGGCTGCACGAGCTGCTCGGGGACGACCCGGAGCTCGCAGCCCTGGCGCGCGGCAGCGGCGCCCGCATCCGGGACGTGCGCAGGACTCCCCCGCGGGAGGCGATGCACGCCTACACCGGCGAGGTGCGGCAGGTGGCCGCGGTCCGGCTCGCCACGCTGGGGACCGACAGCGGCGTCGGCAAGCGCACCACCGCGCTGCGCCTGGTGCAGGGGCTGAACGCCGGAGGCGCCCGCGCGGTCCTGGTCGGCACCGGCCAGACTGCCTGGATGCAGGGCGTGCGATACGGCCTGGTCCTCGACAGCCTGATCAACGACTTCGTGTCCGGCGAGATCGAGCACCAGGTGTGCCGCGCCGACCGGGAGGAGCACCCGCACGTGATCGTGGTCGAGGGACAGGGGTGCCTGACGCATCCGGCCTATCCTGGCGGCTTCGAGATCCTGGCCGGGGCCCAGATCCAGGGCGTCGTGCTGCAGCACGCCCCGAGCCGGACACACTACGACGGCTGGCCCGGCTTCTCCCTGGCCGGCGTGGAGCGGGAGAAGCTGCTGATCGAGATGCTGGGGGCGCCGGTCGTCGCCATCGCCCTCAACCACGAGAGGCTCGATCGCGAGACGGCCGGGCGGATCGCGCGGGACTACGAGGAGCGTTTCGGCGTGCCGTGCTGCGACCCGCTCCGCGACGGCGTCGGACCGATCCTGGCCGCATTGCGGCGGCGCTTCCCGCGGATCCCCGGATGATCCGGGTCCTGTCCGCCGGGGCCTACTCCGTCTCGTTCCGCCTCCGCGAAGGGTATCGCATCGCCGGCCGGAGCTTCACGGCCGCAGAGAACGTCATCCTGAAGGTCGACACGTCCGATGGACGCAGCGGCTTCGGGTGCGCCGCTCCGTTCGAGGCAGTGACAGGCGAGAGTCCTGCGGTCTCGCTCTGGACTCTGCGCGATCGCCTCATCCCGCTGCTGCGCGAGTCGGATGCCGCCGATCCGGACGGCCTCGCCTCCCGCGCCGCGCTGGCCGCTCCGCAGGCGCCGGCCGCCAGGGCGGCCCTCGACATGGCGCTGCGCGATCTGGCTGGACAGCGCGCCGGTGCGCCGCTCTGCCGGCTGCTTGGCGCCGTCCGGGACCGGATCCCGACCAGCGTCACGCTCGGGATCTTCGACACGCTCGAGGCGGCCGTGGATCGGGCGCGCCGCTATGTCGCCGAAGGGTTCCGCATCCTCAAGCTGAAGGTCGGCGAGGACTGGGAGGCGGATGCGCGGCTCGTGGAGACCCTGCGCCGGACCCTCGGGCCGGAGGTCGTCCTGCGCGCCGACGGCAACGAGGGGTACGGCGAGGCCGACGCCGCGAGGTTCCTGCGCGCGGCGTCGGCCCACGGCCTGGAGCTGCTCGAGCAGCCGACGAGCGCCCAAGACGACGCGGCCCTGGGGCGCCTGTCCCGCCTGGCCCTGGCACCCATCATGGCGGACGAAGCGCTGCGCTCCGAGGAGGACGCCGCACGACTCATCGAAGGCGGCGCCGTCCGCCTGTTCAACATCAAGCTGATGAAGACGGGGGGGGTCGGCGCCGCCCTGACGATCGCGCGCCGCGCAGCCGCCGGCGGCCTGGGGGTCATGTTCGGCTGCAACGACGAGTCGCGCATCGCCATCGCGGCAGCCCTCCACACGGCGCTCGCGGCCCCGGGCGATGTGCGCGCGGACCTCGACGGCCACCTCGACCTTCAGGACGACGTGGCGCGGGGCGGCGTGCTCATCCGCGACGGCTTCATCGAGCCGTCCGGAGAGGCCGGGCTCGGCGTCTCGGTCGACGCCTGACGGACGCGCGCCGGGCGGCCGCGCGGGCCATCCAGGTCGATGCCGTAGGTCTTGATCTTGCGCTGCAGGGTGCGCACGCCGATCCCGAGAGCCCGCGCCGCCCGCGTCCTGTTCCCGCGCTGACGCACCAGCGATCGGCGGATGAGGTCGCGCTCCATCTCCCGCAGGCTCGTGACGCCGGCGGGAAGCCCCTCGCGCTCCTCGCCGGAGGCATTCCCGAGCAAGGCGTCCGGCAGATCCGAGACCTCGACCTCGGTGCCGGGGCGCGTGATGGCGGTGCTCTCCAGGACGTTTTTCAGCTCGCGGACGTTCCCGGGCCAGGCGTAGCGCTGGAAGACGCTGATGGTGCCGTCGGTCAGCCGGCGCGGCGGCAGACCGTTGTCGAGGCAGATCCGATCCAGGAAGGAGCGCGCCAGCTCGGGGATGTCCTCCCTGCGCTCGCGGAGCGGCGGCACCCGGATAGTGATGACGTTGAGCCGGAAGTAGAGATCGTCGCGGAAGCGACTGCGGGCGATGAGGTCTTTGATGTCCTGGTTGGTGGCGGCCAGGAGCCGCGCATCAACCTGAAGGGCCCGGCTCCCGCCGACGCGCATGTACTCGCGCTCTTCGAGGACCCTCAGCAGCTTCGCCTGGGTCTGCAGGTCCATCTCGCCGATCTCGTCCAGGAAGATGGTGCCGTCCTGCGCCAGCTCGAACTTTCCCCGCTGGCGCCCGACGGCCCCGGTGAACGATCCCTTCTCATGACCGAACAGCTCGCTCTCGATCAGGTTCACCGGGATCGCCGAGCAGTTGATGGCCATGTACGGCGCCCCGCGCCGAGGCGAGTTGTAATGGATCGCCTTGGCGATCAGCTCCTTGCCCGCGCCGCTCTCCCCGGTGATGAGCACCGTGCTGCGCGCCGGCGCCACCTGCAGGATCTGCTCGCGAACGCGCCGCATGCCGGGCGACCGGCTGACGAGATTTCCGACGAGGTAGCGCCGTGACATCTCCGCCTGCTGGTGCAGCGCCCACTCGTCGTGGTCGCGCCAGCGCAGCAGGCGCCCGACACGGGCGCGCACCTCGGCCCGGTCGAGGGGCTTGAGGAGGTAGTCGCTCGCGCCGCGCGCCAGCGCCTGGATGGCGCGGGGGGCGTCCTCCGGACGGGCGAGCATCAGGACCGAAGGGATCCGCGCGCCGTCGGCAAGGCGGGACAGGACGGCCTCGTCCTCCCCCTCTCCCAGCCCGACTCCCACCATGGCCATGTCGAACTCTTCCCGGCGCGCCAGCGCCAGAGCGCTGGAGGCCCGGGGGGCCACGGTGACCCGCATGCCCAGACCGCTCAAGACCTCCCGCGTCGCGTCGAGCTCATCCGGCTCGTCGATCAGCAGGATCTGCTTGCCCTCAAGCGACATCCTCGAACCCTCCGCCGCTGCCGATACGAAATCTTGCCAGAATGGCGCACTTGTGTCAAAGGATTATACGCGCCACTCTGACGCCTTCTCGCCGCGGAGAGCCATGGGATCGGAACGGATCCATGCTTAGAACCAAACTTCAGAATAGTTGTAACTGATTCAATCCTATGAAGATGTCAGAGTTGAGACGAACCTCTTGGACTGAAACAACCATCCTCCGCATTCGATGGCACTTGATTTGCTCTACACCCGAAACAAATCGGGAGGGAAAGGATGAAGCGCAAGTCCAAGACCCCCAGCGTCCGGAAGCCAGCGAAGAACAGCTTTGGGATGATCGATTTCAGCTTCGGCAACACCCTGTACCAGATCGACCCGACCCGGAGGAAGGTGTATCACCGCTGGGTCGAAGTCGAAACCGCCAAGACCTCGCTGATCATGGGCGCCTATAGCAGCGCCCTGCCGCAGGCCAAGTAGGCGGACGGAAGAGCCCTTCACTGACCAGCCCGTGAGGGCTGAGGATTCTGAGTTCGATCCTTCGAACGCACAGCACTCCGAAACATAGAGCCGCTTCGGTCGTCATGAAGCGGCTCTCCTTTCTTCAGGGTCCGGTGCTGTTACGGATCGGGGACCGCGACCGGACCGATGACGTCCAGGTCTGGTTTCACGAACGGCGGGCCGGGGCGGGCGAACAAGTATCCCTGCGCGTACCGTACGCCGATGCGCTGCAGGCAGCGCAACTCGTCGACCGCCTCCACCCCCTCCGCGATCAGCGTGGTGCCGGAGTTGCACGAGAACCGGTTGATGGTGGCGGTCAGGTCCTGCTTGATGGGATGCAGGTGGATGTCGCGGATCAGCGCCATGTCGATCTTGATGAAGTCTGGCCGCAGCTCGGCGATCGATTTGAGGCCTGAGTAGCCCGATCCCACGTCGTCCACCGCCAAGCGGAATCCGTGGAACTGGAAGTAGTTCAGCATCTGCCGGAACGCCGCGTGGTCCTGGACCGCCGAGTGCTCGGTGATCTCCAGCACGACCTGGGTCGGCTTCAGCCTGACAGCGCGCAGCTGGTCGAAGATCTGCTCCGAGCGGAGCGACGGATCGTAGATCGAGTCGGGTTCCATGTTGAGGAACAGCAGGTGGTCGTGCGGGATGCCGCGCACGCCCAGGATCGCCCGTTCGCGGCACAGCCGCTCCAGCTTCCAGACGGCGTCGTTGTCGTAGGCCGCCTTGAACAATTGGTCCGGGCCGCTGAAGGCGCCGGTCGTGGTCCGAGTCAGAGCCTCGTAGCCGATGCTCCGCCGCTCGACCAGATCGACGACCGGCTGGTAGACGGCCTGCAGGGCGCCCGTCTTCAGCACCTCTTTGAGGAGCAGGCCCACCCGCCGGTGCTCGCGCGTGCGCTCCCGGAGCGAGTCCGCGAACGCCTCCTCCAGCGCGGCGTACACCCGCCGCTCGAAGCGCGTCCCGGGATCCTGGGTAAGGACGGCGCATCCGATGTACACGCCGAAGCGCTCCTGGACGCTGGGCGGAAGGCGATCCCGCACGAATCGGCCGAGCCGGTCGGCCACGCGGCGCCGCACCTTCTCGATGTCCGGGTAGGAGACCTGGCCGCTGCCGCGCGGCGGCGCCAGCAGCACCACGAAGGCGTTGCCGCTGATCATGACCTCCGCCAGCTGATCCTCGCGCCGCAGCGCCTCCTGCTTGACCTGCATCAGGTACGAGGCGATGTCGCGAACCAGCGACTCGTAGCCGTGGCGTCCCAGGGCCTGCTCGACCTTCTCGTGCTGCAGGATGCTGATCGACAGCAGTCCCAGCTCGCGCGCTTCGCGGAGCAGGTTGCGGATGCGTCCGAGGAGCAGCGGCACGGTCGGCAGGTCGGTGACGCGATCGTAGAGCAGATCGGTGACCGCGTGGCCGTTGTGGAACTCTCCGCGCGCCTGGAGCTCCTCGAGGAACTTCCTGCGCCGCCCGCGCGCCGAAGGGCCCACGCCGCTCAGCCCTTCTGGACGTTGTACACGACGTCGTCCGCTTCGTCGGAGAAGTACTTGGGCTTGCTGGCGACGACGCGGTTCCGCCCCTCCCGCTTGGCCCGGTAGAGCGCGGCGTCGGCGGCGGCGATCAGATCGCTGCTGCTCTGGCCGTCGTCGGGGTACGTCGCGACGCCGCCGCTGAGCGAGATGATCTTGAGCGGCTGGGACTCGCGGTTCGGGAACGCGTGCGCGGCGATCCGCTCCCGGATCCGCACGGCCGCCTTCATCGCCCCCTCCTTGGGTGTTTGCGCGAGGAGCACGATGAACTCCTCGCCTCCGTAGCGGGCCGCCATGTCGTCGGGTCGTATGGTCTCGCGCAGGATCTCGCCCGTCATCTTGAGCACCTCGTCCCCCGCCTGGTGCCCCTGCGTGTCGTTGTAGTGCTTGAAGTGATCCAGGTCGAAGATGAACAGCGAGAATGGGTGGTGGCCCTGTCCCGCGTCCAGCATGACGCTCGAGAGCCTCTCCATGAAGAAACGCTTGTTGAACAGCCTCGTGAGCCCGTCGCAGTTGGCCGTCTCCTGCGTCTTCGTGAAAAGATCGTGGTTGTACAGGGCGATGCTGCCGAGATCCGCGATCAGGCTCAGGATCACCTTGGCGTGCTTCTGGTGCTTGAGGAAGCCGCCCATGCTGATGACGCCGCACACCTTGTCGCCGAGCATCATCGGCGCACACAGATCGGCTTTGAAGGGAAAGTGGCCCGGCACGTCCAGGGTCGACCCGGTCAGGCGCTTCTCGCGGATGAAGTCGTCCACGTCCATGGCGACGCCGTGCTGGGCCACGCTCCCGATCCGCCCCTCGCCGAACTCGACCTGGAACGACGGCGGGAAGTCCGGCGGCAGGCCCATGTGACGCACCAGGGTCAGCCTGTTGATGCGCTCCTCGACGAGGAAGATGAGGATCTGCGACGGCGCGAAGAGCTGCTCCGCGATGCGCATGACCTGCATCGGGATCTCGCGCCGTTCGATGCGCGAGTTCATCTTCCGGGTGAAGTCGGGAAGGGACTGGAGGAGGTTGGCGAAGGTGGCGTTCTCGCTCTCGAGGCGCGTGATCGTCTTCTGCAGGTCGCGGACGGCAGTCCCGCCGGCGTCGTCCCGCTGGGTCGTGGCCCTGCGGGAGGAGGAGAAGATCATCAGGAGGACCCGGGCGACGATCAGGGCGCCGATCCCCCCGGCGAGGGCCATGGCCCAGCCGGGGATCGACTGCAATTGCCTGAAGATGTCCGTCACCGCATCACGTCCGTGGGCTCGCCGCACAGACCTTCGCCGACACGCACAGAACTCCTCCGGGGCTGAATCGGCCCAGACCCCAAATTAAGGTCCAGATCGCGGTAATTCAAGGACTTCGGCCGGACCGGATCGCGGTGACATTTCTTGACACCGCCGGCCCCCTTCCATACAGTCGCGGCTCCCGCCCATGCGCCGACTGAGTCTGATCGCGGCCTTGCTCCTGTTGTCTCCGGCGTCCTGCCGAATCCAGGACCAGCCGGCCAGGCGGACCGTCCGGGACGGCCTCCAGCGGGACGTCTCCCTGCCTCCCGCTCCTCGCCGGATCGTCGCCCTGGCGCCCAGCGTCACGGAGTCCGTCCTGGCGCTCGGCTTCGGCGACCGGCTCGTGGGCGTGAGCGATTTCTGCCGGCTGCCCGAGGAAAGTGGCCCGGTGCCGCGGGTCGGAGGACTCCTGAACCCCGACCTCGAGACCATCCGGTCGCTTCACCCCGACTTGCTGGTCGGCACAACCAGCGGAAACGATCCCACCCTGGCCGGTCAGGCGGGGGCCCTCGGGATTCCGCTCTACATCCTGGACGCGCCGGACATCGAAGGCGTTCTGGTCGGGCTCGAGGACCTGGCCGACGCCCTGGGGGATCGGCCGCACGGGCGGCAGGTGGCGGAAGGTCTGCGAGGGAGGCTCCATGCCGTCACGCGTCGCGTGCAGGGGCGGCCGCGGCCCCGCGTCCTGTTCGTCATCTGGGGCGACCCGCTGGTGGTGCCGGGCGCGCGGGCCTTCCTGACGGATGCCATCGCCCTCGCGGGGGGATCGTCGGTGACCGCCGACGCTCCCGCCGCTCACCCCACGTTCAGTCTGGAATCCGCCATCGCGCGCGCGCCCGAGGTCATCGTCATGACCCGGGACAACGCCGCGCTCGCGGAACGCCTGCGCGCCGACCCCGCCTGGGCCGGCGTCCCGGCGGTGCGCGACGGGCGCGTGGAGACGATCGAGGAACGGGCCGTGCAGCCCGGTCCTGGAGTGGTGGCCGGCATCGAGGAGATGGCCCGGCTGTTCCACCCCGAGGCGTTCGGGGCGCAGGACGGGTCCCGAAACAATTGAGCCGTGCGGGCACCATGCCCGCACGGCCGGGGGATCGAGGAGGAAGCACCCGTCTGCCCCTCCTCCGGAACGATGAGAATTGTCCCACGTCGGCCGCGCGAGGCAAGAGCTTCGAGCGACACGGCGTTGCATGCATGCAGCACGCTCCCGGCGGCCGGTATAATGCCGCCGTGTTCCAGAACATCCCCGTCGCCAGGATCCTGTCGTTCCTGTGCCTCGCCTCGAGCGTCCTCCTCGGCTGGATGGTCGTGCAGGGCTACCGCACCGCGGCGGGTGTCGAGGGGGCGGCCGGTCACATCCGCTTCGCCCTGTTCGGGCTGGTGGTGATCCTGTTCACGCACACCATGACGCTGTTCTACTTCGTGGGCACCGGCAGCCGGATCAAGAAGATGGTGCACGAGCACGACCTGGCCCCGGATCTCTTCCGGCGCACGCTGGCGTTCAAGGCGCGCCTCTTCCCCTGGCTCACGTTCACTCCCCTCGTCACCATGGCGGCCTTCATCGTCGGCGGCGCGGCCCACACCAGGATCTGGCCCTCCTGGATCCACGGAGGCCTGGCGCTCCTGAGCCTGGGCATGAACGTCGTCACGGCGGCGATCGCCCTGCGGTGTATCGCCGCGAACGTCGTCCTGATCGAGGAGATCGACGCCGCGCTGCCCGAGAGCGCCTTGGAATGAACGGGGCGGAGCGCTGCTACCGGGCGTCCCGAATGGAAGTGAGGACGCTGGGCTAGGCCCCCCCGAGGACGATGGTCATCCCGACCGCGGCCTCGAGGAAGTGGATGTCCACGCCGTTGTCGCTGAACGTGGTGCTGCGGATGTCGAACCGGAAACCCGACCTCTGACCGCCGAACAGCCGGATCCCGAGGCCGTAGTTGTAGGTGAACTCGATCTCCTCGCCGATCAGCTCCGGATCGGAGACGAAGCCGAAGGAACTGATGTTCACCGCACCGAACCCGCCGGTCGCGAAGCCGACAACCCGGTCGCGCCGCGTGAGGAAGAAGTTGTACACGTAGTTGACCTGGCCACCCAGGAGGTCGACATCGATCCCCTGATCGAGCCCGTCATCGGTGGCGCCGCCGTAGAAGCCGAACTCGACCATCTGGCTCTTCGTCCAGTGGTAGCCGAAGCGGAATCCCAGGTCCCAGGTGTCGTTCAGGAGCTGCTCCCCCTCAACCTTGTCGAACCACACGATGCCGGCGTAGGGATTGATCTCCCACGCCTTCTCGCGATTCTGCGCCATCGCCGGCGTGGCGAAGGCGCCCAGGACGAGGATGAGCCTCAACACTCCCTTCAGGACCTGCCGTTTCATGTCGACCTCGAACGAGAGAGCGCATACCTTTGCAGAAGGCCCCGGTGCTGTCAAGCCCGGACGGCGGCGCCTGCACGCCCCGAGCGGTGTAGCAGCCGCACCCCCCGGCGGCGGCGCGGCCCACATCGGCGGCCGCCGGGCCCGGCGTAGAATACCGGCATGATGCGGGATGCTCTCGAGAGCCGGCCCCTGCTCAAGGTCCGCGGAGCCGCGGCGAGTGTTGTGGATGGCTGGGTGGTGGTCGAAGAGCCGCTCGAGATCCGCGTCGAAGGGGACACGCTGGCGGTGGTGATGCGAACGCCCGGGGCCGACCTGGAGCTGGCGGCCGGCTTCGCCCTCACCGAGGGCGTCATCCGCTCGGCCGCAGACCTCGGCACGATCCGTCATTGCCCGGACGCGCGGCCGGAGGCCGCCGGCGGAGCCAATGTCGTGGAGATCGGACTGGCCCCCGGCGTCACCCTCGACCGCGAGCGGATGCGACGCGCGCTTCTGACCAGCGCCGCCTGCGGTGTCTGCGGCAAGGCTTCGCTCGAGGCGCTCGCCACGCAGGCGCGGCCGGTCACTTCGGCCCTCCGGGTGGAGCGCACGGTTCTCGGCGCCCTGCCCGAGCGGCTCGCCGGGGCGCAGGACGTCTTCCGGCGTACCGGCGCGCTGCACGCCGCCGGCCTGTTCTCGGCCTCGGGAGAGCTGCGGATCTGTCGCGAGGACGTCGGGCGGCACAACGCGGTCGACAAGGTCATCGGCCGCGCCCTGATCGATGGATCACCGACCTCGGATGGCATCCTGCTCGTGTCCGGGCGCACCTCCTTCGAGATCCTCCAGAAGGCCGCCGTGGCCGGCATCCCGATCGTCTGCGCGGTCTCCGGCCCCACCACGCTGGCGATCGAGACCGCCCGCACCTTCGGGATCACCTTGATCAATTTCCTGCGGGGGGGCGACATGAGCGTCGCCGCCTGCCCGGAGCGCATCCTGGGTGTGGAGGGGCCCTCCCGGGCGTCCCGCCCCGGATCGCTCGTGTAGAATGCCGGCATGGAAACGACGTATTTCCAGCGCGGCTTCGGCCTGAAGGAGGCGGTCGGTCCGGACCTGCAGGCGGACTACCACAGCCGGATCGTCGAGCGCCTCAGGTCCTCGGATTTCTGCCTCAAGGTCGGCGATCTGACCTTCCGGCTGGCCCGGGAGTTCGGGTTCTGCTACGGGGTGGAGCGTGCCGTCGAGTATGCCTACGAGACGCGGCGCCGCTTCCCCGATCGCACCATCTATCTGACCGGCGAGATCATCCACAACCCGCACGTCAACCGCCGCCTGAAGGAGCAGGGGATCGGCTTCCTGCGGGACGCTGACGGCGGCGGTCCGGGCCTCGACGTGGTCCGGAGCGGAGACGTCGTCATCCTTCCCGCGTTCGGCGTCACCGTGCAGGAGATGGACGCGCTGCGGGCCCGCGACTGCATTCTGGTCGACACGACGTGCGGCTCGGTGCTGAACGTCTGGAAGAACGTCGACCGGTTCTCCGCCGGAGGCTTCACGGCCGTCATCCACGGCAAGTATGCGCACGAGGAGACACGGGCCACCGCCTCCCGCACGACCCAGGTCCCTGGCGGCCGCTTCCTCGTGGTGCGTAACCTGGAGGAAGCGGCGCTCGTCTGCGACTACATCCGCGGGGGCGGCGACAAAAAGGCGTTCGCGGAGCGCTTCGCGCCCGCCTGCTCTCCCGGCTTCGATCCCGACCAGGACCTGGGACGCATCGGGGTGGCGAACCAGACCACCATGCTCTCCTCGGAATCTCTGAGCATCCAGGAGATGATCCGCACGGCGCTCGTGGAGCGTTACGGCGAGGCCGAGTTGGAGTCCAGGTTCCGGGCCTTCGATACCATCTGCAGCGCCACCCAGGATCGCCAGGACGCCGTCCGGGACCTGATCGCCAGCAGGCCCGACCTGATGGTGGTCATCGGAGGCTACAACAGCAGCAACACCACCCATCTGGCGGCCCTGGCAGGGAGGAGCGTCCCGACCTACCACATCGAGGACGCGTCCTGCTTCGACGGCCGGGGCGGCGTGCGCCACAAGCCGTCCGGATCGCCCGGGGAGACCCGCACCGAGGGCTGGCTGCCCGCGGGGCCGCTCACCATCGGCCTGACGGCCGGCGCCTCGACCCCGAACAACAAGATTGGCGAGGTGGTGTCGGCGATCGCCGCGCTGCGGGGCGCGCGCCTCGAATCGGAGCCTCCCGGCTAGTGAGGGCGGCCGGGATCTTCCTGGCGCGCCGCGGCGTCCTTCCAGAGGTCGGTGAGGATCTCCAGGAGTGTCCGGCAGCGCTCGATGACGTCATCCGTCTCGAGCAGCGCTTGGCGGCGTCCCGCGTCCGCCGAGAGGCTCTGGCAGAGCGCGTTGACCCCCACGGTGAACGGCAGGTCGGGCGACAGCGCCAGCGGTCGCGCCGACGGCCCGGCGATGTCGCGCAGCAGGCCCGCGCAGGTGAGCAGGAGCCGCTCGCGGTGCGCCCTCACGGCGGGCCCGTCGTCCGCGTTCAGGTCGCCGAGGGTCTGGAACGTGACCACCCGGTAAGGCGCCGTCGCGGTGAAGGCCCCGAGCGCGATGCGGCTCAGTCCGCGGAGCCGGATGTTGAACCGCGCGTCCGGCAGGCGCTGATGCTCCTCGATCACGCCGGCGCAGGCGATGTCGTGGACCGGAGGGCTTCCGTAATAGTCCTGCTCCCACCCCTCTTTCAGAAGGGCCATGGCGATCAGCCGGTCGGAGGCGAGAGCGTCCTCGATCATCCGCCTGTAGCGCGGCTCGAAGATGTGCAATCCGAGGCTGACGTGCGGGAATAGGACGACGTTCGGCAGCGGGAAGACCGGGATCTCCCGTCGTGCCTTGAGACGCTCCAGCGCCGATTCCAGTCCGTTCATGCCCGAACATTCTACCGTCAACCTCGGGCACGCCGCGGCGGGTGGCACGCGACGCCTCCCCAATCATTGTGTCGGCCGCGGCGCTGTGGTACCGTCGCTTCTCCCTGGAGGCGACCTTGGGACAGTTCAACCGGCACGTCTTCGTGTGCACCCATGGCGAGTATTGTCCGCTCGACGGATCGGCCGAGGTGCATCGCCTGCTCAAGGATGGGATCAAGGAGCGCGGGCTCAAGAAGAGCGTCCGGATCAACAAGTCGGGCTGCTTCGATCAGTGCGGCAACGGACCGATGGTGGTCGTCTATCCCGAGAACGTCTGGTATGGGGCGGTGACGAAGGAGAAGGCCGCGCGCATCCTCGAGGAGCACCTCGTCGGCGGGCAGCCGGTGCAGGATCTGCGCTATCAGGCGGCCCCGGGGCCCAACAAGAACGGTCCCCGCATGGCGGCCCTGGACAAGTCCCGGCCGGCGGAGCCGGGCCCGGATTCCGGCGGCTCCTGAGGGACGAGGGATGAAAAAATCCCGCTCGCTGTCGTTCTCCCGGCCGGCGCTCGTGGGCGCAGGGTGTGGCCTGCTCGCCGGCACCGCCGCCGCGTGGCTCCTGCCCTCTCACGCCGTCTGGAAAGGAGCCGCCGCCGCGGCCTGCGTCCTTCTGGGCTTCCTCCCCGGCTACGCCCGTGAGGCGCGCCGGCGCCTCCGGCAGAACGCGGCGCAGCTGATGCGGCTGAGCCAGGAGCTGTGGCTGTCGCAGGAGCACATCATCTCCAGCGGCTCCTGCCGGTCCCTGGGGGCCTTCGTCGACGCCACGATGGAGGAGCTCCGGCAGCCGCTCCGGGAGCTGGCATCGGAGTCCAGGACCCTGGCCACGGACGCCACCCTCACGGAAGGAGGGCGTCACGCGGCGGAGAGGCTGGCGGCCCGCGCCGGCGAGGTGGGGCGCCTCATCGGACCGCTCGCGTCCTACTCCCTGACGGCCCCTTCCAAGGCCCCCTTCAACCTCAACAACCTCATGCAGGAGGCGATCGACCTCTGCCGTCACCGCGCCCAGGAACGAGGCATCCGGTTCGAGGAGCGGTTCGCCGTCGTGCCGCCGGTGTTCGGCTCTGCCGGCCGGATCCAGAGCGCGCTCCTCAACGTGATCATCAACGCCGTCGAGGCGATGCCGCACGCGGGCGGCACCATCACCGTGGAGACCGCCCACGAGGGGGAGCGCGTGGTGGCGCGGGTGCGGGACGCCGGCATCGGCATCCGGCCCGAGCACCTGGGAAAGGTCTACGACCCTTTCTTCACCACCAAGCCCGACCGCGGAGGCGCCGGTCTGGGACTCTGGGAGACGCGCCAGGCACTGGAGAGGATCGGCGCCACCATAGGCATCAAGAGCGTGCCTCTGCAGGGGACCGAGGTCACGCTCGGCTTCCCGCAATCGGCTCCTCTGTCCGCCGGCCGCGCCGGCGTCGAGCACCCGCCCGAACTGAAACTGAACACGGCCTGACCCGGGAACCGCCTGCGACCCGCGCCCCGTAACGGCCGGGGCCCGTCCTCGACCCGTCGCTACGACGTCCTGGGCCGGAATAGGCTCGACAGGATGTAACCCGCGATGCGCGGGTTCTCCTTCAGGCGCCGCAGCGAGTAGGCGTACCAGTGCGCCCCGAACGGGACATAGACGCGCAGCCGGTGGCCGTCTCCGCGGATGCGCCGGCGCAGCGGCTCAGCGACCCCCAGCAGCATCTGGAACTCGTACGAAGCGGGGGCGAGCTGGCGCCGCTCGATGATCCGATACGCCTCCCAGACCAACTCCTCGTCGTGCGTGGCGATCCCGACGTAGGCCCCACGGTCCAGGAGCGCCTCCAGGAGGTGCACGAAGTTCTTGTTCACCAGGGCGCGGTCGCGGTAGGCGATCTCCGGCGGCTCGATGTAGATTCCCTTGCAGAGGCGGACATTGGCCTGATCCGGCAGCTCCTTGACGTCGTTGAGGCTGCGCCGCATGTACGCCTGCAGGACGACGCCGACGGCTCCCGGGCATTCGGGCGCCAGGCGGCGATACAGGTCGAGCGTCGGGCTGGTGCAGCTGGAGTCTTCCATGTCGAGGCGGAGGAAGCTCCCCGCCTCGCGCGCCTGCCGGGCCAGGCCGCGGATCTTCGCGAGACAGAGATCAAAATCGATCTTCATCCCGAACTGGGTCGGCTTGACCGACAGGTTCGAATCGAGGCGCGCCTGGATGATCGCGCGCAGCGCCTCCTCGTACTCCCGCGCCGCAGCCTCGACCAGTGAGCGATCGGTGACGCTCTCGCCGAGGACGTCGAGCGTCGCCATGAGGCCAAAGCCATTGAGCTCGCGCACCGTCTGGACCGCCTCGCGCAGCGTGTCTCCAGCGATGTAGCGCCGGGACACGCGCCGCACGATCGGTTTCGGCACCAACGGCAGGGAGCGGGCGAGAATCTGGTCGATGGCCGACACGGACGTCGCGGGCCTCACAGGGGGCATGAGTCTACGCAAGCGCCCGAGCGCTGTCAAAGCGCATGGGAACCACGCCGCGCGGGGCCGGGCCGGCCCGCGACCCGCCCGGCCGTTGATTGACGTCCCGGAGCGCCTTGGCTATATTGCGGCCCCTCAGTGTCCCGACGCGAGGTGCGAGCGGTGGCCCGATCGAAGAGGAAAGCGCCTGCGGCCGGGGGCGCCGGCATCGACGTCCTCCTGCACGAGAACCGACTGTTCCGTCCCAAGGCGGCCTTCCGGCGCCAGGCGAACGTCGCCGACCCCGGCGTCTACAGGAAGGCCGCCAGGAATCCGGACGCCTTCTGGGCCGCAATCGCCCGCGAGCTGCACTGGTACCGTCCCTTCCGGACGATCCTCGAGTGGAAGCCGCCCCAGGCCCGCTGGTTCGTGGGGGGCAGGACGAACCTCGCCTACAACTGCCTCGATCGCCACCTGAAGACGGCGACGCGCAACAAGGCCGCCCTTCTGTGGGAGGGGGAGCCGGGAGAGGAGCGCACCCTCACCTACGCGCAGCTCCACCGGGAGGTGTGCAAGTTCGCCAACGTCCTGAAGGGGCTCGGAGTCTCGAAGGGCGACCGCGTCATGCTCTATCTGCCGATGATCCCGGAGCTGGCAATCGCCATGCTGGCCTGCGCGCGCATCGGGGCCGTGCACAGCGTGGTCTTCGGCGGCTTCTCGGCGGAGGCGCTGCGCGACCGGATGAACGACGCCCGGGCGACGGTGCTGGTGACCGCCGACGGCGGCTACCGGCGCGGCGCCCACGTGCCTCTGAAGCGGTTCGCCGACGAGGCGCTCGAGGGCGCGCCGTCGGTGAAGCACGTCGTCGTGGTCATGCGAGGGCGCTTCCCGATCCAGGTGCAGGAGGGGCGCGATCACTGGTGGCACCGGCTCATGGAGGGCGCCTCGGCCGACTGCCCCGCCGAGCCGGTCGAGTCGACCGATATGCTGTTCATCCTCTATACGTCGGGCACGACGGGAAAGCCGAAGGGGATCGTCCACACGACCGGCGGCTACATGGTCGGCACCTTCGCCACGACGCGCTGGGTGTTCGACCTCAAGCCGCAGGACGTCTACTGGTGCACCGCGGACATCGGATGGGTGACGGGACACTCGTACGTCGTGTACGGGCCGATGCTGAACGGGGCCACCATCCTGATGTACGAGGGTGCGCCCGACTGGCCCGATCGGGGCCGCTTCTGGCAGATGTGCGCCAAGTACGGCGTGACCGTCTTCTACACGGCCCCGACCGCCATCCGCGCCTTCATGCGGTGGGGGACGGAGTGGCCGGAGAAGCACGACCTGTCCGGGCTGCGGCTCCTGGGCAGCGTGGGCGAGCCGATCAACCCGGAGGCCTGGGTCTGGTACCAGAAGGTCATTGGCGGCGAGCGCTGTCCGGTCGTCGATACCTGGTGGCAGACGGAGACCGGGATGATCCTGATCACTCCGCTGCCGGGGGTCACGACGACCCCGCCCGGATCGGCGACGCGCCCCTTCCCCGGCGTGTTCGCCGACGTCCTCGACGAGACGGGGCGGCCGGTCAAGGAGGGGGGCGGCTACCTGGCGATCACGCGCCCCTGGCCGGCGATGATGCAGACGATCTACGGGGATCCCGAGCGCTACGTGCAGACCTACTGGTCGAAGTGGGATGCCAGGACGTACTTCCCGGGCGACGGCGCGCGGCGCGATCGTCACGGCAACTTCTGGCTCCTGGGACGCGTCGACGACGTCCTCAACGTCGCCGGGCACAGGATCGGCACCATGGAGGTTGAAAGCGCCCTCGTCGATCACCCGGCCGTCGCCGAGGCCGCGGTCGTCGGCAAGAACCACGATCTCAAGGGGCAGGCGATCTCCGCGTTCGTCACGGTCAAGGAGGGCCGCTCCTCCGACGCGCGCCTGGCCGACGAGCTGAAGCAGCACGTGGTCCGCAAGATCGGTGCCCTCGCCCGCCCCGACGATCTGATCTTCACGCCCGAGCTGCCCAAGACACGCTCCGGCAAGATCATGCGGCGGCTGCTGCGCGACATCGCAGAAGGCCGCGCCCTCGGCGACGTGACCACGCTCGCGGACGCGGCCGTCCTGGAAGCCCTCAAGCAGAAATACATGGAGGAGTAGGAGCGCTGGTGAGCCTCGTCTCCGGGAGGCCGGTCCCCATCGCGGCAGGCGTCCCGGCGGCGGCGCTCGCTCCGCGCGCGGCACGATCGGGCGCGGCGGCGGCCGCGCTGTTCCTGCTCGTCCTGCTCGACGCCGCCTGGTGGGCCCGCGCGATCCCGGAGAACGGCGCCCCCGACGAATACGAGCACATCGCCACCCAGCGCTTCGTGGCCGAGCGCGGTCGATTGCCCTCCTTCGGCGAGGGACGGTTCCGGATCCACCTGATGGACAGCGTGTGCCGGGTCCCGATCGACCCGTCGATCGTGCAGGGCCGGATGATCTTTCCGGCCGGCACGGAGATCCACCCCGCCCACAGGTACGAAGTGCGCCAGCCGTACCTGTTCTGGCCCCAGCCGGCGCACCTGATCGCCGGCACGCTCCAGAGGGTGACCGGAGGATTCAGCCTGTGGAAGGCCCGGGCGATCTCCTCCTGCTGGGTCGCCGCGGCCGCCGTCCTGATCTTTCTGGCCGCGCTGCGGCTCTGGCCCGATCGGCTCGCCCTGGCGTCGCTCGCGGGCGTGACGTTCGGACTCTGGCCGCAGGTGACCTTCGTGGGTGCTTACGTCAACGACGACGCGCCCGCTCTCGCGACGACGGCGCTCCTGCTTCTCGTCTGCACGCTCTTGGAGACGGATGGCGTCTCCACCGGCCGCAACGCCGCGCTCGGTCTGGCGCTCGGGCTGGTCGCGCTCTCGAAGCCGTACGCCTGCGCCGTCCTCCCCCTCGTCGGCTTCTGGATCATCCGCTCCAGCGCGACGCAGGGGAAGGGAGCCGTCCGGTCCTTTCTCCTGAGCGGCGCCGTGGCGCTGGCCGTCGTGGGGGCGTGGTTCCTGTTCGCCGAGCCGCCGCACGCCTCCGGCGTGCCTGGTGGCGGCACGAGGTCCGCCGCGCTGCAGGATTTCACCGCCGCGCTCCCCCCCGACCTGGCCGGGCAGACCACCCTTCTGGAAACCGGCTCGATGCTCCGGACGGGCCGCGGCATCCTCGAGTTCCCGCTCATCGCCTGGCTCCTGCCGAGCCTGTTCAGCCTCTACGGGGCCTTCGGCTGGATGGACGAGCCGCTGCCTTTGCTGATTTATGCCCTGGCGGCCCTCGTCTTCTCGATCTCGCTGGCGGGGCACCTGATTGGTGGTCCGGATCGACGACCACCCGCCCTCAGGCTGCCGTTCCTGTTCTCGTTCCCTCTGCTGGCGATCGGCGGCCTGCTGTCGTTCTGGCATTCGTACGCCGTGGACTTCCAGCCTCAGGGACGATATCTGCTGCCGTCCGTCTCGGGCCTCTCCATGCTGGCTGCGGCGGGCGCGGTCGCCTTCACGGGTCGCCTGGGCCTATGGGCTCCCGCTCTCCTCGCGGCCTTCGTGACGGGGGCCAATCTTCTGGCCCGGCTCGCCGTCCTCCGCTGATCATGTACGCGGCCGCGGGCCTTCGCCAACGGCCTCGCCCCTGTCACGGATCGAGGCCGCCGTCGACGATCCGCTGCGCCATCGCCAGATCTCCCTTGCTCGCGTAGAACAGGGCCAGGTACCTCTCCCGCTCCTGCCGGTCGGCGCTGATGAACAGGCGCCCCGCCAGGTCCGCAGGCCCACCACCAGGAAGGTGCTGGCGCATCCAGGCCGCCAGGTTGGCGCCGATCGGATTGGTCACGACCGAGGCGACAGGGTGCCTCCCGGTCTCCGGCTCGTGACCCGGCGGCCAGGGATGGTAGGCTCCCAGCAAGGCCGTGAAGCAGGAGATCAGCAGGATCGGCACGAAGATCCACCTCCCCTTCGCCCCCAGGACGCCCGGGGCGAAGAACAACAGAACGGGAACGATCGGGATGAGATACCGGAAGCCGTACGACCAGCCGCCGTAGGAACCCACGAACAGGGCGTGCCCCGCGATCATCACGGCGCAGGCGGCTCCCAGCAGCACGACCCAGAGCCGGCGCAGCGGCACGCCGGTGCGGGCGGCTCGGACCATGCCGGCGGCTCCGAACAACAGCACCGGCGAGACGCTGAAGAAGCCGTGCCAGCCGAAGAGCGCCGCCAGTGGGTAGGTCCAGTCCTTCGGCAGCAGGACTCCGGCCACGCTGGGGGCCATGCCGCTGCTGAAGTCGCTCGCGCCCGGGACCATCTTCGGCGGCCAGGGGGACCCGGTCACGAGCAGGTTGGCCACCACGAAGACCAGCCCCCCCGCGGCCAGGGCACCCAGGTAGCGCACCAGCCCCCGCCGGCCCCCCAGGTCACGCACCATGACGGCGAGCGCCGGGGCGAAGACCAGGCCGGGCACCTGATCGATGCACGCGGTGAGGGCGATCCAGGCCCCCGCCGCCAGGGCGCCGCCCGACCAGGCCGCCGCGCAGGCCGCGAAGAGGCACGCTGCGGCGATCGTGTGGTTGTTGAGCACGGTCGAGAACGAGGTGAGAATCGTTCCGGCCGCCAGCGCCGCCGTGACGAGCGCCGCGGACCGGGCGATCCCCGGGCCTCCCCCCTCGTTCCCGTGGGCGCTCCAGAGGCTCACCAGCGTTCCGTGGAACCGCGCCACGAGCCAGGCCGTCGGCAGGGCGGCCAGCAGGAGGTTCAGGAGGTAGATCACCGCGGCTTCGTTCCGGGCGAAGGTCAGGCCCGTGACGGTCCTGATCCCCAGGTAGACGACGGCGCCCAGCAGGGAGAGCAGCGGGGGCTTGTTGCTGTACACCCGGCTTCCGATGATCACCCGGTCGACGGTCCAGCGGTAGCGCGTGTCGTCGATGGGCCCTTCGCCGAAGTCGACCAGGGCCTCTATCTGAGCGAAGCGTGAGGCGTCGTTGCCGGCTTGAAAGACGTGCGCGTGGACCAGCGGAGCCAGGCCGGCGAGCGTCAGCAGGAGGAGGAGCCAGAAGGACCGCCGGAACCGGCCGGCCGCGGGGCCCTCCTGGGATGCCGCACCATCGCTCGCGCTCATCGGGCGGGCGCGCGCAGTTCCTTCTGGGAGCGGACGACGCCCCCGCGGACGACGTAGCGGAGCGCGCGGAGATTCGCGATGTCGGCCCCGGGGTCGGCCGCGACCACGATGAGGTCGGCCATCTTCCCTTTCGCCACTGTGCCGAAGTCGGCCTCGCGTCGCATCGCCAGGGCGCCTCCGCGCGTGGCGGCTGACAAAACCTCCATAGGCGACATCCCGGCGGCCTGCATCGCCTCCATCTCGGCGTACACGGAAGGACCATGAAGGGTGAGCGGATTGCCGGCGTCGGTCCCCATGGCGACCGGTATCCCCGCCCGGAACACAGCCATCAGGTTCGCGGCCATGGTCGCGTGCCGCTCGGCGGAGGCCGCCCGGCGCTTCTCCAGGGCGGCCGCGTCGACCTTGCCGGCGCCGTCCGCCGCCGTGCCGGCGACGAGCGCCCTCGTCCCCGGATCGACGCAGCCGTTCGGGTCGTCGATCGCAGGCGCTTGTCCTGCGACCGCGGCCCCGAACATGCGCACATACCCGTCGATGACGGTGAGAGTCGGACAGTAGATGGCGCCATGGTCCTTCGCCATCCGGAGGAACTCCTCGTCCACGGGCCGGTCCCAGACGCTGTGCACCAGGAGCCGGACCCCT
>DASRJX010000269.1:0-6395 GCA_035649235.1 Candidatus Cryosericum sp.
CGCGACGCCACCCGCTCCGCCTCCTCGTGCTCCCCGCGCCGCGCCAGGAGCAGCGCTTCCTCCTCGGCCAGGCTGTCGAGCACGTTGCGCAGCCCCAGCTCGGTGAACAGGTCCCGGGCCCGCGAATACCGCTCGGCGGCCCCGTCCAGGTCGCCGCTCTCGCGCAGCAGCGTTCCCTCGGCTTCCAGCACGTCGGCGGTGAGCGCCTTGAGCCGCAACCGCGCGGCGATCTCGCGGGCGTCCAGGAGCAGCCGGGCGGCCCGGTCGTGGTCGCCGCGCAGCGTCTCGATCCGCGCCAGGTTCAGGAACGCGGCCCCTTCCTCCGGGCCCAGGCGGCCGTTGTCCGGTCCGGTCAGGATGCGGAAGCACTCGGAGGCGCGGCGAAAATCCCCCTGCACCGCATGCGGCAGCCCGAGGTTGTGGGCGATCATCAGGATCAGGTGCTCGTCCTGCGCCTGGCGCGCCAGCGACAGCGCCTCGTGCCATCCTTCCAGCGCCTCGGCGTGCTGGTTCTCCCGATAGCGGACGATGGACAGGCTGTTCAGGATCCGGGCCCGCAGCGCCGGATCCCGGTCGCCCACGGCGGCCAGCGCCTCCTGCGCGGTGGTCATGGCGCGCGCCGTCTCTCCCGTCTTCAGAAGGGAATAGGACAGCCCCTGCAGCGCCCCCGCGCGCAGGCCGCGCGGCAGCCTCGCGGCTCCCCGCCCCGCACCGCCGCGCCCCCCGCCGGAGAGCGACCGCTCGAAGTGGCCGATGGCGGCAGCGTAATCGCCCACCAGGCGGGCGGCCTCCCCGAGAAGATCGTCGAGCGCCGGCGACTGCACCTCGCGGCCGGTCAGGAACTCCGCCGCTTCGCGGACCGGCTCGAACATCCCGGCGCGCAGCAGCCCCTTCCCGTGCCGCGTCAGAAGCGCCGCGATCCCTTGCGTCTCCTCCGCCGCCAGGTCGTGGGCGAGCGCCTGGGGCAGATCGCCGCGCCGCTCGTACGCCCGGCCGTAGAGACGCTCGAGGTCGCGGACCCCGCTCGCGCCCTTCTCGGCCCGGAGCTTGCGCCGCAGGAAGTCCCGGAACAGCGGATCGTAGGCGTACAGCTCGGCGCGGCTCTCCAGGGGGGAGAGGAACAGCTTGCGCCGCAGGATCGCGGCCAGCATGGCGCGCGCGTCGAGGTCCGGCAGCACCTCCGCGCACAGATCGGGATCGAGGACCGCGGGGAGCGAGGTCGCCAGCAGGAACGCGCGCGCCGGGGCGCTCTCGGCGGCGAGCACCTCCTCGCTGAAGTAGTCGAAGATCTCCGACTCGGTCCTGACGAACAGATCCTCGGGGAGATCGGGGCTCTCCTGCTCCAGGCGCGCCGTCCGCTTCAGGAGCTGCAGGGCGGTCACCCAGCCGCGCGTCCGCGCCTGCACCTTGTCGACGGTCTCCGGGCCCATCTTGAGCCCGAACGTCTCGAGGAGCAGCGTGCGCGTCTCCTCCGGCGTGAAGCGGAGGTCCTCGGCCTGGATCGCCGCGGACGCTCCTTCGCCGGCCAGGCCCCTCGTCCCGATCTCGGGGAGCGATCGTCCGGCCAGGATCAGGTGCAGCGTGCCCGGGAGATACGCCAGCAGGCGCCGGATCGCCCGGACGCAGAGCGGGCTCGCCTCCAGGTGCTGCGTTCCGTCCAGGACCAGGATGACCCGGCCGCCCAGCGACTCCTCGGCGTCGCTGATGAACAGGTCGCACAGGCGCTCCACCTCCTCGGCCTGCCCCCGCAGGTCCTGCCACACGCCCTCGGTGCGCGCGCCCAGCTCCGGAGCGTGCTCCCTGAGCCCCTGCACGAGATACCGCAGGAGCACCCAGGGGTCGCGATCCGAGGCGTCGAGCGACAGCCAGACCGAGTCGGCCGCGGTCTCCTGCAGGAACCGGGAGAGCAGGCTGGTCTTGCCATAGCCCGGTCCCGCCACGACGAAAGTGGCGCGCCCCTCGAGGGATCGCTGCACCTGCGCGTGCAGGCGCGGGCGGGCCAGATGGAACGGACCGGGAGCCGGGGGGAGGAGCTTGGCGCCCAGGAGCGGGACCGCGTCGGTCACGGCTTCCCCCGCGGAGCGAAGGACCACTCTTCGAGCGAGGCGTACGCCGTTCTCGGGCTCAGACGGAGCCCCGTGAGATCGCGCGGCACCGCGTGCAGCCGATCGCGCTCGAACAGGAACGTCAGAGGCTGATCGCGCGCGATGATCTGCTGCGCCCGCCACCAGAGCCTGCGGGCGGTGTCCCGGTCCACCTCCATCCTGGCCTTGTCGATGAGCCCGTCCAACTCGGCGTCGGCGTACGAGCCGTAGTTGTAGCCGCCGTCGCGCGAGGCGCTGTGGAAGGCCGATTTCAGATCGACCTTGGTCGACTCGCGCCAGGAGCCGACGAAGGCGTCGTAGTCGTGCTTCTCGTGGCGCGCGATGAAGGCGCCGAACTCGAAGGTGCGCGGCGTCGCCTCGATGCCGACCTTGCGGAGCTGCGCCGCGACCATCTGCACGATGTCGGCCCGCAGCCTCGAGCCCTGGTTGGTCTCGAGGTCGAAGCGGAAGGCGCGTCCGTCCCGGTCGATCAGCCCGTCGCCGTCGCGGTCCGCGAAGCCCGCCTCCGCCAGGAGCCGGCGCGCCGCCTCCGGGTCGTAGGGGAGCGGCTTCAGCGAGGGATCGCGGGCCCACATGCAGGAGAGGATCGGCCCGGCCGACGGCCGGCCCGTCTCCTTGAGGAGCCCTTCGATGATCGCCTCTCGGTCGATGGCGAGCGTGAGCGCGCGGCGCACCCGGGCGTCCTTGAAGAGCGGGCGCTCGGTGTTCCAGGAGATGAAGGTGTACGAGAGGTCCGGCGCCCGCACGACGGTGAGGTCCTGTTTGGCGCGGACCCTGGCCACCGCGTCCTCGGGGAGGTTCTCCATGAAGTCGATGCCGCCGGCGAGCAGCTCGTTGAGCAGCGTCGTCTCGTCCGGGATGACGCGGAAGATCACCGCGTCGAGCCGCGGCAGGGGAGCGCGCGCGTAGCCGGGGTTGCGCGTCAACTCGATCAGCGCCCCGCGCTCGTACCGCTTCAGGAGGAACGGGCCGCTCGACACCGGAGCCGTCAGGAAGGGGTGCTGCGGCCATTCCGCGAGCGGGGTCTTCCCGTACACGTGCTCCGGCACGATGTTCCCCTCGACCGCGTCCATGAGCGCATAGGGATAGGCGCGCGCGAACCGGAAGACCGCGGTCCGCGGGTCCGGCGCCGTCACCTCGGCGATCGCCTCCTTGACGTCGCTCCCGACCCAGGCCACCTCGCGGCTCGCGGCCGCGCGATTCGAGAACAGGACGTCGGCCGAGGTCACGGGTTTCCCGTCGCTCCACTTCGCCTTGGGGTCGAGCCGGAAGGTGAGCGTCCTGCGGTCGGCGGAGAACTCCCACGACCGGGCGAGACCGGGACGGAACGTCGGCGGCCCCTGCCCGAAATCGTCCTGCTCCTCCGCCAGACGAAGGGAGAGCAGGTCGATCACCTCCTGGGAGAAGGCGTTGGTCGCGGTGTAGATGTTGAACGACGTGATGTCGCCCCGCACGCCGATGACGATGCGGCTGGGCCGCGGCGCCGCCACTTTCGGTGCGTCGCCTCGCGGAGCGGCGAGCGGCAGGGCTGTCGCCAACAGGAGGATCGCGGCGCCGCGCAACCCGCGTCGTGGCGCCGCCCTGCGAACGCCTGTCGCGTGCCTCATACTGACTCCCGCATCGTGGCTTGGGCCGATTGTAGGACAATCCGCTGGTCGCAGGGAGGCGATCCGTGGCGGGCTACGTGGGGCGCAGGATCCTGGCGGCCGTGCCGCTCCTGCTGTTGATCCTGACCATCGTCTTCCTGCTGGTGGAGATGGCACCGGGGGACCCGTTCAGCCAGGAGCCGGGAGCCGGTGCCGGACCTCAGGCGGCCGGCCGGCTGCGCCAGGCGTTCGGCGCCGACCGGCCGCTGCCGGAGCGCTTCGGCTCCTGGCTCGGCGCGTTCCTGAGCGGCGATCTCGGGACCTCGTATTCGCAGCGGCGACCGGTCGCGAGCCTGCTGCGCGAGTCGCTGGCGAAGACGGCGGTGCTCGCGGGCATCGCCCTGGCGCTTCAGTTCCTCTGGGGCACGGCCGCCGGCATCCTGGCGGCGGCGCTTCGCTCGCGACTCTGGGATCGCGTCGTCGTCCTCGTCGCCAGCCTCCTCTACTCCTTTCCGTCCTACTGGATCGGCCTGGTGATGGTGTCGCTCTTCTCGGTCCGCCTGGGGTGGCTGCCGGTCTCGCAGATGCATTCGGTCGAGGCTGCGTCGATGGGAGCGTGGAGCCGGCTGCTGGACGCCGTGCGCCACCTCATCCTCCCGTGTCTCTCGCTGACGCTGCCCGCCGCCGCCGGGATCGCCCTCTACGTCCGCGAGGAGATGCGCTCCATCCTGGGCCGTGACCTGGTCCGGAACGCGCTGGCCCGGGGGGCGACGCGACGCGAGATCCTCCTGAAGCATTCGCTGACGGGAGCGCTGCTTCCGGTCGTCACGCTCCTCGGGCTGGCGCTGCCCGGGCTCGTGGGAGGGAGCGCCGTGCTCGAGGTCCTGTTCGCGTGGCCCGGCATGGGACGCCTGGCGTATCAGGCCGTGCTCTCGAGGGACGCGCCGCTCATCCTGGGTTGTGCCTGGGTCGGGTCGATCGCCGTGGTGGCCGGAAGCCTGCTCGCCGACGTGTTGTCGGTCTGGGCCGATCCGCGCCTGCGGGACAGGCTGAAGTGAGCGCGGCGCCGGTCTGGAAGCGGGCGGGCCCCGCCTGGCTGGCGGCGGTCCTGCTGCTCGGCGTGCTGGCGCCGATCCTGGCTCCGCGGCCGCCCGACCTGCAGGAGGACGTGGCCGGGGCGCGCTTTCTGCCTCCGCTCAGCCGTGCCCATCTTCTCGTGCTGCAAGATGGACGGCCGATCGTCGTGACCTCTCTTCATGCAGGATCCGGAGGCTGGGAATTCGTCCGTGCGGGGGAAAGCGGGCAGGTGGCTGCGGATCGTCTGTCCAGAGCCCCGGAGCCGCGCTTCTATCCGCTCGGCACGGACTCCCTGGGGCGGGATCTCCTGGCGCGCCTGCTGTTCGGCCTGCGGCACTCCGTCCTGATCGCCGCCCTGAGCGTCGTGCTCGCCCTGGCTCTCGGCGTGATGGTCGGAGCGGCGGCAGGGCTGCTCGGGAGCAGGTGGGATGCGTTGCTCATGGCGGGCGTCGACGCCCTGCGCTCGATCCCGAGGCTTCTGCTCTACCTTCTGTGCGCCACGCTCTTCCCGCCCTCCTCGCTACTCATGGTGATAGTGCTCGGGGCGACGACCTGGACCGGTCTCGCCCGCATCGTACGGGCGGAGATGCTGGCGCTGCGCGGCAGCGACCTCGCCGCGGCCGCGCGCGCCGCCGGCGCGCGGCCGTTGCGCACCGTGCTGCGGCACCTGCTGCCCCAGATGGCCCCGCTCTTGGCGGTCAACGGCGCGCTGCGCTTCGCGGACACGCTCCTTCTGGAGTCGGCGCTGTCGCTCCTCGGTCTCGGCGCGCCCGCTCCGGCGATCTCGCTCGGCAGCATCATGGCCTCGGGACGGGAAGCGCTGTCCGACGCGTGGTGGATCGTCGCCTGGCCGGGTCTTCTGATCAGCAGCCTGCTCCTTTCGGTGCGCTCGACCGCGACCCTGCTCTTCCGCGTCTCCGATCCGCCCTCGATCGCCTGAAAAACCCGAGAAACCCTTTGGGCTCAGAAGTTCGCGGGATGGGAGGAGTCGAGCGGCCGCCACGATTCAAGGTTTCTTCAACCGCCTCGTGGCACATTGCGCGCGTCTGGTGGGACCCGGCCTGGAGGGCCCCACCACTCGACGAAGCAGGAGATGGATCGGACGATGAAATCCCCCGCCAGACGGACGAGGTTCAGCGACCCGTTCCAGTGCGCGCCGCGGGGCGCGCGCCGTCGAGGTCCCACGCGCACCAACCCAGGCACCCTGCGATTGAAGGCCGGCGGCCGGACGGTGGTTGGCGGCGATAGGCCAACAACGGCCTGACAGCCACTCGTCCGGTCGCCGGCCGTCCAAGCGGGCCGATTCGGCCGTCCGCCGGCTCTATTTCGACGCGGTCCGTTTGCCCGGGTCGTCGGCGGGGTTCACGTACGTCAGGGCGAACGGACCCATCCCGTGAACCTGGACGGTTGACTCCGTCTTCGCGAGCGCGTAATGCCGCATCTCTGCCGGCAGGAGCGCGTAGCCTCCCACGGGGAGATCCTTCATCTTGGCCTTGTCGAACGTATCGCCCATGCCCAGCGCGAACGTTCCCGACAGCACCGTCACGTGCTCGTCCGTCGGATGCCAGTGCGGTGCGATCTTGTAGCCCGCAGGCATTTTCAGCCGCACGACGAACAGCCCTGGCTG
>DASRJX010000270.1:0-3874 GCA_035649235.1 Candidatus Cryosericum sp.
CGGACCGGGAGATCCTGATGCTGAAGGACATCCAGGGGCTGATGATCGAGGAGATCTCCAGCCTGCTGGCGGTGCCCACAGGAACGGTCAAGTCACGCTGCAACCGGGCGCGCCTCGAGCTGGCGGCGCACGTCCGGCGCCTCGATCCATCGTACGGCGCGTGAGAAGGTGAGCGACATGGATTGCCGGACTTTCATCGAGCGGCTCGACGAGTTCCTCGCCGGAACGCTGTGGCCGTCCGAGCGGCGCGACTTCGAGGCGCATCGCGCCACGTGCGCCGGATGCCGCGACCTGGAGGCGCTCTTCGCGGCCGGCCCCGGCGAGGGCGGAGCCGCGGCGCCTCCGGGGCTCCTGAGGGACGTGCTCGAGCGCACCAGCGGCAGCGCCTGTCGCGGCGCCCGCGGGCTGGTGTGCGACCATGTTGACGGCGCCCTCGCCCCGGTCGACGACGAGCTGCTGCGCCTGCACCTGAACGACTGCCCGGAGTGCGCCGGTCTGGCGCGGGCCCTCCTCCTCATGAAGGCCGACCTGCCCGGACTGGCCGAGCGGCGGCCGGACGATCGCTTTCTCGCCGACGTTCTGGCGCGCACGGCGCCACGCGGACGGGTCGCTCCCCCCCTGGCGGCCCGGCTGACGGAGGCATGGCGGCGCCTGGTGCAGCGCCCGCGTTTCGCCTTCGAGGGGGCCTACCTCGGGTCGATCTTCCTGCTGCTGCTCTTCGGGATTCCCGCTTCCCCGCTCGCCGGCGTGCCGCATCGCGCCCTCGAGCTGGCCCGCGTCAACCCGGTCGCGGGGCTCCGCGCGGTGGGAGAGGACGTCGCCCCCCGGCTCCAGACCGCGGTGCCGCCGGGGTGGAGGGAGAAGGGGGCGGAGCTGGCCGGAGCGACGCGCCGTCTGGCGGGCGAGGCGGTGCGACGATCCACCGACCGGCTGGACGAGCTGTCGCAGGATCTTGGAACCCTCTGGGGTCGTCTTGCGTCTCTGGGGGCGACGAACGACACGAACGGGGCGGCCGCAGGGGCCGACCGGGTCGAGGGAGACGACAAATGAGCGCGATTCACGAGTCAGCCGTTCCACACACCGACCAGGGACGACCGGAAACGCCCCCCTACTATGCGCCAGCGCGTGCCCAGGCCCCGGCCATTCCGCCGCAGCCGATCCAGATGCGCGACCCGCGTTCCAAGTCGCCGGCCCTCGCCGCCGTCCTGTCCATGGTGCCTGGACTCGGGCAGGTCTACGTCGGCTACTACCAGCGGGGGTTCATCCACGCGGTGGTCGTCGCCGGCATCATGACCCTGCTCGCCGGTGAGATGCTCGACAAGCTGACGCCGATGTTCGCCCTGTTCATGTCGTTCTTCTGGCTCTACAACATCATCGACGCGGCCCGCCGCGCGGCGCTGTACAACCAGTACCTCGCGGGCAACCCCGCCATCGATCTGCCGGAGGACTTCAAGATGCCGAAATCCGGAGGATCGATCTTCGGCGGCGCCTGCCTCATCGCGACTGGCTTCATCCTCCTGCTTCACACGCGCTTCGGCATGTCGCTCGATTGGACGGAGGAGTGGTGGCCCGTGGCGCCGATGATCCTCGGCTTCTATCTGCTGGCGCAGGCCATCCGCGAGCGTCGGTCGACGCCCTCCGCCGGCCGGCCCGGGAGCCGGGACGCCGCTTAGCGTTCCCTAGGTCAAGGGTTTCCGACGGCAGCTCTTAGGTGACGAGCGGCTGCTTCACTTGCGATCCTCCCAGTCGACGTACTCCACCGGGTGCGCCTCGAGGTAGCGGCTCACGGCCTCGCCGACCGTCGCGAAGAAGAACTTCTCGAAGCGCGGGTAGATCCCGAAACGCCGGAGCTTGTCCTTGACAGGATCCTTCATCTCGGCGAAGCACAACTGGATCCCGGCGGCGCGCAGCTCGTCGTCGAGGTCGGTGAGGACGTCGGCCGCGGTCACGTCGACGCTCGTGACCGGCTCGGCCGCCACCACGAGCCACCGCGCGGGCGTCGGGGCGCTCGACACCGCGGCGAGCGCGCGCTCGTGGAAGAATTCCGCGTTGGCGAAGAACAGCGGCGCGTCCCAGCGCAGCATGACGAGGCCCGGGACACGCCGGGCCTGCGGGTAGCGGGTGATGTCGTGGTACCCCTTGATCCCTTCCACGCGCCCGAGCACCGCGCAGTGCGGGCGCCAGCCGTCCCAGAGGAACTCGATGACCGCGAAGACGATGGCGATGCCGATGCCGGGGATGGCCCCGAACACCGCGACGCCGGCGAAGCAGGCCATCGACAGCCAGAACTCCCACTGCTGGATGCGCCAGATGCGGCCGAGGTCGCCGATCTCGAAAAGGCCGATCGCCGCCGCGATGACGACCGCTGCCAGCGCCGTGTTCGGGAGGTACTGGAGGAGGTCCGGCGCCAGCACCAGGAGGAGCGCGATGGCGATGGCGCCGACGACGCCCGTGAGCTGCGTCTTCGAGCCCGCCGCCTCGGCGACCGGCGTGCGCGACGAGCTGCTGCTGATCGGGAAGCCCTGGAAGAAGCCGGCAACGAGGTTGGCGACGCCCAACCCCGCCATCTCCTGGTTCGGATCGACGGGGGTGCGCAGGCGCGCCGCGTAGGTGCGCGACAGCACGCTCGTGTCGGCGAACGAGACGAGCGCCACCGCGACGCCGCCCATGACGACATTCGCGACGTCGTCGAGGCTGATGAGAGGCAGCGCCGGGTGCGGCAGACCACGGGACAGCGGACCGAGAACCGACACGCCGGCGCGCTCCGCCAGGCCCCAGACGCCGACGACGGCGGTCGAGGCCAGCACGGCGATGAGCAGGCCCGGCACGCGCCGGAACCGCTTGAGCGCCAGGATCAGCACGAGCGTGCCGGCGCCGATCGCGAGCGTCATGCCGTTCGTGTTCCCCGCCAGGATCTGCCTGGCGATGGCGACCATCTGCCCCAGCGGCCCGGGCTCCTTGGCGGAAAAGCCGAAGAGCTTCGGGATCTGGCTCAGCAGCACGGTCAGCGCGATGCCGTTCATGTAGCCGTAGCGGATCGGCTTCGAAAGCAGCTCGGTGATGAAGCCGAGCCGCGCGAGACCGAATCCGATGCAGACGAGGCCCGAGACAATCGCCATGGCGCCCGCCAGCGCGACGGCGCGCTTCGGGTCGCCGGCCGAGAGGGGCAGGACGACGCCCAGGATGACCGGAGCGAGCGAGGAGTCGGGGCCGAGCACGAGAATGCGGCTCGGCCCGAACGCGGCGTAGGCGAGGAGCGGCACGATCGTCGCGTACAGCCCGTTGATGCCCGGCACGCCTGACGCCTCGGCATAGGCGACGCCGACCGGCACGAGCATCGTCGTCAGGACGAGGCCGGCGAGGAGGTCCTGCCGCAGCCACGCCCGCTCGTACCGGCGCAGGATGTCGAGCCCCGGAAGCCAGCGCAACCAGGCGCGGCGATGGGGGTGTGGCCTCGTCATGATGAAGGCTCCATTGAGATCATTTGAGGCGCAACCATCCCGAGCACGACGCTCCCGTCATTGAAGGTCGAGAACGCGCGGCGCTCGCTCCCTGTGGCTTCGATGAGTGCATAGGCGAAACAAGCTGCATGTTACGTCCGACAGGGTCTTTTCTGTCGACTTCGGCCTCGATTGGTGGAAGCGGAACGGGGCGGGAGATCGGGCAAAACGCGCTGGCGGCGGCGACGATCACCACGACGAACGTCGCCGTGAACAGTCACGGGAGGTTCCGGCGCCCCCCGGAGATCCGCATCTCCTCACGGCTGGGGCGGAGGATGTAGTACGACGACAGGATGCAATGAAGCAGCTGAATCCGGCGGGTTCTCGTCAGTCCCCGTGTGGCTTTGCGATGCCCGTGACCCACCGGCTGGACC
>DASRJX010000271.1:0-18778 GCA_035649235.1 Candidatus Cryosericum sp.
GCACCTGGACGAATGGCGGCGCGGGCCTGGCGGCCGCCTTCAGTGGCGCCTCGTCGAAGCTCATGCCGACGCTCAACGAGAAGTTCCCGCCGCCGCACGGCACGGACGACCCCATCGTGACCGGGCTGCTCACGGCCTGCGGCGTGACCGTCATGGTGGCCTTGCTGATCACCCTGTACGGTCTGCTGCGCTCCAAGGCCTCTCAGGATCGTGCGTAAGCAGTACTACTCCCGGCCGTCGCCCCCGGGGACTGCTGGCGTGGGACGTGGACAGGCTCGTGAGGCTGTCGAGCACGCTGCCGACATCGAGGCTGTCCAGTTCGTCGAGGACCCGGAGCCGGATTTCGTCGGCCGCACGCCGGAGGAGCTGCCGTACTGACACAGCGGCCGCCGGCACTGACGCTGGGTTAGAGTAGCGCCATGGAACAGGCCTTCGTGGTCCTGCGGTCGCGCGGACCGGCGTGGGACGACTCGAAGCCGCTGGAAGGTCAGTCGGACTGGGCAGGCCACGCCGCGTTCATGGATGTTTTGTTCGAGCAGCGGTTCGTCGCGTTCGCCGGTCCTTTGGAGGGGACGCGGGACGCGCTCCTCGTCTTCCGCGCGTCCAGCGCAGCCGAGGTCGTCGAGCGCCTCGCATCCGATCCGTGGACGACGAACGGTCTCCTCGTCACGAAGCAGGTCACTGCATGGACTCTCCGTCTCGGCACGCTGGATGAAAGGGCCGCGGCCGGCCGATCCGGGAGGTGACCGATGGCACCCGGGAGAACGGCGGCGAGGCTCGCCCTGGCGCCATTGTGTGTCGCCCTCCTCCTGTTCTTCGCCAGCGTGGCGCTGCTGGCCGTGCCGAACGCCGTGCTGACAGCGGCGATCCTGGAGGCCGCGCTCAAGAACATCGCGATCGCGCTCTCCGCGCTGGCCTCCCTGGTGCTCGTCCTGGCGTTCTGGCGCCGCCACTGGGTTTCCGGCCTCACGATGCTGGCCGGTCTCATCACGGTCGCTCTCTTGTCCACGGTCCCTTCGCCGGCCGGATCCGTTTCGGGGAAGGCCGCCGATCTCGTTCACGTCGTGGGCTGCAGAGCCGCTCTGCAGCGGCAGGTCGAGGCGCTGCGGCGCCAGGGAACCTCGCCGGAAGTCGCCGTGGTCGTCATCGACGGATTCGGCGGCATGGCCTCCGGCGTCGCGTTCGATCCAACCGGCGAAATCCTCCTGCCGGCCGACAAGCGGAGCGAGTCCTGGATTGCGGTGACGCAAGGCACGGACCTGAGAAGTGACACATTGCAGGCCTGGCATGTCGTCGGGAGCTACTACGCCTGGTTTCACGACTGATCCATGGCGCCGATTGCCTACGGCTTCCTCATCCTGATCGGAGCGGCCGCGACCCTCGGTGCCTTCGTGGGAGCGATCGGCGGGGCGGTCGTCTGGCGGCTGAGGATGAACGTGCTCCTGGGCGGCTTGCTGACGGCCTGCGCCCTCATTCTTGCGTTCATCGCGGATCACCCCGAGGATCAGACCTGGCTGCGCGCCAAGCTCATCTGGGGAGTGCCATCGATGACGGTGACCTTCCTTGCTTGTACCGTGGCAGCGCGCTGGCTGGAGGCGCGCACCGCGCTCCGCCCCATCTGGACGGCTCTCGCGGCGTTCGGTGTCGCCTTGAGCCTGGGGGTCCTCTACCTGCTGCTCTTCAGGTACAGTCCCAAGGCGCCCCTTGTGGTTGCGCCGGGAGCGGTCCTTTGCCTGATCCTGATCCTGCTTCTGATGCGAGGCCGAAGGCTCGTCCGGCCAGGATAGCCATGAAGCGAACGCCGCAGGTGGCCCAGCGCCGTCGACGACTGATCGCGATCTGCCGCGCCCTGCCCGAAGTCCATGCGTCGGCGATGGGCCTGGCGGACGAGCATCTCGCATTTCGCGTTCGCAAGAAGACGTTCGCCTATTATCTGCATGACCATCATGGAGACGGGCGCATCGCGCTCTGGTGCAAGGCGGCGCCGGGAGAACAGGCGAGTCTCGTGGGGCAGGACGCGCGCCGCTTCTTCGTTCCGGCCTATCTCGGACCGAAGGGGTGGGTCGGGGTGCGCCTCGATCTGGCCACGATCGCATGGGGCGAGATCGCCTATCTCGTGGGCATGGCGTATCGGATGAGCGCCCCGCGCGCCCTGGTCGCGCGCCTGGAGCAGCCGGCTGACGCCAGGAGGAAGCGCCGATGATTCCGCGACGCCGGCCGGCGCGCTGAGGGGCCCGCATGTCGACGGATCAACCGCCCTCCGGGCTTGAGGCCGAGCGCGACCGCCTGGCGCTTCTGACCCGCAAGGGCATCGGCATGCCCGTCGCGGGGCTGTGCTACTGGCTGGGGGTGGCAGCCCTCGTCCGGGCCCTCCCCCAGCGCAGCGCCCTCATCCTGAGCTTCTTCCTCACGGGGGCGGTGTTCCCCGTCGGCGCGCTGCTGACGCGCCTGGCGGGAGGGGATCTCTTCGCCAAGAGCCCGACCCTGACCCCGCTCGGGCTCCTGCTGGCCGCGGTCCAGCTGTTCTACTGGCCCATCATCGTGGTCGTGTTCCGTGCGGCGCCCGAATGGACGCCGTTCACGATGGCCGTCCTGTTCGGCTCCCACTTCCTTCCGTACGCGTGGCTGTACCGCAGCCGCGGCTATGGGTTCCTCGCCGTCGCGGTCGCCGTCGTCCTGACCGCGATGGTCGTCGTCACGAGGCAGCCGCTCTATGCGACCGCCCCCCTCCTGGCAGCGGGCTGCTATGCGGTCGCCGTCGCGCTTCTCTGGCAGGAGGTGCGGGCGCTTGCACCACGGGCCGACTGAGTTGCGCTTCGAGCCGCGGCGCCGCCGCGCCGCCTTCGTCCTCCTGACGGCCCTGGCGTGCGTCCTGGCGTTCGCTCTGCCGGGCCTCGGACCGCGGGCGGCCGCGCCTCCGGAGCGTCCGAGCATCATCTTCATCCTCATGGACGACCTGCGCTGGGACGAGGTGGACTATCCGTTCGTGAGGGTGCCGCACCTGTCGCGCCTGGCCCGCGAAGGGGCGCGCTTCACGAACGCGTTCGTGACCACGCCGCTCTGCTCGCCCAGCCGCGCCAGCATCCTCACCGGCCAGTACGCTCATCGGCACGGGATCACGGACAACACCGACCGCAGCCGGCGCAGCCACGAGCTGGTGACCTTCCCGCGCCTGCTGCACGACGCCGGCTACGAGACGGCGTTCGTCGGCAAGTGGCACATGGGCGTCGACGACACGGCGCGGCCCGGGTTCGATCGCTGGATCAGCGTGCAGGGCCAGGGGAGCTATCTCGACCCCGAGTTCAACGTCGACGGCCGGCGCGAGAGGATTCCGGGGTACTTCACCGACATCCTCAACCGGTTCGCGCTCGACTTCGTGAAGCAGCCTCACGCGAAGCCCTACCTCCTCTATATCTCGCACAAGGCGGTGCATCCGGACCTGGTGCAGAGCGCCGACGGGAGCATCTCCGACCCGACCGGCGGGAAGTTCGTGCCCGCCGAGCGACACCGGCAGCTCTACGCCGGCGCGACGATCCCTCACCGGTCGAATCACGGCAAACCGCCGGAGGACAAGCCGGCTCTCATGAGGTCCATCGCCGGACTGCCGCCGCTCGGCCCGGACACCGCGACGGACGACGAGACCATCCGCAATCGCCTGCGCGTTCTGGCCGCCGCGGACGAGGGACTGGGGCAGATCCTCGCGGCGCTCGAGGCGCAGGGGGCGCTGGCCGACACCCTCATCGTGTTCACGAGCGACGAAGGGTACTTCTACGGCGAGCACGGCCTGAGCGCGGAGCGGCGGCTGGCCTACGAAGAATCCATCCGCGTCCCGCTCTACATCCGCTGGCCGAAACTCGTCGAGCCCGGCCGCACCATCGACGAGGTCGCGCTCGGCATCGACCTGGCGCCCACGCTGCTGGAGATCGGCGGAGCGCCGGCCGCCAAGGACATGCACGGCCGGTCCCTCGTTCCGCTGCTCCGCGGCCAGCGGGGCCTCTGGCGTGACTCGATTCTGATCGAGCATTTCTCGGACAGGGTCTTCCCTCGCATGGCCAGCATGGGCTACCAGTGCGTGCGCACGGAACGCTGGAAGTACATCCACTACGTCGATCTCGAGGGAATGGACGAGCTCTACGACCTGCGCTCCGATCCGTTCGAGATGACCAACGTGATCGCACGGCCTGACGCGCGGACTGCGCTGCAGAAGATGAAAGCCGAGATGGACGGTCTCTTGCGCGCCACGCGGTGACCCTTCCGGACCGGCGCCCTCGCCGCCGGGGGGCGCCGTCTCAGTTGCCGGCTCGCATCGGGCCGGTTGTGCCGTACCATGTCGCCCTGCCGGCCGTCGCCCCGGGGGGCGGTCCCGGTCAAGGAGGTGATGCGATGCCTTTCGGAAGCCTGTGGCTCCCCGTCCTGGTCTCCGCCGTCGTGGTTTTCGTGGCCAGCTCGATCCTCCACATGGCGCTCAAGTACCACAAGGCCGATTACCGACCTCTCCCCAACGAGGAGGGCGTGCGCGAGGTGCTCGGCAAGGGCGATCCTGCGCCGGGGGTCTACATGACGCCCCGCTGCGACGACATGAAGCAGATGAACGAGCCGGCGATGATCGCGAAGTTCGAGAAGGGCCCGGTCGCGCTCGTGACGGTCCTCCCGAAGGGAAGGCCGAACATGGGCAAGCACCTCGGGTTGTGGTTCGGGTTCTGCGTGCTGGTGAGCTTCACCTCGGCCTACGTCGCGCGCCACACGCTCGTGCCGGGCGCGGCGGGCATGCTGGTGATGCAGATCACCGGAACCGTGGCGTTCGCCGCCTACGCGCTCGCGCAGATGAGCGACTCGATCTGGAAGGGACAGCCCTGGTCGACGACCGCCAAGTTCGTGTTCGACGGCGCGGTGTACTCGGTCCTCACGGGGCTGATCTTCTGCCTGATGTGGCCCTCGCAGTAGAGCGCGGCCCGGCGCGCGGCCGGACGAAAAGGGGCCGGCAGACGATCCGACGCCGTCAGACGATCCACACGTACAGCGTCATCCAGTGAAGGAGGAGGCCTGCGAGGGCGCCGCCGGCGCCCAACGTCAGGCTCCATCCGTCGAGGTCGCGGCGGCGGGCGGCCAGCGCCACGCAGGCGAGCGTCACGAGTTGGACGAACGGCCCGACCAGCGGGACGAAGAAGAGCAGGAGCGACAGGATCCCCGAGAGCCGGATGCCGATCCGCCGGCGGGGCGCCTCGCGAGCCGGCGCGCTGCCGTCAGTCACGCTTCGCCATGGTGTACAGGCCGAGGTTCATGAGGTTGATGATCGAGTTGACGCCGACGTAGCGGAGCGGCTCGCCGGGGAGAGGCAGCGTCGGCCGCAGCAGCCACGCCGGCGGCGAGTCGCCGTGGAGCAGGCCCGCGAGGAACAGGCCCATCTTCGTCCCCATGGCGATCCCGTGGCCGGAATAGGCGCCGCCATAGAGGATCCGTCCCGCCCCCGAGACCGAGCCGATGATCGGCTCCTGGTCGGCCGTGCAGCCCATCGGGCCGCTCCAGGCGTGCTCGAAAGGGTACGGCGCCAGGAACGGATAGGCGGCGAGGAGCTTGCGGCGCAGGATGGGGAACAGGGTGGGGCCGCCGCGATAGAACAGGCCGTTGTCGTAGCAGTACGAAGCACCCGCGCCCACCAGCACGCGCCCGCCCGGCGCCTTCCGCCCCCACATGTACATCTCGCCCGACGTCATGACGTGGATCTCGTCGGGCACGCGGCGCAGGATCTCCGGCGGCACCTTTGCCGTGACCGCGGCGGCCGTATGGACCGGAAAGATCCGATCGGCCGCGATCCCGAGCCGCGGCGTGTAGCCGTTGGTCGCCACGACGACGCGCGCGGCGCTCAGGGTGAAATCCCCGCCGCGCACCACGACCGGGTCGCCGTCCTCGATCGAGATCGCCCGCGTCCCCTCGAACACCGAGGCGCCGAGCCTCTCGGCCGCGCGGCGCAGGCCGACGGCGTAGCGGTAGGGATCGAGCTGGGCCGCCGGCTCGCGCTCGAGGCCGCAGTCGATGCCATGGCGGCCGACGAGGTCCTCGACGAGCGCGACGTTGTCCTCCGTGCCCGGTGGCGTGCCCATCTCGGTGCCGTCCCCGAGCACGCCGCCGCTCCGGCCGGTGGCACCGAAGCCGACGTCTTTTGCCTCGATCAGCGTGACGCCGAGGCCGGGCGATCGCTGAAGCGCGTGCAGAGCCGCCGACAGCCCGGTGACGCCGCCCCCGATGATCGCCAGGTCGGCGCGGCGCTCGCCCCGGAGAGGTGGCGAGGGCGCCGGGCGGCCTCCGGCCACCCAGAAGGACTGGTTGGGCGTCCAGCGATGGTCCTTCAGGCGGACGTGCGCCCCGCCGAACCAGGCGACCGCGGCTCCGCCGACGGCCGCCGTCCTGAGAAACACGCGGCGGGTGGAACGCAGGGTCCCTACTCCTCGCGCAGGGCCAGAAGCGGATCGACGCGCGTGGCCCGCCGCGCCGGGATCCACGCGGCCGCCAGGGCCACGGCCGCCAGGAGGACCATCATGGCCAAGAGGCTGATCGGGTCCGGCCGGACGATGCCGAAGAGGGCCCGGGTCATGACCTGTCCGAGCGCCAGCGCCCCGGCGAGACCTGCGAGAAGGCCGAACCCGACGAGCCAGGCGGCCTGACGCACCATAAGCCGCAGGACGTCGGTGCCGCGCGCGCCGAGGGCCAGGCGGATGCCGATCTCCTGCGTGCGGCGGGCCACGTGCTCGGCCATCACGCCGTAGAGCCCGACGGCTGCGAGCACCAGAGCGGCGAGACCGAGGATCGCCATGAGCGCCGCCGCCAGGCGGATGAAGGAGGCCGACTCGGCGACCACGGTCGACATCGTCCGGATCTCGTCGACCGGCTGCCCGGGATCCGCCGCGCGGACCCGGGCGCGCACCTCGGACACGACCGTCTCCGTTTCGAGCGGGCTGCGCACGAAGAGGAACATGCTGCGGCGCGGCATCTGCGAGTGTGACACGTAGAGGGTCGGCCGGGGCTGGCGGTCGAACCAGTACTGCTTGACGTCCCCCACGACACCGACCACGGTCCGCCACGCCGCATCGTCCCCGATGCGGAGGCGCCGCCCGATCGGGTCCTGCCCGGGCCAGAAGCGCTCCCCCAGGCTGGCGCTGACGACGGCGACCGGCGGGGCGCCCTCGCCGTCGGAGGCGTCGAGCGCGCGGCCGTGGAGGACGCGCACCCGCAGCGACGGCAGGTATCCCGCGCTGATCGTCTGCAGATCCGCCGCCGGCTTCTCCTCCGGCCTGGTCTCGATCCGCCCTTCGATGACGAAGGTGGTGCGGGGAACGGGGCCGAGGTCCGCGGGCGGATGGCTGACGATCCCGGCGGCCTCCACTCCCGGCATCGAGGCGATCTCCCCCACCACGCGATCGTAGAAAGCGGCGGCATCCCGGCTCTCCGGGTACCGCGCCTCTGGCAGCTTGACGCGGAAGGTCACGACGTGGCCGGGATCGAAGCCCTGGTAGAGGTCGACCAGGTCCCGGAAGCCCCGCGTCATGAGCGCCGCGCCGCTGATGAGGACGAAGGCGAGGGTCACCTGAAGGCCCACGAGCGCGTCGCGCAGCCGGGAGCGCTGCAAGCCGATCGCTCCGCGGCCGCCGGCCTTCAGCGCCTCCACGAGGTCGACGCGGCTGGCGCGCAGCGCCGGCAGGAGGCCGAACAGGAGCGTCGTCAGGAGCGTCAGGCCGAGCGCGAACAGGAGCGTCCGCGCGTCCATCCGGATCTCCGTCCAGCCGGCGATCCAGCGCACCATGTCGGCGGGCATGCTGGCGCGGATCAGATCGACGCCGCTCTGCGCGAGCCACAGGCCGGCCAGGCCTCCCAGGGCGGCGAGCACGAACCCCTCGGTCAGGAGCTGGCGCACGATGCGGCCGCGGCTGGCCCCGAGCGCCGCGCGCAGCGCCATCTCACGCTCGCGGCGGCCGCACCTGGCGATCAGGAGCCCGGCCACGTTGGTGCATGCGATCAGGAGCACGAACCCGGCGGCCCCCTGGAAGAGCGCCAGGAAAGGGGTCACGACGCCGATCTGCGTCTGGTGCAGCGGGACGAGATGATGCGTCCGCCCGGCGTTCGTGACGGGATGCTGTTGCGTCAGCCGTGCGGAGAGCGCGTCGAGGGCCGCCTGCGCCTGCCCCACCCCTAGACCGTCTCCGAGGCGCGCCACGGCCAGGACGCTGAGCCTGGAGCGATCGGCCTTCTCCTTTTCGCTGAAGGCCAGGGGCGCGAACACGTCCGGAGCGCCGGGCGGGAAGTTCAGTCCCGGCGGCAGGACGCCGACGATCCGGTGCCGCCGCCCGCCGAGCGCCAGCTCCCGATCGAGGACCCCGGGATCGGCGCCGAACTTCCGCTGCCAGAAGCCGTGGCTCAGCACGACGACCGCGTCGCTCCCGGTGGTCCCCTCCTCCTGCTGGAACGAGCGCCCGGCGGCCGGCCGGATCCCGATCGTCTCGAAGTAGCCGGGCGTGACCAGGTAGCCGGGGACGTTCTCGGGCTCGCCGGCCTCGGTCACGACGAAGTCACGGTAGCGGTAGGCGGCCGTGCCAGCGAGCCCCGGCCGCTCCCCCTGCAGGTCGAGGTAGTCCGCCACGGACAGAGGGTTGTCGTCCCCCCCGCGCGGTCCCCCCGGGCCGCCCTCTTCCGGGTGCCTCTCCCAGGCCGCCACCAGCCGGCCCGAATCGAGCAGCGGGAAGGGCCGCAGGAGGAGGGCGTTCATGAACCCGAAGATCGCCGTGTTGGCCGCGATCCCGATGCCGAGTGTCAGAACCGCCGCCAGCGCGAAGCCGGGGCTCTTGGCGATCACTCGCAGCGCGTGCCGTGCGTCCTGCAGCAGTTGATCCATGGGCAGCGTCCCAGGAGGGCTGGCGCGACTAGAGCAACCATTGTGCCACGAGGCGCCGCCCGAAGGGCGGTGTCGTGATTCGGGAGATCGGCCCCGTCCTCGACGACCGGGGGCGCACCCCAGTCCGATCCCGGCACGATGCCGTCCCAGAAGCGGACGGGCGACAACCGGCTTGGCGGCCCCGCGTCGATTCCGCTACCCTTGGGCCAGGACCCGAGGGAGGAAGACTTCATGGGGACCAGGGACGAGCGCGTCGACGCCTACATCGCCGGATCCGCCGGCTTCGCCAGACCCATCCTGAAACATCTCCGCAAGGTGATCCACGCCGGATGCCCTGACGTCGAGGAGACACTCAAGTGGGGCTTCCCCCACTTCCTGTACAAGGGGATCCTCTGCAGCATGGCCTCGTTCCAGTCGCACTGCTCCTTCGGCTTCTGGAAGGGCTCCCTGCTGAAGGACGAGGACGGCACGCTGGAGAAGGTCGGCAAGACGGCGATGGGCCACCTGGGCCGCATCACGGCGATCGCCGACCTCCCGGCGGAGAGGGTCCTGCTGAAGTACATCCGGCAGGCGAAGGCCCTGAACGATGAGGGCGTCAAGGCACCTTCGAGACCGAAGCCCCGCGGCAACCGAACGCTGCACGTGCCGGACGATCTCATGGCCGCTCTGCGCACCAACAGGAAAGCCCTCGCCACCTTCACCGGTTTCAGCTACTCGAACAGGAAGGAGTACGTCGAGTGGGTGACCGAGGCGAAACGCGACGAGACGCGCCGGCGCCGCCTGGAGACGGCGATCGGGTGGCTGGCCGAGGGGAAGGTGCGGCACTGGAAGTACGCCGGAAAGTGCTAGAGGGATCGTGAGCCTCAAGCGGTCGCGGCGACGTAGATCTCCAGGGCCTGGCCCACCACGCCGAGGCACGTCAGGAGGAACAAGGCCAGAAGAGCGAACGTCGCGGCGCGGGCGAGCTGCTCGATGAAGCGGCTGTCGCTAAGGAAGCGCGCCACGTAGGGGACGACGGCGATAAGGGCGAACAGGAGGACCGCCGGCCGGCTCTCCGCGAGCGCCTCCGGCAGAACGAGCGTCAATCCGGTCAGAACCGCCGTCATCGCGAACGGAAAGACGCGGGCCAGGTCCGACGCCTCGATCATCTCCTCCAGGTAGAGCCCGGCGGCCACGCACAGGAAGGGATAGAGCGGGATCCGCGTCCAGCCGTACAGCCCACGGAAGTCGCCCATCAGCACCAGGAGGCCGGCGTAGATCGCCAGGGGGATCAGGAGCGCCCGCCCCTTCCGGAACGCTGCCACCGCGGCCGCGAGCAGGAGCCACAGGTGGAAGCCCGTCCCGAAAGGGGCTTCGACCACCCGGCCCTGCAGAAGATCGAGGAACCCTTCGAAGCTGGCCCATTTGCTCGTCGATTGGATCCGGATGATCTCCAGGAAGATGCGGAAGTCACAGGCCCAGGCGTACGCGAGGTAGAGCAGTCCGAAGCCGGCGGTCACGAGAAGCGCCAGCGCCGCGCCCCGATGGCGCCGTCGCGACAGGAGGAGCACGAAAACCGTCGCCACGACGGCGATGCCGGTCGCCTTGGTCCAGAGGCTCAGCCCGCAGAGGAAGCCCGCCAGGACCGCGTCGACCGCCCTGCCGGAGCGCGCGTGCCGCTCGGCCAGCAGGACCGCTCCCATGAACAGCAGCGTCAGGAGATTCTCGGCTTTCGCCAGGCGGTGCGCCAGGACGATGTTCGGAAGCACGGCGTAGACCAGGGCCGCCAGCAAAGCGCCCCGCTCCGACGCGCCGTAAACGAGCGCCAGCCGGCGCAGCAGGAACAGGCCAGCGAGACTGAGGGCGATCGGCACGAGGCGCATCACCGGCAGCGAGCACTCCAGGAAGTGGCCCGCGCCGGCGAGGGTGCAGACGACGCCGACCAGGATCGACATCAGCGGCGGATGATCGAAGTACGGACGGACGAGGAGGTAGCCGTTCCCGAACCAGTGCTGGGGGTAGATCTGCTCCCGGGGGTAGATCGCCGCGAAGAAGCTCCAGCTCACGGGATCCCCGGTGTGAAGAAGATGCCACCCCTCCCAGGCGTGCTGGTACTCGTCCGCCGTCTCGTTGTGCAGCGGGACGAGCGCGTAGTCGTGGAAGCGCAGGAGCGCGGCGAGGGCCAGGATCGCCCCGAACGCGAGACGCGATCGATCCGCGGGGAGCAGGAACGGCGTGCCGGCCGCGGCCTCGCCCGCAGTCCCGTCCGCGGCGGCGCCGGCCCCCGGGCGGGTACCCCACAGGCGGCGCCGCGCTCCGATGAGGAGCGCTGCCGTCAGGCCGGCCCCGAGGAGCCACCGGCCGGCCAGGCGGCGGAACCGGGCGCCGGCGATCGCGGCGCCGTCGACGCCCAGGGACGCCGCCGGGATGGCGCGCAGGGAGGCGCCCGGCGGCTGCCAGCGCAGGACGATCCTGGCCTCCCCTTCCGACGAAGCGTAGTCGAGCTCGATCCGGTGCAGCCCCGCCTGCAGGTCGCGCACGGTCACGGTGTCGGGAGCGAGTCCCACGCGGGTCCCATCGATCCGGAGCACGGCCTCGCCCCGCGCGTCCACCTGGAAACCATACTGGCCGGACGACGGGGCCTGGAGGACGCCGCTCCAGCGGATGAGATAGGGCGGCCTCTCCTCCGGCACGCCCCACGTCCCGACGTTCCAATGGAAGAGATAGGCCGCGTCGAGGCGCTGGGGCAGCGGGAAATCGATGGCGGGGTCGATCCGCGTGTGGACCAGGACATCCCGGCCGTCCGAGGTCCGGCTGTAATAGGAGCCTTGGACTCCGCCCGCCGCCCGGAGGAGCGCCCCGAGAAGAAGGAGAAAGCCCGCGCCCGCCACGAGCAGGGCATAGAACCAGCGGCCGCGAGACGCGAGCGGCTGATTCCGGGGCGCGTCCAGGTTCCGCTGTCTCACGGCACGCCGCGCGTGGCGCTGTAGATCTCGAGGAGCCGCCCCACGGTCGCTACGCTCGTGACCAGCCACAGGACGACCAGGAGCCGCGTCGATGCCATGGCCAGCCGCTGCGTGGCCAGGCTGTCGCGGACGAACCTGAGAACGAAGGGGACCAGGAAGGCGACCAGGAAGAGGAGGACCACGCCTTTCGTCAGGAGCGTCGTGCTCGGTGGGAGCGTCCTGACCGTCAGCTCTCTCATGGCCGCGAACGGCAGACCCTGGAAGGCATAGACGAGGCCCGTGGCCACCGCCGTGACCGCGAAGGGGAAGACGCGGTACAGGTCCGCTGCCTCGATCATCTCCTCCAGATAGAGGCCTGCGGCCACGCACAGGAACGGGTAGAGCGGGATGCGGTACCAGCCGAAGATCACTCTCTCGTCCGCGCTCAGCGCGATCACAGTCGCGTAGATGACGATCGGCAGGAGGAGGGCCCGCTCCTTCCGGAACCCAGCCACCCCGGCCGACAGCAGGAGCCACAGGTACCAGCCCCGCCCGAACGGCTGCTCCACCACCTTCCCCTGGAGCAGATCGAGGAGGGAGGCAAGGCCGACCCACTTGCTCGTCGACTGCGCCCGCATCACCTCGAGGAAGATGCCGAAATCGTAGGCCCACGCGTAGGCCAGGTAGAGCAGCCCGAAACCGGCGGTCACGAGGACCGAGATCGCCGCCGCCCCGTGCCGCCGCCGCGCCAGCAGAAGCACGACGGCCGTAAGCACGACCGCCACGCCGGTCGCCTTGGTCCAGATCGACAGGCCGCACACGATCCCCAGGAGCACAGCATTCCTGGATTCCGAGCGCGCGTGCCGCTCGGCCAGGAGGACCGCCGCCATGAACAGCAGGGACAGCAGGCTCTCCGCCTTCACCAGGCGGTGGGAGACCACGATGACCGGCAGGACGGCGTAGACGAGGGCGGCCAGGAGAGCGCCCCTTTCCGTCGCGCCGTAGGCGAGCGCCAGCCGGCGCAGGAGCAGGATCCCGGCGAGACTCAAGGCGATCGGCACGAGCCGCATCGCCTGCAGGGAGCAATCGAGGAAGCTCTCCGCCCCGGCCAGCGAGGCGGCGAGCCCGATCGGGATCGAGAATAGCGGCGGGTGATCGAAATAGGGCCGGACCAGGGCGTAGGGGTCGCCGAACCAGCGGAAGGTCTCCACCTGCCCGGCCGGATACCGATCGGGGAAGGTGGTCCAGGAGGCCGGCTGTCCCTGGTGCAGCAGGTGCCAGCCCTCCCAGGCGTGCTGGTACTCGTCGGCTGTCTCGTGGTGGAAGGGCACCAGAGCGTAGTCGTCCAGGCGAAGAAGCCCGGCGAGGATGACGATGCCGGCCAGGGCGAGCCGGACTCGCTCGGCCCTGACCGAGGCGACGAGGCGCGCCGCGATGCCCTGCTGGCGCCGGGCGAGCTGCGCGACGAAGAGCGCCGTCGCCGGTCCCAGGAGCAGCAGGATCCAGCCGGCGGCCCGCCTCGCGGCGGCGCCGCCCTGCGCTCCGGCATCGGAGGCCAGGCTGTCGGACGGGATCACCTCGGGCTTCCCGCCTGGCGCCTGCCAGCGCAGGATCAGGCGCGCATCGGCCTGAGGCTGGGCGTAGGAGAGCTCGATCGAGTGCCAGCCCGCGTTGAGCCGCCGTTCGGCGGGGACGCCCGCCACGATCGCCTCCGGCTCCCGATCCAGACGGAGCGACGCCTCCCCGTGCGCTTCGAGGGCGAAGCGGTACACGCCGGCCTGAGGAGCGCGCAGCAGGCCGCTCCAGCGCACGAGGTAGGGCGGCGCCAAGGTCGGGACGCCGAGCCTGCTGCGATCCCAGTGGAACAGGTAGGCGGCCTGCAGTCGCTGCGGCACCGGGAAATCGATGACGGGGTCGATCCTCCGGTGGACGAGGATCTCCTGACCTGCCGCATCGAGGAAGAGGTAGCTCCCTTCGAGCCCGCCCGCGGGCCGGAACAGGATCGCGAGCAGCACGAGGTAGGCAGCGAGGATCGCCAGGACGGCGGACGCCAGGCGTCCCGGGGCGCGGGACGGTATCGTGCCCGTCCCGCTCATGCCCCTCCCGTCCGGTGTCCCGCCGCGCGTCTCATGGCTTCCGAGAGCCATGGGATTCTAGCGCGGCGCGCGCCGCGGAGGGTCGCGGGCCGGTCCGATCGGATGAGCGCCTAGTCGAAGTCGATCCGGCGCACGCGCTCCCACGGAACGTACTGCTCCGTTCCGCCTTCGGGGAGGACCAGGACGCCCGCGTTCTTTTCGGTCACGTCCTGGCTCTCTCCGAGCCGGAGCTCGAGCCCGCCCTTGAGGGTGACGTCGCTGGTCTCATCGTCGTGGGGCGCTATCGAACGGACCATCCGGAAGGGGATGCTGTACTCGACGCCGTTCCGATCGCCGTTGAGGATCTCCCAGGACTCGCTCTCGTCCAGGTCGAAGACGATCCGGCCCTTGAAGCTGCGGCCGTCCCGATCGGTGACCGTGCCGCGCAGCGGGGTCGCCGGCTTGTAGTCGGCATAGCCTCGACCGGTGACCGACCCCACGCCGAAGTCGACCTTCTGGAACGCGTCCCAGGAGACCTTCACCCGACCGAACCGCTCGTCCTCCACGAGGATTCCGCGGATCGACGAATCGACGTCGTTGGTGCCGTGGACGGAGAGGGTCCGGCCGTCCTTCAGCTCGAGGCGCGAGCGCTTGCGGCTTTCCTTCTCGATGGACCGGATGCCCCCCATCGGTACGGAGATTTTACCGTCCTCGGAGTAGCCGTCCAGGCGGTCGGTCGACAGGCACTCCTGGCTGTCCCACTGCACGAATCCGTGGAAGACGCCGTCCTCCGTGGTGACGTCGCCGGAGAGGCGCCGGGCCTCGGGGCTCGCGGCCGCGGGGGCGGCCGCGAAGTCGATGCGCTCGATCTTCTTCCACGGAATCTCGACCCGGCCGTCCTCTGCGTCCTCGATCACGATCGTAGCGCCGATGTCGTTGGAGCCGTCGTCGAGAAGATACGTCGTCCCCCCCTTCATGACGACGTCGACCTTCTCGCCGGAGCGCGGCCGGATCTCCTGGATGTCGCCGAAGCGGGCAATGAACTGGCGCCCCTCGTCCTCCTCGTTCCAGTCGTAATCGATCCTGAGGCCAAGGACCGAGATGCCGCGGTGACTGCGTTCCGACTCGGGCAGTCGGTCGATGTAGGGGAGCTTCGTCTTCGCCCCGTTGAACAGGTCGTCCCAGTAGGCTTCCTCATCATCCCAACGCAGCAGGCCGGTGTATTTTCGGCCGCCGTCCGTCTCGACCGTCCCGTAGAGGGCGCCGGTTGGCTCCGTGGCGCCGGAGCCGCGGGCCAGCAACGGCACCTCCACGGAAGACAGGAGGACGGCGACGGCGACGGCGACGGCGATCCCAGACAACTTCCAGGCGTTGCTCATGCTGCGGCTCCTCTCCGAACAGGACGTCCCGGTCATCATGAACGGCCCCGCGCGGTCTCGGGTGCCGGACTCTCCTCATGCACTTCCTCCGCCGGACGGTGGAGGTCGACCGAACCTTCGTCGTCCGCCGTGTCCCGCTCCACCTGTCGCATGACCTCGTAGAAGGCCTCCCGGTACCTGCGGTCGGCCCGCAGGACCTCGGAGGTCAGCTCGACGAAGCGCGCGTCGCTCATGCGGCCGCCGTCCTCTCCCAGCCGGATGGCCTCGCGCGACGGCGGACCGGCCTCGGGCCGGACCGACCTCGCGACGGGCAGCGCGAGGAGGACGATGAGCGCGGCAGCCGCGGCGGCGAACGCGGCGATCGGAAGCCGGCGGGCCCGAGCCCAGGCCCAGCCGCCTCTCAGCACGGACGCACGCGCTTCCGAAGACCGCTCGATTCGCTCCCAAAGGCGCGGGGAGGGTTGCTCCGCGAGCGCCTCGGCTCCGGCGGCGGCCAGGAGGCCGGACAGGGCGCGCGCGGAGAGATAGAAGTCGCGGCAGCGCCCGCAGCGGACCAGGTGGTCCGTCATCTCGAACTGATCCGCCCGCTCCAGCTCCCCGTCGAGCCAGGAGGAAACCAGGGACTCGTACCGTTCGCAATCGCTCATGACGATGACTCCTCGACCGGGGCCGGACACAGGATGTCGCGCAATTGGCCGATCACCCGCTTCCGCGCCCGATGCACGTTCACTTTCACCTGCTCGACCGACCAGCCCTGCTCCCGCGCGATGTCGGCGTACGGCTTCTGGTCGAGCACCGCGGCCTGGAACGCCGCCCGTTGCGCCGGGGAGAGCTCCCGGACCGCCTCCTCCAGACGATCGCGCACCCTGCCGAGATCGATCGCGGCCTCCGGCGAGGCGGCGCCCTGCGCCGAAGTCCTGTCGAGCCCGGCCTCATCCTTCGGCAGCTCGGAGAACTGCCAGACCCGGGCGCGCCGGCGATCGCTGATCACCAGGTGGTGCGCCGTCGTGAAGAGATAGGCCCGGAGATTGGAGCCCGGAGCCTCCCCCGCACCGCGCCGCATCGCCCTGACGAACGTCTCCTGCAGGAACTCCTCCGCCAGGTCGCGCCGTCCCACCCGGCTCCGGAGAAACGCCAGGATCGACGGCCCGTGATCCTGGTAGGCCCGCTGCCACATCGACCGGTCGTGAAGCGCTCCGGACTCCAAAGGATGGCCTCTCCCGTTTGCCGCGTATTGTGACGCAGGACCCGCCCCGAGGTTACACATGGTGGTGCGCAGCTTGTTGGAAACATCCCGCAAGCGATTGTCTGTCATAGAGTTAATGCCTGTCTCCGGGACGCAATCCGGATGACGGGGCCCTGAGCACTCGGGTGCTGCAGACCGAGCCAACAAGCTTCGCACCACCATGCATGGGATAGGATGCGGCTCACAGGGAGGCAGGGTCGGCGATGGAACCCGGGCAGACGCTCCTGCACTACAGGCTCGCCGAGAAGCTCGGCGAGGGGGGGATGGGTGTCGTGTTCAGGGCCCAGGACACCACCCTCGATCGCGATGTCGCGATCAAGGTGCTCCCGCCGATGTTCACCTCCGACGCCGAACGGCTGAGCCGGTTCGAGCGCGAGGCCAAGGTCCTGGCCTCGCTCAACCACCCGAACGTGGCCGCGATCTATGGCCTGCACCAGTCGGGCGCCGTCCGCTTCCTCGCCATGGAGCTGGTGCCCGGGGAGGACCTGGCGCAACGCCTGTCGCGCGGCCGGCTGGACGTCCAGGAGGCGCTCGCCGTCGGTCTGGGGATCGCCTCCGCCCTCGAGTACGCGCACGACCACGGCATCGTGCACCGGGACCTGAAGCCGGCCAACGTGAAGGTCTCGCCCGAGGGGGCGGTCAAGGTGCTCGACTTCGGCCTGGCGAAGGCGCTCGATCCGGCCTCCGGCGCCAGCCAGCAGATCGATCCTTCCCTCTCCCCGACGATCACCATCGCCGGCACCCAGGTCGGCCTCATCCTCGGCACGGCGGCGTACATGAGCCCGGAGCAGGCCTCCGGCAAGCCGGTCGACCGCCGGGCGGACATCTGGGCGTTCGGCGTCGTGCTGTTCGAGATGCTGGGCGGCCGCCAGCTGTTCGCCGGCGAGACCGTGTCGCACGTCCTGGCGTCCGTCCTCAAGGACGCGCCCGACTGGGGGGCGCTGCCACGCGATCTCGCGCCGCGCCTGCGCGACCTTCTGGAGCGGTGCCTCCGCAAGGACCGGCAGAAGCGGCTGCAGTCCATCGGCGACGCGCGCGTGATCCTGGAGGAGATCCTCGCCGATCCGCGCGCCGGCGCGTCAGCTGCCACGGCGGCCGGAGAGGGCGCGCTTGCCGGTGAGGCTGTCCGGGCCGGCGAGGCCGCGCGCGGGCGCGGCGCCCGTCAGGCGCTCCCCTGGCTCGTCGCGGGCGCGCTCGCGGCGGCCCTGGCCGCCGTCTCCCTCTGGCCGGGACGCGTTCGGCCCGCCGAGGCGCCAGGGCGCGTCGCGCGGTTCCAGATCGCGCTCCCGACCGGCTTCCGAGCCGCGACCGAGGACTTCCCCTGCCTCGCCATCACAACGGACGGGCGCCGGCTGGCCATCGTCGGGACCGATTCCCAGGGGACCCGCCGCCTCGTGGTGCGCGACCTGGACCGGATCGAGCCTCTCGTCCTGCAGGACACCGAGAACGCCCAGTCGCCCTTCTTCTCTCCCGATGGCGAGTGGCTCGGGTTCTTCGCCGGGGGGGCGCTCAAGAAGATCGCGCTCGCCGGCGGCCGGTCGATTCAGCTCGCGACGGTGACCGGGAACAACCGCGGCGCCACCTGGGGGGCGGACGGGGCCATCTATCTGGCCGACGGGACCCAGGGCGGGATCCTGAAGCTGGCGGCGGACGGCAAGACAGCAGCGCTCACGCAGCCGGACCAGCAGCACAACGAGCGCACGCACCGTTGGCCGCACGTGCTTCCCGGCGGGAAGGCGGTGCTGTTCACGGCCGACACCTTCGAGACGACGGAGTTCTACGACGACGCGACGATCGCGGCCGTGGACGTCGCCACGGGTGCGCGGCACCCCCTCGTCGAGCAGTCCAGCCTGGCCTCGTACCTTCCCGGCGGCCACCTGGTCTTCGCGCGCGGCGGCTCGCTCTTCGCCGTGCCGATCGATCCGGGGGCGCTCCGCTCCACTGGAACGCCGACGCTCGTCCTGCAGGGGGTGTCGACCGACGTCGCCTCCGGCGCGGTCCACTTCGCGGTGTCGGAAAGCGGCGCGCTCTTCTACCTTCCCGGCGATCTGTCGGGCGGCGGCCGCCGGGACCTCATGTGGCTGAGCCCGGAGGGCAAGCCCGAATCCGCCGGCATCGTGACGGGACACCACGAGATGGTGAGCCTCTCTCCGAACGGCAGCCAGGCGGCGCTCTTGTCGAGCGGGGGGGAGGCCGGCGAGCTGTTCATCTGGATCGCCGACCTGCGCCGCGGCACGATGAGCCGTCTGACCTTCGAGGGGTACGCGGAG
>DASRJX010000272.1:0-11585 GCA_035649235.1 Candidatus Cryosericum sp.
GACGCGGGTTGAGCTGGCGCCGCTGCCGGCGGCCGCCCCCGGGTGGTTCTCGGAGGCCGCCGCGAGCGGACAGGACGACTGGGAGCCGGCGGTGGCGGTCGATCCCGGCAACGCCAACTTCGTCTACCACCTGGTCACCCGGTACACCGGCCCTAAGCCATGCCAGAACTGCAAGCTGCCCGCGATCGTCCTGAGGCGATCGAGCAACGGCGGTGTGAGTTGGATGCCGGATCAGTGGCTGAAGCTGACGACCAAGGCGCAATACGATCCGCAGATCAAGGTGGACATCAACGGCAACGTGCACGCCGCCTTCCTGAACGGCACGACCCCCGGCTCGACCTACCTGAAGTCCACCGACCACGGAGCGACATGGTCGGCCGGCATCGACTGGGGGGGCCAGGGACAAAAGCCGCAGTGGAACGATCACCCGTGGCTCGGAGTGTCGCGCGACGGTATGCACGTCTACATCGGCTTCAACTCCTCCGATTCCTACGTCGTCACATCGCACAACGGCGGCATGACCTTCTCGGCGCCCGTCAAGATGAACACCGACAGCCGGTACTACTTCCACCAGGGAGTGGCGATCAGCCCGACGAACGGCAACGTTGCCTACATCGCGACCAGCGATTTCACCAGTGGCAACACCTACAACGGCGATGCGTTCGTCAAAGTCTGGAAAACGACGAACGGCGGGACGTCGTGGACCAGCACGCTCATCGACACCTCGCGCGACGTGCCGCCCTGCGGCTGGGCCGCCGGCTGCTACACGGGCTTCCTCGCCTCGACGCCGAACATGGCGATCGACAGCGCCGGCAAGCTGCTCATCGCCTACCACGTCAACAGCACGCCCCTGGTCCCGGAGCAGATGTACATCCGTACTTCCACCGACGGTGTGACCTGGACGCCACGGGTGCAGATCTCCGTCGCCTCGGCGACGGTGCACAATGCCTTCCCATCGGTCGCGGCGCATCCGACCACCGCCGGCGACTTCCGGGTGACGTGGCAGGACGACCGGCAGCAGAGTCAGACCGGATGGAACACCTGGTACAAGCGTACGGGTGACGGCGGCGTCAACTGGAGCGCCGATATCCGGCTATCGGATCTCGCGACCGGGGCGCCGTACAAGACGGCGAACGGCTACGCCTTCCCCTACGGCGACTACCTGGATCTGGCGGTCGGTCCGAACGGCGTGAACCAGGTCATCTGGGGCGAGGGAATCTCGTACACCGGACCCGGCGGCTGCTGGTACGCGCGCGGGCAGTAGCACCGCCAGCATACACTGGAGCACGTGATCGAGCTGCGCGACGTCTCCAAGCGTTACGGCGACGTCGAAGTGCTCCATCCGACGACGCTTCGCCTCGGCCGCGGCGTCAGCGTCCTCCTTGGACCGAGCGGCTCGGGCAAGTCCACGATCCTGCGCCTGCTGACGGGGCTCGCCACACCCTCGTCCGGGGAGGTGTGCCTCTGGGGGCAGACGGTGTCTCCCGGGACGATCGGCTCGCTGCGGAGGCGGCTCGGGTACGTCATCCAGGAGGGGGGCCTGTTCCCGCACCTGACGGCGGCGGACAACGTCGCGCTCGCGGCGCGGTACTTCGGCTGGGATGAGGGGCGTGTCAATGCGCGCCTCGTGGAGTTGTGCGCACTGACGCATCTCCCGGCGGATGTACTGGCACGGTATCCGGCGCAGCTGTCGGGCGGACAGCGGCAGCGCGTCGGGCTGATGCGGGCGCTGATGCCCGGCCCCGAGCTGCTGCTGCTCGACGAGCCGCTGGGGGCGCTCGATCCGATGATCAGGGCCGAGCTGCGCGCGGACCTGCTCGAGATCGTCCGGCGTCTCGGCCAGACGGTCGTGCTAGTGACGCACGATCTCGCCGAGGCCGCGTTCTTCGCCGATCGCGTCGTCCTGTTGCGCGACGGCGGCGTCGTCCAGCAGGGCACGATGGCCGACCTCGTCGAGCGGCCTGCCGACCCGTTCGTGACCCGGTTCATCGGCGCCCAGAGCGGCCCCTTCGTGCCGGGCGCGCGTCCCGAGGGGGCGCGGTGAGGATTCGCCGCGCGGGTGTCCTGCCGATCGCGGTCGCGGCGCTTCTCACGTCGTGTACCACGGCCCCGGACGAGGTTCGGGTCGGCTCGAAGAAGTTCACGGAGTCGGTCATCCTCGGGGAGATCCTGGCCCAGATGGAGCGCGCCGCCGGTGTCGCGGCCGGGCACCGCGCTCAGCTCGGCGGAACGCAGATACTCTGGCACGCGCTCCTGGCGGGCGACATCGACATGTACCCGGAGTACACGGGAACGATCCGCGCGGACATCCTCCACCTGGCGACCGGCGCCCCGGAGGCCTCCCTGCGCGAAGCGCTGGCGCGCCACGGCGTGGCCATGTCCGGGTCGCTCGGCTTCGAGGACCGTTATGCGCTGGGGATGAAGGCGCGCGACGCCGCGCGCCTCGGCGTGCGGAGCCTCTCCGACCTGCGCGCGCACCCGAAGCTGCGGCTCGGCTTCAGCGAGGAATTCCTGAACCGCCCCGACGGCTGGCCGGCGGTCCGGACCCGCTACCGGCTGCCGCAGGCCGACGTCAGGCCTCTCGATCACGACCTGGCGTACCGGGCGCTGGCCGCCGGGGACATCGACGCCATGGACCTGTACACGACCGACGCCGAGATCCCGTACTACGACATGGTCGTCCTGGACGACGATCTCCAGGTGTTCCCCGACTACCACGCCGTCGTGCTGTACCGTCTCGACCTGGCGCAGAGGGCGCCGGCGGCGCTGCGGGCCGTGCGCGACCTCGAGGGGGGCATCAAGGCCGAAGAGATGCGCCGGCTGAACGGGCGCGTCAAGCTGGAGCGCGTGCCGGAGCGCGCCGCGGCGGCCGATTTCCTCGCGGCGACGCTGCATATCGCCCAGGAGCCGGCCGCCGAGGGCCGGGCCCGCCGGGTCGGCCGGGCGGTCGCCGAGCACCTGTCGCTGGTCGCCGCGTCTCTGGTCACCGCGGTGGTCGTCGCGATCCCGCTCGGCATCGCGGCGGCGCGCAGGCGACGACTGGGGGCCGCCATCCTCGCCCTGGCCGGCGTCGTCCAGACGATCCCGACGCTCGCGCTCCTCGTGCTCCTGATTCCGGTGCTCGGCATCGGCGCGGCGCCGGCGGTGGCGGCACTCTTCCTGTACAGCGTCCTGCCGATCGTCGTCAACACGATGGCCGGCCTCGCCGGCATCCCGGCGTCGCTCCTGGAGTCGGCGGATGTCCTCGGTCTGTCGCGCCGGGCGCGGCTGTATAAGGTCGAGCTGCCGCTGGCGTCGCCGTCGATCCTCGCCGGCGTCCAGACCGCCGCCGTCATCAACGTGGGGACGGCGACGCTGGGAGCCCTCATCGGCGCCGGCGGCCTCGGGCAGCCGATCCTGACCGGCATCCGTCTGGACGACATGCGCCTCATCCTGGAAGGCGCCGTCCCCGCCGCCCTCCTGGCCCTCATCGTCCAGGCGCTGTTCGCGTGGCTGTCACGCGGCCTGGTGCCGCGCGGCCTGCGCCTGCGGCCGGAAAGCTGACCCCGGCGCCTTTCCACGGCGCTTGAGCGGTGGTACCCTCTTCGAGTCCACTCAAACGCAGGCTTCCCGGCTCCCTTACGGGCCGCACGAAGGAGGCTCGTTGCAGCGCCATCCATCTCCTGGGCCGGCGCTCCGGTTCGACAACCCGGCTTCGATCGACCGCCAGACGCCGGACCGCGTCGATCCGGCGTCGCTCATCGCCTGGTACCGGCGCAACCGCGAGCGTTCCCGCGCCCTGTTCGACCTTCTCGCCGGCGACGAGGTGTTCTCCAGGCAGCCCATCCCGTTGCGCCACCCGTTCATCTTCTATGAGGGGCACGTCCCGGCCTTCAGCTTCAGCACGCTGGTCCGGCGCGCCCTCGGCGGCGAGGCGATCGACGAGAGGCTGGAGACGCTGTTCGCCCGCGGCATCGACCCCCCGACCGACCCGTCGCCAGGATCGCCGGCCGACGGGAGGTCCCACGGGGACTCGTGGCCGGACCGCCCGGTCGTGCGCGCCTTCGCCGCCGAGGCCGACGCGCGCGTGCTCCGCGCGTTGGAAGATGCCGATCTCGACCGGCCCGGGCACCCGCTCCTCGATCGTGCCGAGGCGGCGTTCGTCATCCTCGAACACGAGGCGATGCACCAGGAGACGCTGCTTTACATGCTGCACCGGCTCGACTTCCCGCTGAAGCGGCGCCCCGGCGGCGCGTCCGCGGCGATCGATGCGTCGAGCCGCGCGCCGCGACAGGAATGGATCGAGATCCCCGCCGGCCGCGCGACGCTCGGCGTGGACCGCGCCGCGGCGCGCTTCACCTGGGACAATGAGTGTCCGTCGCACGTCGCCCGCGTCCCGGCCTTCGCGATCGAGCGGCACGACGTCACGAACGCAGCGTTCATGGAGTTCGTCCAGGCCGGCGGGTACGAACAGCAGCGGTTCTGGCGCGCCGACGACTGGGAGTGGATCCGGAGAGAGCGGATCCGGCATCCGCTGTTCTGGGAGGCGCAGGACGGATCGTGGTTCTGGCGCGGCATGTTCGAGCGCGTGCCGCTGCCCGAGGCATGGCCGGTGTTCGTCACCCACGCCGAGGCGTCGGCCTACGCGCGCTGGCGCGGCGCCCGTCTACCGACCGAGGCGGAGTTCCAGCGCGCCGCGTACGGGGCGCCGGACGGAAGCGAGCGGCGGTACCCGTGGGGCGAGGCCGCGCCGGACGCGAGCCGCGGAGTCTTCGACTTCGCGGCCTTCGACCCTCAGCCCGTTGGGAGCCATCCCGCCGGCCGCAGCGCCTCGGGCGTGGACGACCTGGTCGGGAACGGCTGGGAGTGGACGAGCACGCCGTTCGCGCCGTTCCCTGGCTTCGCGGAGCGCGCGTCGTACCCGCAGTACTCGAGCGATTTCTTCGACGGCGCGCACTACGTCATGAAGGGCGCCTCGCCCGCGACGGCGCGCGAGCTGCTGCGCCCGACGTTCCGCAACTGGTTCCGGCCGCGCTACCCCTACGTCTACGCGACGTTCCGTTGCGCCAGGGGCGGCGCCTGATGCGCCCCGAGGTGGCTGCATCGCGGCGGCGGGCCCTGCGCCTGGCGCGGTTCCCCGCCGTGCCGCCGGCGCCCGCTCCGGAGATCGACCGGTTCGCCGCCGACGTGCGTCACTATCTCTCCCAGTCGCCGCGGCAGCTGCCGTCGCGCTATCTGTACGACGACCTGGGCTCGGCGCTGTTCGAGGCGATCTGCTTTCTGCCTTGGTATCCGCTGACGCGGGCCGAGCTGCGTCTCCTGTCCGCGCACGCACCGGAGATCGTGGACCGCAGCGTGACGTCGATTATTGAGCTCGGAGCCGGCAGCGGCCTCAAGCTGTCGTCGCTCGTCCGGGCGGCGGGACCGCACCGCGGGACGCTCGACATCCAGGTGGTGGATGTCTCCGGCATTGCGCTGGCGGAGACGCGGCGCGCCCTCGCGGAGTTCCGCGACCTCCGCATCATGACCCACGAGACGACGTACGAGGCCGGTCTCGAGATCCTGCGGCGGACGCCGCCTGCGCGCGGGCGGAGGCTGATGCTCTTCCTCGGCTCGAACATCGGCAATTTCGATCCGGAAGGGCGCGACCAGTTCCTGCGCGCACTGCGCATGGCGCTGCGCCCCGGCGATCGCCTGACGCTCGGTGCGGACCTGGTCAAGCCAGCGCGCGATCTGCTGCTGGCCTACGACGACCCGCTCGGCGTCACCGCTGCGTTCAATATCAATCTCTTGTCGCGCATCGACCGCGAGCTGGGAGGTGATTTCGACCTCGACCGCTTCGCGCACCAGGTCGTCTGGGACGCGGAGCGCTCGCGCATCGAGATGCACTTGCGCAGCGCCACGGCGCAGCGCGTCGTCATCCCGGCGGCCGGCCTCGACCTGGCCCTGCGCGAAGGGGAGACGATCTGGACCGAGTCGTCCTACAAGTTCGAGGCCGACGCGGTGGTGACCATCCTCGAGCGCGCCGGCTTCGGCGTGGCCGCGCAGTGGGTGGACGCCGCCGACCGGTTCGCGCTGACCCTCGCCGAAGCGGCGTGAGCGGCGCGGCCCGGGCTCAGTCCGCCTTCCTCTCCAGGGCGGCGCGGTCCCAGCCGCCGAAACCGGCCGCCGTCTCGTAGGTGCTCTCCAGGAACTCGAGCACCAGCGCATCCGGTGACGACGAGCGGCGCACCGATTCGTACGGCAGGATCCACTCGTGCAGGACCGGGTGGTACGACGCCGCGAGCGGCCGGATCTCCGCCTGCGGGCACCCAGCGGGCTCGGGATACGCGTAGGCGTAGAACGCCGGCTCGCGCACCGGACCGCCGCCGTTCCCGGGCCAAAACCCCGCGCTGATGCACTCGTGCGAATACGCCTCGCGCGTCGCCCAATCGGGCAGGTTCGGGATGCCGCCCGGGTGGGTGGGCGCCGGCCGTCCGTTGAAACGCGTGCACGCCAGGTCGAACGATCCCCAGAAGAAGTGGACCGGACTGCACTTGCCGATGAACCGGTCGCGGAACTCCTTCAGCAGCCGGTCGGCCTGGACGAGTGCGCGCCAGAAGCGCTCTGTCGCCTCGGCGTCGTACGAGGCGTGGATCGTGTCCGCGTCGAAGCGCAGCGCGTTCCTGACTTCGTTGGGCTTCGGATGACGGATCTGCGCCGGGACGCCGAGCGCGCGCAGCGTGTCGAGGTAGCGCCGGTAGAACTGCGCCACCGTCTGCGGCTCCAGCGGAAGGGTCTCCTGTCGGCCGTCGCTGGTCCGGACGACGAGCCGGTGGTCGAGGAAGTCGAAGTCGGTCTCGAACGTCAGGTCGCCGTACGGCACCGGCGAGGTGCCCAGGCCGCGCGCCGTCACATACAGCGTCGCCTGCCACCAGTGGTTCTGCATCGGCGCCAACGCCAGGCGCGCCTTCCCGACGACCTGCGTCCAGAGGTGAAGCGTGTCGCAGGCTGGCTCCCACGCTTCGAGCGGCAGCGGTGGCCAGGCCGCGGGGTCGTGCACCGTGCGAGTCGAGTCGGCGGACATCGGGTCCGGGTCCGCCGGCGCCTACCGCGCCCGCGCCGGCGCGTGCGGCGCCGGCTCCATCACCAGCTCATCGACGTAGCACCAGCCCCAGTCCTCGCCCGGCTCGAAGCTGCGGATGACCGGATGGTGCACCTTCCTGAAGTGCTTCGTGGCGTGCTTGTTCGGCGAGTTGTCGCAACAGCCGACGTGGCCGCACGACAAGCACAGGCGCAGGTGGACCCAGTCGCTGTCGATGGCGAGACACTCCTCGCACCCGTCGGGGGTCTTCGGCGTCACCTCGCGCACTTCATCGACGTGAGTGCATGGTTTAGGCATGGGATGTTCCTTTCGGGAATGACGATAGCACGGGCGTCAAGCTCAGCGTTGTGGCGCGTGCGCTGCCAAGTCACTCCTGGTGCGAGCCTCCTGTTCGGCGCGGTATTCGGCGATCCGGCTTCGATCAGCTTCGGCGAGCGCGCGCCGGAGAGCAGCGACTTCAAGATCCCGGCAGTAGGCCGGCGTTCCGGGCTGCTGTCGCCAGGACTTGTCCAGATCGCCAGCGTCGACAGGGTCGAAGCCGAGCTCGTCGAGCAAGCGAAGCACCGGGGCTTTCGCCTCGGATCGATCGCCGGCAACCGAGAGGGCAACGCGGCCCTTCGTTCCCGGCGGAGCCCCCTTTTCGAGAAGGCTCCTGGCGTAGATGCTGTTGAATGCCTTGATGACGGTTCGCCCGAGCTGCTGTGCGACCCATTGGCTGTCGAGCATGCCCCGCTCAATCGCGTCGATGCGGCCATCTCGAAGCTCCGGATAGTAGTTGCCGGTATCGACCACGACGACGCTGTCCGGAACGTTCGCAAACAGCCCCCTCGGAAGATCGGGGACGGCCTTCTGCGGGATCGAGACGATGACGACTTCGCCTGCGTGGGCGGCGTCGACAACGGAAACGGGCGTCGCGCCGACCTCCGCTGCCAACGCGGTCAGGCTTGCCGGTCCTCTCGAGTTCGCAATCGAGACCTGATGGCCCAGCCTGGCGAGATGGCGCGCGAGTGTCCCTCCGATGGCTCCAGCACCGATGATTCCGATTCTCATATGAACTCTTCCTTGCGACGCGCTTGACCCTTATCGCGACAGCCTACGCCCGGTCGGTTGCAAAGACAAAAATGTCCTCTGTGCCGGCGCGGCGGGTCTAAGATAGGGTCGCGACACGAGACTCCCCAGCTCATGAGGCGACCATGGAAACCCTGTGGCAGGACATCAAGTTCGGCGCGCGAATTCTCCTGAAGTCTCCCGGGTTCACGCTTCTCGCCGTGTTGACCCTGAGCCTGGGAATCGGGGCCAACACCGCCATCTTCAGCGTCATCAACGGCATGCTGCTCAAGCCCCTCCCCTATCCCGAAGGGGAGAGGCTCCTCTTCATCTCCGAATGGGCCCAGGAAGTTCCCGAGATGAGCTTCTCCGTGGAGAATTTCAAGGATCTCCGCGATCAGAACAAGACGCTGGAGGCGATCATGGCCTACCGGGGTCAATCCTTCGTGCTGACCGGGAGCGACCGGGCCGAGCGTCTCAACGGGCGTGAAGTGACGTCGGGCCTTTTCGACACCCTGCGCGTGAAACCTCTCCTCGGCCGCGCCTTCACTCCGGAAGAGGACAAGGTCGGCGCCGAGCGCGTCGCCCTGCTCGGCGAAGGATTCTGGGTCCGCCGCTTCGCCCGCGACCCGGGAATCCTCGACAAGCCAATCGTTCTCAACGGGGAATCGTTCACGCTGATCGGCGTGATGCCAGGCGATCTGCACACGTCGATGCGCCTGACGGACGTCTTCACTCCGATGCTGCGGCGCGAGGACGAGCTGGGTGGGGTGAACAACCGGGGCAATCACCCCGGCATCTATGTCTACGCTCGCCCCAAGCCCGGCGTCACGGAAGCGCAGGCCCGCGCCGAGATCGTGGGGATCGCCAAGCGCCTCGCCGAGACGTACCCGAACAGCAACGCGCGGCAGAGCATGACGGTCAAAAACCTGCATGACGCTCTGGTGGAAGACTCGCGGCCACGCCTGCTGGTGCTGTTCGGCGCCGTCCTTCTCGTCCTGCTCATCGCCTGCGCGAATGTCGCCAACCTGCTGCTGGGCCGGGCCACGACCCGCCGCCAGGAGATGGCCATCCGGAATGCGCTCGGCGCCGGCCGGTGGCGCCTGGTGCGACAGCTCCTCACCGAAAGCATGCTGCTGTCCTGTGCGGGCGCCCTGATGGGAGTGCTGTTCGCCTACTGGGGAGTCCGAGGCCTTGTCGTGGGATTCCCTCCGAACACCTCTCTGACCGAAGGGATCTCAATCGACGGCACGGTGTTGCTGTTCACGGTCGGAACGGCGGTGATCACCGGACTGCTCTTCGGGCTGGCGCCGGCCTGGCAACCCTCCCGATCGGACGTGCACACGACACTCAAGGAGGGAGGCCGTGGCGGCCCGGGACGAGGACATCACCGGATCCGCGCCTCTCTCATCGTTCTCGAGACGGCCACGGCCCTGGTCCTTCTGCTGGGCACCGGGTTGATGCTGAAGAGCTTCTGGCATGTTCTCGTGGCGGACGCCGGATTCGATCCCCACAGCGTCCTCGCCGCCGCCATCTCGGGGCCAGACATCAAATACAAGGAGCCGGCCCAGCGCCGCGCGTTCATCGAGCAGGTGGTGACCAAGGTCCAGGCCATCCCCGGCGTGGAGCACGCCGCCTCCGCGCTGCCGTTTCTGGGGGGGTGGCAAAGTGGCTTCATGATCGAGGGAAGACCGGAGCCACCGCCCGGCCAGATGGCGGACATCACGCGCATCAGCCCCGACTACTTCCGGGTCATGGGAATCCGCCTGCTCCGAGGGAGAATCTTCGATTCGCATGATCAGGCCGACTCGCAGCAAGTCTGCATGATCGACGAAACCTTCGCGCAGAAGCACTTCCCCGGGGAGGATCCTCTGGGAAAGCGCGTGCGGTTCGGCGGCCGAGAGAACGGCAACGAGAATCCCTGGATGGAAATCGTGGGCGTGGTCAATCACGTGAAGCATTACGGCGTGGATCAGGTGTCCCGCATCGAGATGTACCTTCCCTACACACAGAGCCCGATTCCCTCGTTCACGATCCTGGTCAAGACCGCAGGCGATCCCGCGCTGCTCGCCTCCGCAGTAGCCCATGCGGTAGGGAGCGTCGACCCGGACGTGCCCCTCTATCAGGTCCAAACGGTGGAGACCATCGCCTCCGACCGGGTGGCGGAGCGGAGGCTCGCGGCGGTCCTGATCAGCATCTTCGGCGTGCTGGCCCTGCTGTTGGCGGCGGTCGGAATCTACGGAGTCATGTCCTTGGCGGTGACGCAGCGCTCGCGCGAGCTGGGGATCCGCATGGCTCTGGGAGCGCAGCGGCGGGACATTCTCAGGTCGGTGATCGGGAGTGGAATGCTGCTGGCGTTCCTGGGCCTCGGAATCGGATTGGCGGCCGCTTTTTTCGGATTGGCGCCGCTGGTCTCCTCCGTGCTCTTCCAGGTCACGGCCACCGATCCGCCGACCTACACCCTCTCTCCACTGATTCTGCTGGTGGTGGCCCTGCTTGCCTGCTGGCTACCGGCGATGCGGGCGACGAGGGTCGACCCGATGGTTGCACTGCGCTGCGAATGACGGGTGCGGCTTCCGGTGGAAAAGTCGGCGGACCAGTCCACCACGCGTCAGCGATCGGGCGGCACGAGCCCCGCGCGAATCGCCAGACGTACGAGGCCCGCCACATCGTGGATACCGAGCCGGTCCATGAGCTGCGCCCGGTGCGCCTCGACCGTCTTGACGGCGAGGTTCAGGTCGGACGCGATCTCCTTGTTGGCCTTTCCCTCCGCGATGAGCTGCAGGATCTCGCGCTGCCGCGGCGTCAGGCCCGCCAGGGGGTCGGCCTCGCCGAGGGAGCCGTGGAGGAACCCGTCGACGACGTGCCGCGAGATGGCGGGGTCCAGGTAGGTCTCGCCGCGCATCACGGCGCTTAGCGCGAGCAGGAGTTCGGCCGCGGCCGAGTCCTTCAGCAGGTACCCGGAGACCCCCGCCCGGAGCGCCTGCGCGACGTAGGACTCCCCCGCGTGCATCGAGAGGACGATGGTGCGGGTCCTCGGGGAGGCGCGCCGGGCGCGCGCGGCGACCTCGAGCCCGCTCAACCCCGGCATCGTGATGTCCAGGATGGCGACATCCGGACCCATCCGCTCGATCATCTCGAGGGCCTCGCGACCGTCCCCCGTCTCGCCGTCGATCGTCACGCCGCCCTTGCGCTCGAGCAGCGAGCGAAGCCCTTCCCGGAAGAGCGTGTGATCGTCTGCGAGGAGGACGTGCACGGCGGCCCTCTCAGGTTCCCGCGGGAAGGCGCGCCTGGATCTCGGTGCCCTGTCCCGCCCCGGCCCGGATCCTCAGCTCACCCCCCATCGACTCGACCCGCTCCTTCATTCCCAGGAGGCCCGCGTGCCCGCCGGCGGCGCCCTCCATCGCGACGTCGACATCGAATCCCTTTCCGTCGTCGGCCACGCGGACCTCGAGCCAGTCGCGATCGTACCGTA
>DASRJX010000273.1:0-32236 GCA_035649235.1 Candidatus Cryosericum sp.
TGTGGGCTCCACGCGCCGGCGTCTTCGTGGTCTTGCTCTTGGCCGCGGCCACCCAGGCGCGGGCCTGGACCGACGCCACCCGCGTCCGCATGCTGCGGGATGCGCTCAAGGTCACGCCGCCCTCGCTCAACGCCATCCTCCAGCATTATTCCAAGGATCTGGAGCGCGGCATGCTCCTCCCCTCCCGACGTGAATCGGAGGAGGTGCACTACCAGGCGGCCGACGGCAGCTCCGGGCTGGCGGCCGCCGCCGCGGCCGCCAAGGAGTCGGAGGCGAGGGGTTATCTTCTCAAGAAGCACGGCCTGCGCCGCTTCGCCTTCGAGATGGGGGTCCTGGCGCACCTCGTGGCCGACGTGTGCTTTCCGCTCAACCTCTCCGAGGCGGACGCGCGCGAGCCGCTCTACCGCGAGGCGTACCGCAGCTACGTCGAGCGCTCTCTCGCGAAGATCCCGTTCGTGCTGGACCGCGCCCCGGCTCCCCTGCTCGATCGCGGGGAGATCGAGGCCCACCTGATGGAGACCGCCCGGAAGGCGGGCAAGAACTACGCCCTGATCGGTCCCGCGTTCAACGACGACGGCACGCCCCGGTCGCCCGCGGCGATCGACGAGCGCTCGGTGCCGTTCGGCGTGGCCTCCCTCGCGTACTCCGCGGCCGTCAACGACATCGCGCGGATCTGGATGCACCTCTGGCGGGCCGCCCAGGGGGACATGAGCGGCACCCCGTACCAGCAGGCCCAGGAGACGCCGCCCCCGGCCGGGAGCTCGAACTGATGTCCGAGGAGAAGCGGGCCCTGCTGAGCGTGTTCGACAAGACCGGGATCGTCGATCTGGCGCAGCGGCTCCACGGACTCTCCTACACTCTCCTGTCCACCGGAGGCACCGCGGCGGCGTTGCGCGAGGCCGGGCTCCCCGTGACCGACATCGCCCGGTTCACGGACCATCCCGAGATCCTGGGCGGGCGCGTGAAGACGCTGCACCCCAAAGTCCACGGAGGACTTCTCGGGGACCCCGGAAAGCCGGAGCACCGCGCCGACATGGAGCGCGCCGGTGTGGTGCCGATCCACCTCGCGGTCGTGAACCTCTATCCGTTCCAGAGCGTCGCGTCGCGCGCCGATGCGTCGCTCGACGAGCTGGTGGAGATGATCGACATCGGCGGGCCGGCGATGATCCGGTCGGCGGCGAAGAACCACGTCTGCGTCGGCGTGGTCGTCGACCCGGCGGACTACCGGACGATCGCGGAGGAGCTGGCCGCCTCCGGGACCCTCCGCGCCGGGACCCGGCGACGGCTTGCGGTCAAGGCGTTCAGCCACACGGCGGCCTACGACGCCGTCATCCGCGACACCCTGGCGCGGCGCTTCGCCGAGGTCGACGCCGGCGCCGCGGCGCCCGAGGCGCCGGGTGGTGCGGTGGCGGCAGGAACGGAGCGCGGCCTGTTCCCCGACGACCTCACGCTCTGCTTCCGGCGGCAGGCGCTCCTGCGCTACGGGGAGAACCCGCACCAGAAGGCCGCCCTCTACGAGGACGCGGGCGCTCCTCCTGGGACCGTGGCGACGGCGCGCCAGCTGCAGGGGAAGGAGCTGTCCTTCAACAACCTCCTCGACCTCGACGCCGCCTGGCGCCTGGTGCGCGAGTTCGAGACGCCCGCGGCCGTCATCGTCAAGCACAACAATCCCTGTGGAGCCGCCATGGCGGCGACCGCGGCGGAGGCTTTCGCCCTGGCGCGCAAGACCGATCCGGTCTCGGCGTTCGGCGGCATCGTCGCTTTCAATCGCGGCCTCGACGCCGAGGCGGCCACGGCCGTGACCGGGCTGTTCCTCGAGTGCCTGATCGCCCCGGGCTACTCGGCGGCTGCCCGCGAGATCCTGGCGGCGAAGGGCGCCCTGAGGGTCCTCGAGATCGGGCCCGCCTCGCGACCGATCTCGGCCGACCTGGACCTGCGGCGCATCTCAGGCGGCCTGCTGGTGCAGGAGGCCGACGCCAAGGACACGGACCTCGCGCGTGCGCGCGTCGCAACCCGCCGCGCCCCCACGCAGGAGGAGTTGCACGCCCTCGACTTCGCCTGGCGCGTCGCCAAGCACGTCAAGTCGAACGCCATCGTCCTGGCGCGCGAAGAGCGCACACTCGGGATCGGGGCCGGTCAGATGAGCCGCGTCGACTCGGTCCGTCTGGCGGTCATGAAGGCGCAAGAGCCGACCGCCGGCGCCGCGCTGGCCTCCGACGCCTTCTTCCCGTTCCGGGACGGCCTCGACGAGGCCGCCCGGGCCGGAGTCGCGGCAGTCGTCCAGCCGGGGGGATCGGTGCGCGACGAGGAGATCATCGCCGCCGCGGACGAGCACGGCATGGCGATGCTGTTCACGGGCGTCCGCCACTTCCGCCACTAGCGCGGACTTCCTGACCGGTTATCGGCCCGCCTATCTCTGATCGAACGCCCGATACTTGAGGGAGTCGACGAAGGAGTAGAAGATCTTGTCCTTCGGCTTGGAGGCGTAGCGCTCCGCCACTTCCTGGAGCTTCGCCGCGTCGGCATCGTCGGGATCGACCGACAGCGCCTCGGACAGCTTCTGCAGGGCGTTCGTGGCGTCGCCGTTCTTGAGCCCCATCACGGCCCAGTTGAACCAGGCATTGCGGATCGCCCGATCGACGTCCCCCAGGCGTGGATCGCGCGGCAGGCGGTAGAGCTTCCAGAGGGCGCCCTGGTAGTCCTTGCCCTCGAAGGCGCCTCGGGCCTGCTCCACGTCCTGACGCACCTTGGTCTCCTCGTTGACGTGCACCTGGGATTGATCCAGGAGCTCCTTCGCCTGGAAGTTGACCGGGTCGAGGGCGATCACGGCGGCGAACTCGTCCCGCGCCTCGCGCCATTTCTGCGCGGCCACGAACCTGCGTCCCTCGCTCATGTGCTGGGCTACCTCGGCCCGCACTTCCTCGGGCGACTTGGGACGGGGTGGCGGCTCCGCCGGCGGGGCGGGCGGCGCGACCTCCCGCGGGGCCGGCGCCACCTCCTTCGGGGCGGCCTGCGCGACCTCCCCCCGCAGACTGGCGTCGTTGTTAATGGCACGGACCCTGACCGGCTCCCTCGACGTCGATCCAATCGGCGTCGGGAGCGGCCCGTGCTCCGGGCCCGCCTTCTCGCCCGACGAAGCCGAGGGCGGAGTCACCGCCGAGGGCACCTGTCCGGCCGCCGTGCCCGGCTGGAAGAAGAACCACCAGGCTGTCGCACCGCCGGCCAGGAGCAGGACGCCCAACAGCCCGAAGTACACCGGGATGGCGCGGCGCGATCCGGTCTCCGGCGGCGGCGCTTCCTCCTGCTCACGCCTCGCCATCCGCCCGCGGGAGGTGGCGCGCCGTCCTTCCTCGCCACGTGCACGGACGGCGGGCGACGGCTCCGGCTTCTCCTCCGGTGCCGCGGTCTCCGCCGACGGTGAGCCGAGATCTCCTTCCAGAAGGCACGACAGGTCGGAATCGACATCCGTGGTGGGCGCGGCCGGCGCCCGGGCGGCGCTCCGGCCGAGAATGTCGTGCTGCCCCGACTGGAGGTTGAGGCTTTCGAGCTCCTGCTCCCAGCCGCCCGCCTGAGCGACCGGGGCGGAAGGCCTGGCGAGAGGAATGCTGGGCTGGTTCTCGGCTTCGGACGGCGCCCTTGGGGCGGGCTCTGGGGTATCGAGCCTCGTCAGCCAGGACTCCGCGTCGGGCTGCTCCTCTCCCGTCCGCGGCACCAGCCGTACGGACGGAGGCACCACGGTGTCGGCGTCGATGATCTCGACATCCTCCGCGCCCGCGTCCGCCTCCTTCGGGGCGGCCGTCTCGTTCCCTTCCAGCTCGGGTCCCTCGGACAGGTCGAGCTCCGGGGCGGGCTGCTCGGCCGCCGGCGGATCGGCCCGGGTCGTCTCCGAGCCTCCCAGATCGAGATCGAAGTCGATCATCTCGGAGGAGAGCGGCTCGGCCAGCGTCTCCTCCGCGGCGGGCACGGCTCTCGCACCCGCGGGCGCGGCCTCGCTCTGCGGCTCCGGTTCGGGCTCCTGGCTCTCCGGCACCTGGATTTCGTCCAACACCTCGGAGAGATCCATCTTGAGGGTCATGCCGCCCATGTCCGGCTGCGCCGCGGCGGGAGCCTCGGCCAGCGGCTTCGTTCGGGCGCGGCGCCGCAGATCGGCGATCAGGGAGTGCGCCTCCGGATTCGCCCGGTCCAGGACGAACACCTTGCGGCATTCCGTCTCGGCCTCGTCGAGCCGGTCCTGCGACGCCAGCTCGCGCGCCAGGGTCAGGTGCTCTTCGATGAAGGGCGCCGACTCGAACGCCTGCTGCGCGTCCTCGACCAGCCGCTGCACCTCCTCGGAGTCGGGATCCATCGGCACGAGGCTGCGCGCGCCTTCCACCGCCTCGGAGTACCGGCGCTCGTCGAGCAGGCCGCGGACCCTCTGGATCCCCCGGTCGAGGCGGGCTTCGAGATCGACGCCTTCCTCGCCCTCCGGAGGGGCACCGTCGGCGGCGGCCGCGGGCTCCGGCTGCGGCTCGGCCTCATCGCCCGCCTCGCAGCCCGCCAGGAGGGTCGCCATCTGGATCCCCTCGCGCGCCTTCTGGCTGCCGGGATCGACCTTGAGCGCCTCCTTCCAGGCCTCGATGGCGCTGCGGTATTCGCCGTTGTTGTAGAGGCCGCTCGCCTTGCCGAGTAGTTCTTGTAGGAGTTCGTCGTCGATCACAAGACCGCCCCGCGGGCGACACCCCGGGTCACCGTGTCTCAATGTAGGTTCCAACCGACGGAAGTCAAACGATTGGAAGGGACTTGGAGCGAAGGCGGACGGAAATGGAGGGTCTTACTTGCCGGGTCGGGCCGCCTTCCGGACGGCCTCCTTGAGCGCCGGCAGGTCGCGGTAGCCGGGGTTCAGCTCCTCGACGCGAGCGAACGCGGCGGCGGCCGTCTCGGCGTCGTTGCGGTCGAAGAGCGACACGACCCCCACGTTGAGCCATGTCTGCCAGTGCCTGGGGTCGATCTCCAGGGACTTGCGGAACTCGGCCAACGCCTCGTCGACGTGGCCGGACTCGCGCAGGCAGATCCCCATGTCGGTGCGCGGATTGACGTCGTCGGGCCGCAGCGCCAGGATCCGGCGGTAGTACGCGATCGCGTCGTCGAACTTGCCGGCGTCCTGGTAGAGGTTGGCGAGCCGCAGCATCGCGTCGGTGTCCTGCGGGTTCTTCTCGATGGCGGCCTTCAGAGCGCCGACCTCCTGGAAGACCCGTTCCATCATCGCCTGACCCCCGCCGCCCGCATCGGCGGGGGCGCCGGGCGGGGCTCCTCCCGTGGGCGGCGCGGCCATGCCGAGGTTCCCGGCCGCCGGAACGGGATCCGCTTCATGCTTGACGCGCGGCTCGTGCAGACCGTAGGCGACGATGTAGCCGAGGAGGAATCCGAACAGGATGCCCGACACGAGGAAGCGGACGTGGTCACGGTTCATGCAGCGCCATCCCTCAGGGGAGCGCGGACGCTAGCACAGCGTCCGGAGCGAATCAAGCCGCGGACGCGGGGTTGGGCCTGCGTCCTATGCTAGTATCCGCCGCGTGACGCCGGAGGTCCCGCGCACCCCGCCGCGTCAGGCGCGCACCCGCCGCGACCTGCCGCTGTTCTGCGGCGCGCTCATCGTGGCGCTCCTCCTGGCCTGTGCCGTGGCGGCTCCCGCGGTGACGCAGGTCCTCGGCTTCGGTCCCTATGAGCAAGTGGCGCCGCGCGACGTCACGCCCCCCACGCCTCCCGATCGCGACCACCTCTTCGGCACCGACTCGATGGGTCGCGACCAGCTCTCCCGCCTCCTGCACGGCGCGCGCATCTCGCTGTTCGTCGCCGTGGCGGCCGAGCTGGTGGCGCTCTTGCTCGGCACGACCGTCGGGGCGATCGCCGGCTGGATGGGAGGGTGGGCCGATGCGATCCTCATGCGGGTGGTCGATCTGCTCCTCGCTCTCCCCGCCCCGCTCCTGGCCCTGGCGATCATCGCGGCGGTGCCGGAGCCGGAGACCGCGCCCATTCTCAGGAACTTCCCGGAGCCGTCTCTCGCCATCGTGCTGGTCGTCCTGGGGGCCCTCGGCTGGGCCGGGATCGCCCGCCTGGTCCGCGCCGAGATGCTCCGCTTGCGGGAGGAGGAGTACGCCCGCGCCGCCCGCGCCGCAGGCGCCTCGGGCGCCCGGATCGTCCTCCGTCACCTCCTGCCCAACGCGCTCGGACCGATCCTGGTCGTCGCCACGCTCGGCACCGGCGGCAACATCCTCATGGAAGCCTGGCTGTCGTTCCTCGGGGTCGGCGCGCGACCGCCCCTGCCCTCCTGGGGCACGATGGTGGCCGAGGGCCAGGCTTACATCCTGACGCGTCCCTGGGTCTGCCTCGCTCCCGGGCTGGCGATCCTGATCGCCGTTCTCGGCTTCAACCTGATGGGAGACGGGGTCCGGGATCGGATCGATCCGCGGCGCCGGAGTGTCGCGGCATGAGACTGGTCCCGCGCAGCGCCCGGGCCGCGCTCGTCGTCGCGTGCGCGCTGGCTGCGATCTCTCCGCTGTACGTGGGATGCCGCGCGACCCAGGCGCCCGAGAGCCGCGCGGAGCAGGTCTATCGCTTCCGCCTGCGCGAGGACCCTCCGACGCTCGACCCGGCCCAGGTGACGGACAACCTCTCCGAGGCGGTCCTGGTGAACCTGTTCCGAGGGCTGGTCTCCATGGATCCGGCAACCCTCGCGGTGGTGCCGGCGGTGGCGGAGTCGTGGACGGTCTCCCCCGACGGGCTGACGTACACGTTCCGCCTCCGCGACGACGTCGTCTTCCATAACGGCCGCCGGGTCATCGCCGAGGACGTCGCCTGGTCATTCGAAAGGCTGCTCCGCCCGGCCACCAAGTCTCCGCGCCGCTGGCTGCTCGAGCCGCTCGACGGGGCGGCCGATTTCACGGCGGGGCGATCGGAGCGCCTCTCCGGCCTTTCGGTCGGAGACGAGCGGACCATCAGCCTCCGGCTGGCCAAGCCGTTCGCCCCGTTCCTCGGGATGCTGACGATGCCGGCGGCGGCGATCGTGCCGCGCGAGGTGTACGACGATCCGGCGCGCGCCTACCTGCGCGCCCCGGTCGGCTGCGGGCCGTTCCGCCTGGCGCGCTGGGAACAGTCGAACGTCATCGAGCTCCAGGCCTTCGATCGCTTCTATGAAGGCCGGCCGAAGCTCGATCGGGTGCTGGTCCGGATCATCGAGAACCGGCAGACGGCCCTCGAGGAGTACCGCGCCGGCGGCCTCGACAGCCTGGACGAGGTCCCGAGGGAGATGACGCCCGACATTCGGGACGACGTGCGCCGCTACCCCTTCATGGGCGTCGGATACCTCGGCTTCAACCTCGATCGGCCTCCGTTCAAAGGCAACGCCGACCTGCGCAAGGCGATCAACTTCGCGGTCGACAAGGAGTATCTCTGGAACGTGCTCCTGCCCGGAGGGAACAGTCCGGCGCGCGGCATCATCCCTCCGGGGATCCCCGGTTACGACCCCTCCCTGCCCGGCTATCCTCACGACGAGGCGAAGGCGCGCGCCCTCCTGGCGAAGGCCGGCTATCCGTCCGGGAAGGGACTCAAGCCCATCAGCCTCTGGGTCAACACCAGCGACGACAACCGGGTGATCGCCCAGCAGGTGCAGGCCGACCTCGGCAAGATCGGCGTCCCGGTGACCATCCGGGAAGTAGACTGGGGGGCGTATCTCAAGGCGGTCGAAGGGACGCCCGAAGAGTCCGGCGAGGCCCAGATGTTCCGGTTCGGGTGGTATCTGGACTACCCGGACGCCGACGCCGTGCTGCGGCTGACTCTGCACTCCAGGAACATCGGACCGCTGGGGAACTACTTCCGCTACCGCAACGCCGCCTTCGACCGCCTGGTGGACGAGGCGCTGGCGCTCACCGACCCCGGCGCCCGCGCGGAGCGCTACCGCGAGGCCGAGAGGATCGCGGTGATGGACGACGCGGTCTGGCTGTTCCTCAACTATTTCGAGTCCGCGACGCTCTTCAAGAGCCACGTCAAGGGCGTCGTGCTCACCCCCCTCGGCGAGTTCCGCATCCCGCTCGAGCGCTTGTGGATCGAGAAGGCGGGCGGCTGATCGCGCGGACCCCCCGGACGGCGCCTCGAAGATGACGGCGTACCTGATCCGCCGGCTGATGGGGCTGCTCCCGGTCCTGCTGGCGGCTGCGACCCTCGTCTGGGCCCTGCTGTTCCTGATCCCTGGCGACCCGGCCCGCCTGATGGCGGGCGGCCGGGCAGTCGATCCCGAGGTCCTGCGCGCCATCCGCGCCGAGTGGGGGCTCGATGACCCGGCCGCGGTGCAGTACCTCCGGTATCTGGGGCGCCTCCTGCGCGGCGATCTGGGGACGTCCTACGTTCAGGGGCGAAAGGTGACCGCCGTCATCGGGGATCACCTCCTCCCGACGGTGCTCCTGGCCCTGGCCGCCGTTGCGCTGTCCGCCGGCGGCGGTCTCCTGCTCGGCTCCCTGGCCGCCTTCCGGCGCGGGAAGGCCATCGACGCGCTCGTGATGGCGCTGGCGATGCTGGGCGCTTCGGCCCCGGTGTTCTGGGTCGGGCTCCTGCTCATCCTGGTCTTCGCCGCGCGCCTGCGCTGGCTGCCGGTCATGGGCTACGGGCTGGACGGCGCCATGCTCCCCTGGCTTCACGTCCGGCTGCCGGAGTGGAATCACCTGGTGCTGCCGGCGGTGACGCTGGCGCTGGTCTCGATGGGGGCCGTGGCCCGGGTCGTTCGCGCGAGCCTGCTCGATTCCGGGAGCGGCGCCTTCCTCGTGACCGCCTCGGCCAAGGGGAACGGGCGCCTGCGCGTCTTCGTCCGGCACGCGCTGCGCAACGCCCTCGTTCCGGTCCTGACGGTCGTCGGGCTGAGCCTGGGCACGCTCCTCGGTGGGGCGGTCGCCACCGAGTTCGTGTTCGCCTGGCCGGGGCTCGGCAAGGCCCTCGTCCGCGCCATCGCGCTCAAGGACCTGCCGGTCGTCGAGGGCTGCGTCCTGACACTGACCGCCTTCTTCGTCCTGGTGAATCTGGCCGTCGACATGCTCTATCCGATCCTCGATCCGCGGATCCAGCTGGGACGCTCGGCGCCGGGGTAGGATACTGGGGCCGTGAAGAGCCCGCCGCAGGCCGCGCCTCCCTCCGATCCGCCCGCCAACCTGTACGGCCTGGGCCGGGACGCGCTGGCCTCGGTCCTTCTGCCCTGGACGGACCGGCGCTTCCACGCGGACCAGCTCTACCACTGGATGTACGGGCGGCAGGCCACCTCCTTCGAGGCGATGAGCGACCTGTCTGGCGCGCTGCGCCGCGCGCTCCCTTCCCGGCATCGGATCTCCTGGCCCGAGGCGCAGGTCGCGGGCCGCTCCGCGGACGGCTCGGTCAAGTACGTGCTCAGACTCGAGGACGGACGGGAGATCGAGGCGGTCCATATCGTCTACGGCCGGCGGATCACGTTCTGCATCTCCTCCCAGGTCGGGTGCGGTCTCGCGTGCGGCTTCTGTCTCACGGGCACCATGGGCCTGGTGCGCAACCTCACGCCGGGCGAGATCCTCGGCCAGGTGTCGGCGCTGGCGCACGCAGGGAGCGTCGACCTGGCATCGGTGCGGATCGTCTTCATGGGGATGGGCGAGCCGCTGCACAACTACGACTCCGTCCTGGAGGCGTTCCGGATCCTCGTCGATCCCCGCGGCTTCGGGGTCAACACCCGGCGCGTGACGCTCTCCACCGTGGGACTGGTTCCGGGGATCGAGAGGCTGGCGGGCGAGGATCCCCGGCCGCGCCTGGCGGTCTCGCTGAGCGCCTCGACCGACCCGGTCCGGGACCGGCTGGTGCCGATCAACCGCAAGCACGATCTGGAAGCGCTCCTTGGCGTCTGCCGGAGGTTTCCGCTCGCTCCGCGCGAGCGCATCACCTTCGAGTACATCCTCCTCCAGGGGATCAACGACGGCACGGCAGACGCCGATCGGGTCGCCCGCCTGCTCCACGGCGTGCGCGCCAAGGTCAACGTCATCCCCTACAACGAGACGGGGCTCGCGGGCTTCAGGGCTCCGGCGTCGCCGGTCGCGGTCCGCTTCCGGGACACGCTGCTGGCCCGCGGGATCCCGGCCACCATCCGCTGGAGCAAGGGACGCGACATCGGCGCGGCCTGCGGGCAGCTGGCACGCGGCGGAGGCGACGCCGCCCGAGGCTAGACCCGGTTTTCCATCCGGCTACGCGAGGGCCGCCTGGAGCGCCCGGGCGCTCTCCTTGGGGTCGGAGGCGCCTGCTATGGCGCCGATCGAGGCCACGCCCGCGAGCGGGAGGCCCCGGAGCTCAGAAGCGGTCTCGGCCGTGATGCCGCCGATGGCCCAGACCGGGATCCGGACCGTCTCCAGAACGCGCCGCAGCGCGGCCACGCCCTGCGGCGCTCCGTAGGCCGCCTTGCCGGGTGTGGTGAAGATCGGCCCAAAAAGGAGATAGTCCGCGCCCGCCTTCTCCGCCTCGCGGGCCTCGGCCAGGGCATGCACCGATCGGCCGACGAGGAACCGGGGCCTGACCTGCCGGCGCACCCCCGCCACGGGCAATCCATCCGCGGGGAGATGCACGCCGGCTGCCTTCGCCGCGATCGCCACGTCGAGCCGGCCATTCACGACGACGCGCGCCTTGTCGCCCCACACCCGCCGGGCTTCCGCGACGATCTCCGTCGCGATCTGGAGCAGGGGCGCCGCCGGGAGATCCTTCTCGCGCACCTGGACGAACGACACCCCGCCTTCGAGCGCCGCGGTCACGACCGGCAGCAGCGGGCGGCCCTGGGTCGCGTTGCGGTCGGTGACGAACAGGACACCGGGCGGGCGATCGGCGCTGCGCGGGCTCATGACGCCCGCATCGCGCGGCAGAAGCGGACCAGGTCGACCAGGCCCGTGGCGAGCACCAGGCCGCCGAGGGCCGAGACGGCGCCGCGCGCCGAGCCGGTCATCAGGAGGTCCCGCACACTGCCGGTTCGCCCGGCGAGCATCCGCGTCCAGAGGACCGACCAGGGAACGAGCAGGAGGTAGATCCCCGCCTCGGCGCAATAAAGAAGATAGAGAAGCTGCAGCCAGGAGCGCTTCACGGCCTTCTTTCCCCGGCGGGCTGTCCGGCCGTCCAAGCGTACCAGAACTGGGCGGGATTGACCCGCCGCGATCCTGGTAGAATGACCGGCCCTGGACGAGTTCTGGTCCCTCCGAGGTGCTCTCCGATGGAGTGCGTGCGGATCGCCACGGTCCCCTACATCAACGCCGCGCCGCTCATCTGGGGCCTGCGCGAGGCGCGCGACGGCCGATTCCGCCTGCTGGCGGAGCCGCCCGCGCGGATCGCCGACCTGCTGCTCGGGGACCAGGTCGACGTCGGCCTGCTGCCGGTGATCGAGATCCAGCGCCACGACGGCCTGGAGATCCTGCCCGGTCTCTGCGTCGCTTCGAGGCGGCAGGCGCGCTCCGTCTTCCTGGCGTCGCCCCGGCCGATCGAGGAGGCGCGCCGCATCGCGGTCGATCGGAGCTCGCGCACCTCCGCCGCCCTGCTGAGGATCGTGCTGGCGCACCGGCGCCTGACACAGGTCTCCTTCAGCGAATGCGACCCCGACCTCCCCGCCATGCTCAGGGACCACGATGCGGCCCTGCTGATCGGCGACGCGGCGCTCCAGGCCGACACGGTCGGACTGAGGCGGTACGACCTGGCCGAGGAGTGGTTCCGGATGACCGGCCTGCCGTTCGTCTTCGCGGCATGGGCCGTGCGGGCCGGGACGGAGCTGCCCGAGGGCGCGCGGCCGTTCGCCGCATCGTGCCGCGACGGGCTCGCGCACCTCGGGGAGATAGCGGCCCGCGAGGGAGGGCGGCTGGGGCTCCCGGCGACGACGATCGAGGAGTATCTGCGGGTCAACATCCACTACGAGCTGGGAGCGGAGGAGCTGCGCGGCCTCGATCTCTTCTTCCGTCGCGCCCACGACCTCGGACTCGTCCGAGAGCCCCGGCCCGTCGTGGTCCGGGCGGCGGAAGCCACGGCCTCTGTCGCGCTCCCGGGGGCGGCCTCGTGAGCGGGGCGCGCCCGACCGGGACCTCCGGGGACGGCACGCCCGCCGGCCTGGCGATCGCGGACAGCATCGTCGAAGGGGAGCGCCGCGCCCCGCGGCGTGAGGACGCCCGCGTCGGGGAGATCCTCGGGCGCGTCGCGGACGGCGACCGCATGAGCCCGGCGGAGGCCGAGCACCTGTTCCGCGCGGCGCCGCTCCTCGATCTCGGCCTGGCGGCCGACCTCGTCCGGCGGCGGATGCATCCGGAGCCGATCGTCACCTACATCGTCGACCGCAACGTCAACTACACGAACGTGTGCGTCGCGCGCTGCTCTTTCTGCGCGTTCTACCGCGAGCCCGGCGATCCGGAAGGGTACCTGCACACGCGGGAGTCGCTGTTCGCCAAGATCGACGAGACGCTCGCTCTCGGCGGCACCGGCATCCTCATGCAGGGCGGGCACCATCCGGACCTGCCGATCGAGTGGTACGAGGGCCTCCTGGCGGCTATCCGCGAGCGGTATCCCGCGCTGCACGTACACGCCTTCTCGCCCTCGGAGATCCAGCACATCGGCCGGGTCTCGAGCCTGTCGCTGGAGGTAGTCTTGCGCCGCCTCAAGGCGGCCGGGCTGAGGAGCATCCCGGGCGGCGGCGGCGAGATCCTAGTGGACGACGTCCGCCGGAGGATCTCGCCTCTCAAGACCATGTCCGCCGACTGGCTGCAGGTGATGGAGACGGCGCATCGCCTCGGGATCCCGACGACCGCCACCATGATGTTCGGGCACGTGGAAAGCTACTCCGACCGCGCGGCGCACCTCACGGCGATCCGCGACCTCCAGGACCGGAGCCTGGCCGGGGGCGCCGCGGCGTTCACGGCGTTCATCTCCTGGACCTACAAGACGGAGAACACCGTTCTCGGTGGACGGGAGGTGTCGAGCGCGGAGTACCTGCGCACGCAGGCGATCAGCCGCCTGTTCCTCGACAACGTGCCGAACATCCAGTCCTCGTGGGTCACGCAGGGCAAGGAGATCGGCCAGGTCGCTCTCAAGTTCGGCGCCAACGACATGGGCAGCACCATGATCGAGGAGAACGTCGTGAAGGCCGCCGGGGCGCACGGCTGCACGACCCGCACGGAGCTCGAGCGCCTGATCCGCGCCGCCGGCTACATCCCCCGCCAGAGGGACACGCTCTACAACCTCGTCACCTGAAACGCGGCCACGGCCGGGAGCGCGCCGGCGCGCAGCGAGCCTCCCCAGCGATGAGCGGCCTCGTCATCGTGCAGGCGATGTGGATCGGGGGCCTCTGCTGTCTTCTCTTCGCCGCCATCGGGACGATCCGCTACCGCGTGACCAGCGAGGCGCTCGAGGTCCTGGTGCTCTGGATGGTCGTGCGGCGGATCCCGCTCGCCGACATCGTGGAGGTGCATCGGCGTGGGGCCTTCCCTCACGAGAGCTGGTCCGGCCCTCGCTTCTGGAACGCCGTGACCATCAGACGACGACGCGGGCTCCTGAAGAACCTGATCATCACTCCGGACGACCCCGACCGGTTCGTGATCGACCTGGGAATCCTCATCGAGGCGAGACGATCCGACGCCCCCTTCGGGCCGGACCGCTAGCCCGGATGTCTCACCGGGACAGCCCGCGCGCGCCGCCGGCCGCGCCGGCCCGACCGGCTGGCAGGGCCGGGTGGCGCACGGAGGAGGACCAGACGCCCGGGACCGCGACGCCGCATCCGGGGCAGGTACCGGCCTTCGTGACGTGGCAGGCGTGGACGCGGTACCCCGTGCGTGCGATCAGGACAGTGCCGCAGCCGGGACAGCGCGTGTCCTCCAGGTCGTCGACCCGGCCCGGCAGGTTCCCGGCGTAGACGAAGCGCAGCCCCTCCTCCCGGCCGATGTCGGCGGCGCGGCGGAGCGCCGAGGCGCCGGTGTCGTCCGGGGCGGTCATCTTGTAGTCCTTGTGGAAGGCCGTCACGTGCCAGGGGATGTCCGGCGACAGCCCCCGGATGAAGCGGCCCATGTCGCGCAGCTCCGCAGGATCGTCGTTGAAGCCCGGTACGACGAGGGTCACGATCTCCAGCCAGATGCCGCGCCGCCAGATCGACTCGATCGTCCTCACGACCGCCTCGAGGGTCCCGCCCAGGGAGCGGTAGGTGCGGTCCCGGAAGGACTTGAGGTCGACCTTGTACAGGGCGAGGTAGGGCTGGATGTAGTCGAGGACCCGCTCCGTGCCGTTGCCGTTGCTGATGTAGGCGCACAGGAGCCCTTCCTCCTGCGCCTTCCGGAAGACCGCCGCGGCCCATTCCGAGGTGATCAGGGGCTCGTTGTAGGTCGAGGCGACGACGGGCGCGCCGAGCCGCCGCGCGAGGACGGCCAGGTCGCGCGGCTCCATGCGCCGGGGTTCGGCGACGGCGTTCGGGTCGCGGATCGCCTGAGAGGTGATCCAGTTCTGGCAGTAGGCGCAGTGATAGTCGCAGCCGAGCATCCCGAACGACAGGGCGAGCGATCCCGGTAGGGCGTGGAAGAACGGCTTCTTCTCGATCGGGTCGCACTGCAGCGCACCGACGTAACCCCAAGGCACCTTCAGGATACCCCGCTCGTTGAAGCGGACCTTGCAGACGCCGGGGCGGCCGTCGAGAATGAGACAGCGATGCCCGCAGGCGTGGCAGCGCACGGAGCCGTCCGGAAGCCGGTCGTACACCTCCCCTTCCCGCGTCAGGTCGGCGAGGACGCGCGCCAGGGGCTGCGCAGAGGGTGTGGCCATGGCTCGTCGAGTATAGCGCGCGACGCTGGTCGGGCTCCGGCCGGCTCGATCCGGAGAGAGGGCGGGATCGGCCGCCTCTCCCGTGTGCTAGTCTCTGTCATCGCCGCCTGAGAACGGAGCCGAGGGGGATCGGCGGGCCGGCTCGCTTCAGCCGCGCGGGAAGGACGCGCACCCTCCGGGAGGCGGCATGATCGTCTGGATTGTTGCTCTAGCCCTGGCCCTGGCCCTGGCCGTGGCGCTCGCGGTGTTGCTGTCCCGCCGGAGCCTGCTCGGGCACGAGCGCAGCGTGATCCTCCACCTCCCCGGCGAGCGCGCGTGGGAGGCGGTCCACGATTTTCCTTCCCTGCACGCGGCCCACGCCCGCGGCCGCCAGCACCTGGTCATCCGGGAGACTGCGCCGCGCAAAGGACAAGGACCAGGAGCGGGATCCGTCTGGAGGCAGTCCGGGTCGTGGTCCGGCGGACGCTACTGGGCCGACCTGGAAGTGACCGAGTACGACCCGCCCCGCCGGCTGAGCGTGCGGTTGCTGCGCGACTCCATCGGGACCCACCGCGGCGTGCTGCGGCACCGGTGCGATCTGACGCTCGTGGACGAAGGGCCGGCCGCCACCAAGCTGACCTGGCGGCTGAGCGCGCGCATCGTCAGCGCGCGGCTTGCCGTCATGGGGCTCGTCAGCCCCGATCGACTGCGGGCCCGGCTTCTCGATCTCAGCCTGCGCTCCGTCAAGCGGGCCATCGACGGCCGCGCCCGGCAGGAGGACCGGCCGGGAGAGGCTCTCCCGCTCCACGACGAGGTGGAGCGGCCGGCGCCCGGAGCCGATGGCCGCGGCGAGGCGCCACGCGCGACGTTGCGGCCCCCCGCGGGCGGACCCCGCGATCAGCCCTGACGCCGCGTGCTACGATCAGCCCGCCATGTCCCCGCTGCTCCGCTTCGCGGCCGTCGCGGCGCTCCTCGGCGCCGCCATCGGCGCCATGGTTCGCGCCGCCCCGGCCGACGCGCCGTCTCCCGCGGCATCGCCCGGCGCTCGATACCTGAGCGGCCTCCTGCTCGAGGAACGCCGCGGCCGCATCGTCGCCACCCGGGTCCTTCCGGGATCGCCGGCCTCGCAGGCCGGGTTGAAGGAGGGAGACGTCCTGCTCGTGATCGACGACGTATCGCTCGTCAATCTCGATCGCATCTCCACCCGGGAGGTGTTCCGGATTTTCGATCGAGCGAGCGGCCCGAGCGTCCGGCTGGTCGTCGGTCGCGGCGCCACGACGCTCGGCGCCTCGCTGCCGCTCCACGGGGCCGAAGCCAGCCAGCCGTCGCCTCCCCGCGGGGAGATCGAGGTCGGCCAGGCGGCGCCAGGATTCAGCGCCCGGGACCTGAAGGGATCCGAGGTGTCACTCGCGGCCCTGCGAGGACGTCTCGTCCTCATCGACTTCTGGGCGTCCTGGTGTCCGCCGTGCCGGGAGACGGCCATCGTGCTCCGCCGCCTCGCCGACCAGTACGGCGATCGGCTGGTCATCATCGGCGTCAGTCTCGACGAGGATCCGAAGGCGTTCGAGGCTTTCGTCTACAACCATCACCTTCCCGGACACCAGATCGGGGACGGCGGACCGTTCGGCCCGATCAGTGTCCTGTATGGAGCCCCGGAAGCGGCCATCCCCTACTCCGTCCTGGTGGCGCCGGACGGAACCATCCTCGCCGCCGGCCGGTCGCTGTCGGACAAGGACGAGATCATCGCGCGCCTGATTGGTCCCCCGGACTCCGACCATTGAGCGGAGGGCGGGCCTCCTGAGCCGGCTTCTGCGCGGGGCCGTATTGCTGTCCATGGCCCTGGCCGCCGGACCCGGGGAGAGCGTCGGGGCCGAGGAGCCGGCGCGGCTCGACGACCCTTTCCCGGTCCGCAATCAACTCCCGCTGGGCCTGCCGTTTCTGGAGGAGCCTCCCCGCTCCGCCTTCCTCGTGGCCCCGGGGATCGCGGAGGCGAGCCTGGGGCTGGCCTATGAGACCACGCTCTCCGCGAGCGACTCCCTGGTCGATCTCTACCGGGAGGACGACTTCGCCACCTACGACGGACTGGTGACCCAGGAGATCCTGGAGGGCGTCGCCGCCGGTTCACCCTCCGACAGCGCCTACTACCTGGATGGGGAGACCCTGCGTGCCGTCCTCGGAGGGCGCCTGGGGCTCATGAACCACCTGGAGATCGATTTCGAGATCCCTCTCCTGATGCACACCAGAGGCTTCCTGGATTCTCCGATCGATTCCTACCACGCCTGGTTCGGGTTCCCGGACGGCGGGCGGACCGCGTTCGCGCGCGACCAGTACGTCGTCGGCTACTCGGATGCCGGACGTACGGTCTTTCTGGAGGATCCACCGCCCGGACTCCGGCTCGGAGATCTCGTCGTCTCGGGCCGCGTCGGCCTCTTGAAAGAGGCGACGGGGCGCTCCGCCCTCGCGGCCTCGCTCGCGGCGAAGCTGCCCACCGGCTCGATCGAGCGTTTCGACGGCAGCGGACACGCGGATTTCGCCCTGGGCCTTCAGGCCTCCTGGAGGTTCGAGCGCGCAACGCTTCACGCGGGGGGCGGATTCTCCCGCCTCGGGACCTGGAGCCTGGAGCCCGGGTTCGAGATGGGGGACCGCGGGAGCCTCTTCTTGACCTGGGCCTACCGCGCCACCCCTCTGTCGGGCATCGTGGTGCAGCTTCTTGGGGGAGCCGGTCCGTTTCCACGCCGTGACGACGGCAGCCTGGGACGGCCCGCGCTGGAAATCGCCGCGGGGATGCGACACGCGGGGGGGGCCTCCTGGACGATCGAATGGGCCCTCCTCGAGAACCTCACTCGAGATCTCAATGTGCCCGATTTCGGCCTGTTTTTCGGGATCAGCCGGCGTTTCGCATGGCGAAAAGGGGCCGTGGCAGGGACCTGACCCCGGAAAGCCGCGCCTGGCACCCGATTCCCGGGGCCCCCTCCATGCCGTTCCCGGCCTGCCCCGGGTGACAAGTTATGGTCTTTCCTTTATTTCGGTTGTCTTTCCTGGATCTCCCTCGTATCATTCCCTGCATCTCGATTGTGAAATCGCTGCCCCGGTGCCGGTCAGGTCGCCTGGCCGGACAGCGGGAGGGAGAGGCGGTGAGGATTCATGGAACAACTTGACAAGTCGGCGATCGGCGGACGCATCCGGCAGCTGCGCAAGTCGCGAGGGCTGCGGCAGTGGCAGATGGCTAAAATCCTGGGCGCGACCCAGCCGGCCGTGCACAAGTACGAGAACGGCATCGTGCCTGAAGTGAAGCGGCTTCTCGAGATCGCTCGGATCGGGAACACCTCGGTCGAGTGGATCCTGACCGGCCGTCACTGGGACAACGGCTCGGCCGAGATGGATCGGATGACCGTCGACGTCTGCGATCTGGCGCAGCAGCTCCACACGTTCAGTCCGGAGGAACGCCGCGCCATCGGCTCGGCCCTCGAGGTGCTGCACGCGGCCGGCCGCGAGCTGCGGTCGGCGACGGGATACGAGCCCCGCGAGCTGGGTGACGCGGAGCTCGGGAGGCGGCTGCGATCGCTCGAGGCGCACGTGCTGGAGCCGCTGATGGCGGCGCTGGCGGTCTACGACGCCGTCGTCACGACCCTCGCCAGGGCGCGGGTGCGCGAGCTGCACGCCTTCTCCCAGAGCGACTCCGAGGTCGCCGGGCCGCGCGTCGACGTCGCCGTCGACGTCCCCGACCTCCAGAAGAACGCCGGCTGATTCGCGTCCCGCGGCTTTGACACCCGATCCCCGGGCGGCGTAGCCTCTGGCCGTGGATCTGTTCGAACGCAAGGATCCCGGATCGCCACCGGCACGGACTCCGGCTCCCCTCGCTGAACGGCTGCGCCCGCGATCGTTCGAGGAGGTCCTCGGCCAGGAGGACCTGGCCGGCCCGGACGCCGCCCTGCGCACTGCCGTCGAGCGCGACGAGGTCGCGTCGATGATCCTGTGGGGCCCCCCCGGCTCCGGGAAGACGACGCTGGCCCGCCTCGTCGCGGAAAAAACCAGGGCCCGCTTCGTCGCCTTCAGCGCCGTCCTGTCGGGCATCAAGGAGGTCAAGGAGGTCATGGCCGCCGCGCAGCAGGGCGGTCGGAGAACGCTGCTGTTCGTCGACGAGATCCACCGCTTCAATCGGGCGCAGCAGGACGCGTTCCTGCCCGCGGTGGAACAGGGCACCATCGTGCTCATCGGCGCCACGACGGAGAACCCTTCCTTCGCCATCAATCCGGCGCTGTTATCCCGCTGCTCCGTCTTCGTCCTCAAGCCACTCGGCGAAGCGGATCTCGTCCGGCTGCTGCGACGGGCCCTGGAGGACCCGCGCGGCCTCGCCGGGCATCGGCTGGAGGTTCAGGAGGACGTGCTGCGGGCCCTGGCGTCGCGGTGCGCCGGGGACGCCCGGCGGGCCCTCAACACCCTCGAGGCGGTGGCGCTGCTCGCCTCGGGCGGCGGAGGTCCCCGGGAGGAGGGGGAACGCCGCGACGGGCCCGTCCGCGTCGTGACGCGGGGCGACGTCGCGCGCGCCCTGCAGCGCGCGGCGCTCCGGTACGACAAGACGGGCGACGAGCACTTCAACCAGATCTCGGCGCTGCACAAGTCGTTGCGCAACGGCGACGCGGATGCCGCCCTCTACTGGCTCGTGCGCATGCTGGAATCGGGCGAGGACCCGCTCTACATCGCCCGGCGGATGATCCGCTTCGCGAGCGAGGACGTCGGCAACGCCGACCCGGGGGCGCTGCGCCTGGCGCTCCTGGCCCGCGAGGCCTTCGAGTCGCTCGGCATGCCCGAGGGGGCGCTGGCCCTGGCGCAGGCGGCGATCTACCTGGCCGGAGCGCCGAAGAGCGACTCGGTCCTCAAGGCGTACGAGCGGGTCCTCCAGGACCTGAGCCACGGGGAGGCGGATCCCGTGCCTCCGGCGCTGTGCAATGCCCCGACCGCGCTCATGAAGGACCTGGGATACGGGCGCGAGTATCAGTCCGCGCACGACTCCGACGACGGGACCGTCGATCTCGAATGCCTGCCCGCCAGGCTCCGCGGACGGCGCTACTATGAGGCCAAGCCGGTCGGCCAGGAGAGCGCTCTCGCGGCGCGCCTCCGGACCCTCGAGGAAGCGCGCGCGCGGCAGGCGGCCGCGCGCCGGGGGCCCGGCGCGTCTACGAGCGCGCCGCGGCCGCGCCGATCACCCGAATGAGGCGCCAGGTGGCGTCCTTCTCCGGGCAGACGTCGCACATCGGCAGGATGCGTCCCTCGGCGAACTCCAGGACCGTGTCGCGGCCTTCGAGCTGGCAGGTCACGCACCTGTAGGCGCCGGAGATGCGACATCGCTCGCCGCTTTTCCACGTCTTCGATGAGTTCACCCAAGCCTCCGCGTCGGACGCCGATTCTAGAGCAGCCCGGAGCGCGCGTCAAAGGCGTCCTGCCGGATCGGGCCGGCTCAAAAAAAAGAGGGGTGACGACCGTCACCCCTCCCAGGATCTTTCCGAAGCAGGATCCTACCGCTTCGATTTCTTCTTCCCCTTCTTCTTGGCGGCCTTCTTCTTCTTGGCTATGACTCCTCACCTCCTTTCGACGTGACGTTCGAGTGCGCAGGATGAGAGTGTCGCGCGGCGAAGAACGGGTGTGAGAGATTCCATCGAATGGCTGAAATCATCGAGACGCTGATTATTAACCTGGGGATCACGCACTGTCAATACAGTGCACGACCACGACACGATCGTGCGGCGCGTCGATCGCGCGCCGACACGCGGCGCTGGAGATGTGCTCGCCCTCGTTCCGCGGGCGTCCTCGGTCCGGATGTCGTGGCACGACGATCGCGGGAGGCGTCGGATAGCGGAGAGGCCGCGCGCGATCGAGACGACCTCGCGGTCCGGCGTCACTCCGGAGCGCGCCGACATCCCGATCCGGACCCTTGGCGGCCCACCGCCGGAACGCGGGGTGCCGGACTGCCGGGAGACGCGGCCGACTTGACCCGACCGCGCGGATCGGCTACCTTTCCCGTTGTCACGCCATCTGGGGTGAGTGACTTTCCCCCTTCAGGAACGGCCAGATCCATTGACTGACGAAGACCGATCCGGCCCCGGCCGGCACCCCCACCATGGGGGCGACAGGCCCGGCCCGGCCCACCAACAGCCGACGCAAGCGCACGGGTCGCACCCGACGCCGGAGTCGTCGTCTGCACACGGCTCCGGGGGAGGGTCCCCGCAGGCCGGCGACTCTCCGGGAGGCCCGCCGGGCCGCCCGCGCCACCGCCGCCGCGGCCGCCGCTGGCGCCGTGGGCGCGACCGGGGCGCCCGGCACGGCGTCCCGTCCCATCAGGGCGGATCGCCCGCGTCGGGGGGCTCCTCCGAACAGCACCAGCCCCGGCCGGGCGCGGACGTCGCCGGTTCTGTGTCGTCGACCAGCGCCGCGCCCGTCGAAGCGCGGGGGGTCCTCGAAGTCATCGGCGACGGCGGCGGGTTTCTCCGCCAGCCGGAGCGGAACTACCGCCCCACGCCCGAGGACGCCTACGTCCCGAGGGATCTGCTCGCGCCCTTCCTGCCGGGGGCCGGGGGTCCGTCGACCAACGGCACCGGCGTGGAAGGTGCCGAGATCGAAGGCTTGGCGGCCGCCGCATCGGGTCGCGGAGCCCAGGCCGCGGGCGCTCCCGCCGAGCACCACTCCGGCCGTCACGGTCACGGGCGCGATGGACGGCACGGCCGTCACAGCGGTCGCGGCGCGCCGGGCGGATCCTCTCCCCGACTGACGCAGATCCGTACCATCAACGGCCTGCGACCCGACGAATACGCGCAGCGCCGGCCGTTCTCCACGCTGACCTCGATCGACCCCTTCGAGCACATCAAGCTCGAGACCGATCCGAGCGAGATCTCGACGCGTGTCATCGACCTGCTCACACCCATCGGCAAGGGACAGCGCTGCCTGATCGTGGCGCCGCCGAGGGCCGGAAAGACGACCCTCCTGCAGAAGATCGCCGCGGCCATCACCCGCAACCATCCGGAGATCCACCTCATCGTCCTCCTCGTCGACGAGCGGCCGGAGGAGGTCACCGACATGAAGCGCAACGTCCGCGGGGAGGTGATCGCCAGCTCGTCGGACGACATGGCCCGGCATCATGTCTCCGTGGCGCGCATCGTGCTCGAGCGCGCCCGCAGGCTCGTGGAGGTCGGCCGCGACGTGGTCATCCTGCTCGACTCCCTGACCCGCCTCGCGCGGGCCCACAACACGGCCGCTCCGGGGACCGGCCGGACCCTGTCCGGCGGCCTGGACGCGCGCACCATGGAGCAGCCGAGGCGGCTGTTCGGCGCCGCCCGCAAGGCCGAGGAGGGCGGCAGCCTCACCGTCATCGCCACGGCCCTGGTCGACACCGGCTCGCGGATGGACGACGTCATCTTCCAGGAGTTCAAGGGAACGGGGAACATGGAGCTGGTGCTCGACCGCGATCTGTTCGAGCAGCGCATCTACCCCGCGGTCGACATCGCCCGATCAGGGACCCGCAAGGAGGAGAAGCTGTTCTCGCGCGAGGACCTGCCCCGCATCCACCGTCTGCGCCGCGCCCTGTTCGACATGAAGGCGCGCGATGCGATGTCCAAGCTGATCGAGAAGCTGGGGAAGTACCCGACGAACGCCGCCTTCCTCAAGGTCCTCGACGGCTGAGGCGCTCCGGCGCCCGCGCTGCCTGCAGGAGGCGGCGCCGCCCCTTACAAAGCGTTGAGATAGCTCTGGAGCTGGCGCTTCTCGCGCGGATCGATGCGCGCGAACTGAAGCACGGCCTCGAACGCATAGCCTTGCTGCGGCCGCGCGAGCTTATCGCAGCGCAGGACCACGGCATCGACGGGGATCGCGACCGGCTGGTGCAGCGGCCCGCCAACGATGGTCAGGATGATCTGCAGGCGGGATGCCGACGCCAGGCGCCCGCTCGACACGCAGCGCGCCCCGCCCACCCCGACGTCGACCGTCACCAGTTTCAGATCGGCCGGCAGGTTGTCGCCCGCGACCACCCGCACATCGAGCCGCACCAGGAACCGATGGTGCTGCCGCCGTTCCGCGCCCGCCGTCACGCCGCCGATCCTAGCACGGCCGCGGCGCCGGTCGATCCGGACGCGCGGGCGACAGGCTACCTCTTGAAGTGGAACGGCACGCTCGTCACCACGACCCCCTGGCGGAACAGCAGCGCCCCCTTGATCAGGAAGGCCGACTGGTTGTGGAACAGGCCCTCCCACCAGTGCGCGGTCACGAACTCCGGCAGCACGACCGTCACCATCTCGTTGCGCCGCTTCCCGTGCATCAGATCGTCGATGTGATCGACGAGCGGGCGGATCAGGGACCGGTACGGAGACTCCAGGATCCGCAGCGGCACCCCCCCACCCCAGGTCTTCCACTGCTGCTGGATCTTCGCCGCCCGGTGCGGGTCGAGGCCCACGTGCACCGCCTCGACCTCGTGGGCGATCGACTTGGCGTAGCGGAGCGCGTAGATCGTGGCCCGGTTGACCGCCGAGATCGGCACGATGGCGGTGTGGCGGATCGGGCGCTCCGGTTCCATCTCCACCAGCGACAGCTGCGACCTGACGTAGAAGTAGTGACGGTGGGTGCGCAGGAACGAGACGACCAGGATCGGGATCAGCACCACCACGATCCAGGCGCCGTGGGTGAACTTGGTCACCGCGATGACGACGAGGGCGGCCCCCGTGGCGGTGGCGCCGGCGGCGTTGACCGTCGCATGCAGTCGGAAGCGCCCGTCCCGCTCGCGCAGGTGCCGCATCACCATGCCCGCCTGGGAGAGGGTGAACGCCAGGAAGACGCCGACCGCGTACAGGGGGATCAGGGCGTGCGTGTCGCCTCCGAAGATCACGATGAGGAGGCCGGCCGTCCCGGAGAGGATGAAGATGCCGTTGGAGAAGACGAGACGGTCGCCGAGGGTGGCCAGCTGCCGGGGCAGGAAGCGGTCGTTGGCGAGGATCGACGACAGCCGCGGGAAGTCGGCGAACGCCGTGTTGGCGGCCACGAGCAGGATGGCGGCGGTCGCCGCCTGCATCATGAAGTACATCGGCCCCGTGCCGAACACCGCCCGCCCGAGCTGGGAGATCACCGTCTGGCCCGCCCCCGGCACGACGGCGTAGACGTGCGCGATCCAGGTGATGCCGAGGAAGAAGCAGCCGAGGATCGTCCCCATGATGAAGAGCGTGACCGCGGCGTGGCGCGACTCCGGCGGCTTGAACGCCTGCACGCCGTTGCTGATCGCCTCGATGCCGGTCAGGGCGGCGCAGCCCGACGAGAACGCCCGCATGAGGAGGAACAGGGTCAGGGCGTGGCTGGCCCCTGAAATCGACGCCGCCGGAGGCTCGACCGGCGGACGTCCGGTCAGCACGCACCACAACCCCACGAGGATCAGAAGGGTGAGCGAGCCGATGAACAGGTAGGTGGGCACCGCGAAGATGCGGCCCGACTCGCGCACGCCGCGCAGGTTGCCGACCGCGATGATCCCGACGAACAGCAGGCCCATCGCCACCTTGTGCTCGCGCAGGAACGGCACGGCCGAGGTCACCGCCGCGACGCCGGCCGCCGCGGACACGGCGACCGTGAGGACGTAGTCGATCAGGAGCGCGCCCGCCGCCACGAGCCCCGGGATCGTCCCCAGGTTCTCGCGGGCCACGATGTACGAGCCGCCCCCGCCGGGGTAGGCATGGACGGTCTGCTGGTAGGAGGCGATGAGCACGGCGAGGAGCAGCGTGATGAGCCCTGCGATCGGCAGCGAGTAGGCCAGGGCCGCGGCGCCCGCCGTGCTCAGCACCAGCAGGATCTCCTCCGTGGCGTAGGCGACCGACGAGAGGGCGTCCGACGAGAAGACCGACAGCGCCAGGGGGATGCTGAGCCTCTGCTCGTGCGCCCGCGTCGTTTCGATAGGCGATCCGACGAGCCACCGCTTCCAGGTCATCTCACCGCACCAGCCAGTAGACGGCGGGCGCCACGAGGATCCGGTACCAGGCGAACGGGCGCAGCGTGAATCGCTGGAGCATCGCCACGAAGGTGCGCACCGCGGCCCAGGCGGCCACGAAGGACACCAGGAAGCCGATAAGGAGCGGCAGGGCGTCCGCCGCCTGCAGCGATCCCCGGCTGGCGTAGAGATCGTACAGGGTGGCCGCGCCCATGGTCGGCACCGCGGCCAGGAAAGAGTAGGTCGTCGCCGCCCGGCGATCGAGCCGGCAGAGGAGGCCCCCGACGATGGTGGCGCCCGAGCGCGACACCCCGGGCCAGAGCGCCAGGCACTGCCAGAGGCCGATGACGGCGGCCTCCCTCCAGCCGATCGCGTCGAGGTCTGGGATCCGGACCGCGGGACGGTAGCGCTCCACGACGAGGATGGCGATCCCGCCCAGGAAGAGCGCCCAGGCGACGGTCGCAGGTCCGAAGAGGTGCTCCTTGATGACGTCGTGGAAGAGATACCCCGCGGCGAGAGCGGGGGCCGTCGTGGCGGCAAGGAGCCCGCAGCCCCGCAGCCCCGAGAACGCCGACCCCGGAGACGACCGTAGGAGCCCGAGGAACCGCCGGCGCTCCAGACCGACGATGGCCAGGATCGCCCCGAGCTGGATGACGACCTCGAAGGTTGCAGCCCCGGGCCCGGTGAAGCCGAGCAGATGCCCGGCGACGATCAGGTGACCGGTCGAGGAGACCGGCAGGAACTCCGTGACCCCCTCCACCAGGCCGAGCACCAGAGCGACCAGGAGCGAGCTCATGGGCGCGCAGGGTACATTCAGGCCGCCGCTGTTGCAAGCCGCGGCCGGGAGAGGCCGGTCCAGCGACAGGTGCCGCGTTCAGTCGCCGCGGGCGGTGGGCCTTTCCGGCCGCTGGGTGGGGGCCGGCTCCTGCTTCCGCAACGAGGCCGGAGGGGCCTCGATCGACTTGATGCTCGTGATCTCGACCAGGATGCCGTTCCAGGCGAGGGGCTTTCCGGCGGGGTCGCGCACCAGGACCGCCTCGTCGCGGAACCAGCGCGTGTTGCCGTTGCGGTCGAGCATGCGGTACTCGGCGCGGACGGAGCCGGTCGATCGCTTCGCCTTCTCGCCCAACTCGACCAAGGGGTGGAGGTCGTCGGGATGGACCAACTTGATGAACAGTTCCGGGTCCTCGACCCACTCCTGCGCCGAGTAGCCGAGGATGCTCTCGGCCAGAGGCCCCACGTAGTAGGTGCGGTAGGGGAAGTCGACCTCGGACATGTACACGATCGCCGGGATGTCCTCGATCAGGCTTCGGAGTCTCCCGTCCGTCTCCGACAGCCGGTTGAGCAGCCGAGAGGTCTGGATGGCGACGGCCGCGACGTTCGCCACGTACGTGGCGAGCTTCCGCTCCTGAGCCGTCCAGGCATGCGGTCGCGGGAATGAAAAGATGAGCAGGCCGAAACTCTGACCGGCTCCCACGAGCGGCATGTAGGCGGCCGCGCCGATGCGGAGGATTCTGCGAGCCTCCTCGCTGACTCGAGGGTCGCGGCGGGCATCCTGGATCAGGCAGGGACGGCCGCTCTTGAGCGCGGCGACCGCCGCCATGCCGGGCTTGAGCTCGAAGCAGGCCCGGGGGGCGTCCGGCCTGTGCCGGCCCGAGCTGACCACCCCGTAGAGGCTCTTCCGCCCGCGGTCGACCAGGGCGACGTGCGCCGCCTTGGCCCCGACGACGGAAGCGGCCGTGTCGACGATCCGCTTCAGCGTCTCCTGCTCACTACCGAGGGCCGCGACATCCGCCGCCAGCCGGCAGAGCCGGTCGAGCCTCCGGGTCAGTTTTCGCACACCATCATCTGGCGTGCGGCGAGCCCGGTTTCGCATGGAATCCTCTCCATCCGGCTGGGGTAGCCGGAACCGAGCGGCGATGGTGGCCCTTCTACCGTGCCCGCGACCCCCTGTCAACAGGCATTCGATGAAAACCGATAGAATCTTGACGCACCCCGTTTTTGACCGTATAGCGGACTTGCGCGACGCCGCGGCGCTCTGCTCACCGCGGGGCGATCTCGCTCCCCCGGCGGCTTTTGGAACGCTCCCTCCTCCGGAGGTCGCCAGGGGACCGAGGTCAAGCGGCGATGGCCCGGCTGGCGGGGTCGCCCCGCCTGTTGACAGCCGAACGTGCGGCGGTCTATACGGGCCCGGATGATCCGGAGCCCCATGATGCCGCTCACGTTCGGCGCGCTCTTCCTGGCCGGCGCCTCCCGCGGCGAGGGGACGGTCGGCGCGGGAAAGAGCCCGACGCCCGCGGGAGAGCCGCTCATCTCCCTCGAGCGGGTGGCACGGTTCCCGCCGCCCGGCTCGCACATCGCCGGCTCCTTCCGCTTTACGCACGACGGACGGGTGCTCTACTACCTTGGCTACGAAAGGGAAGGAGCCGCGCGCTCGCTCGTTCGCGAGGAGGTCTCGGGCGGCGGCCGCCAGATCGTGGCCCGATCCGCTGGCGGAGCCGGAGAGGGTGCTCTGTCGCGGGAGGAAGTCCTGAGGCGCGAGCGGCTCCGGCTGCAGGATCTCGGCATCACGCAGTTCGTCCTCGCCGAGACCGCCGATCGGGTGGTCTACGCGGATGGCGGCGATCTGTACCTGGTCCGGCCGGGACGGGACGCGCTCCGTCTCACCTCCTCGTCAGAGGTCGAGCAGGACCCTCAGCTCTCGCCCGACGGCCGGCTCCTGGCCTTCACGCGCGACGACGACCTGTACGTCCTCGATATCGAGACGCTCCGGGAGAAGCGGCTGACGAGCGGAGCCGGCGGCGGGATCCTGCACGGCGTCGCCGAGTACATCGCGCAGGAGGAGATGGACCGGCCGACCGGCTTCTGGTGGTCGCCCGATGGAGCCTCCATCGCCTACACGGAGGTGGACGAGACCGGGATACCGCTCTACGCGATCCCGCATCAGGGGAAGGACCAGCCGGAGGTGGAGAACCACCGCTATCCCTTCGCGGGCGGCCCCAACGCCAGGGTCCGTCTCGGGATCGTGCCGGCGCAAGGAGGCGAGACCCGCTGGCTCGATCTCGCCTCCGCGGCCGGAGAGGATTTCTATCTGGCCCGCGTGAGGTGGGCTCCGGATGGAGCGCTCCTGGTGCAGGTGCAGAGCCGCGACCAGAAGACGCTGCGTCTCCTGAGGCTGGCCCCGGGAACGCTCAAGCACTCGGTCCTCGTCGAGGAGCGCTCCGACACCTGGGTGTCGCTCACGAACGACCTCCGGCCGCTTATGGACGGCCGGTTCATCTGGTCCAGCGAGAGGAGTGGCTACCGGCACCTGGAGATCCGCTCCCGGGACGGCCGGCTCGAGCGCGCCCTGACCAGCGGCGACTGGCCGGTCGATCGCCTGGAGGGTGTCGACGAGGCGGGCGGCCTCGTCTACTTCACGGCGGCCCGCGAGGGTCCGCTCGAGAAGCCTCTCTACCGGGTTGCGATGGCGGGCGCGGCTCCCGAGCGCGTGACGCCGGAGAAGGGCTGCCACACCATCGAGATGTCGCCGGACGGCAGGCTGTTCGTCGACGTGCACGACAGCGCCGGCACGCCGCCGAGAGTCCTTCTCAAGGAGGGGAGCGGACGGACGCTGCGCGTCCTCGACGCGAACGACGATCCGGAGATCGCGGCGCTGGGACTGCGGCCGCCGGAGTTCGTGACCCTCCAGGCGGAGGACGGCACGACGCTTCACGGCGCGATCTTCAAGCCGCGGTCGATGGAGAAGGGGCGCCGCTATCCGGCCCTGGTGCGCGTCTACGGCGGCCCCACCGCGCAGACCGTCAAGGACTCCTGGGAATTGACGCAGGACCTGAGAGCGCAGCGCCTGACCGAGAAGGGCTTCGTCGTCTTCCGCCTGGACAATCGCGGCTCGCCACGCCGCGGGAAGGCGTTCGAGACGGCGCTCTACCGGCGGCTCGGATCGGTCGAGGTGGAGGACCAGATCCGGGGCGCCCGCTATCTCGCGGCGCTGCCGTTCGTCGATCCCGAACGGATCGGCATCTACGGCTGGTCCTACGGGGGGTACATGGCGGCCCTCTGCCTTCTGCGGGCGCCCGAGATCTTCCGCGCCGCGGTCGCCGGGGCCCCCGTCACCGACTGGGACGGGTATGACACCCACTACACGGAGCGCTACATGGGAACACCCCGGGAGAACCTCGAAGGCTACCGGGCTTCCTCCCTGCTGCCTCTGGCACAGAACCTCGACGGGCGCCTGCTCATCGTTCACGGGATGGCCGACGAGAACGTGCACTTCCGGCACACCGCCAGGCTCCTCAACGCCCTGAACGCGGCGCGTCGCAGGTACGATCTGCTGATCTTCCCCGACGAGCGGCATCTGCCGCGCCGCCCCGAGGACCGCCAGTACCTCGAGCATCGCATCCTGGAGCATTTCGAGGCCGCGCTGCCGCCACGCCCCGGCCCCCAAAAGCCGAGGGCCGCTCCCCCGTAGGGAAGCGGCCCTCTTCGTCGTCTCTGGACTTCCGGCCGATCAGACCTTGCGGACGTTCGCCGCGGCGGGACCCTTCTGGCCCTGCTGGATCTCGAACTCGACCGTCTCACCTTCCTGGAGCGTTCGGAACCCCTGCGACTGGATCGCAGTATGGTGGACGAAGACGTCCTTGCTACCGTCCTCCGGGGTGATGAAGCCGTACCCTTTCGCGTCGTTGAACCACTTGACCTTACCTCTGGGCATGTCTACCGAACCTCCAGGGAAAGCATGGTCCCGCGGACCGGCCGACGCCACCGCTGGCGCACTTACCAAGAATCCTGTCACCGCGAGAGCCATGGGAATGGCGATATTCTCCATGAAACATGAATCGCCTGTCTAGACCCCCGGCGATAAATTCCCCGTGGGTCTCGGGCGCCGCCCCAGGGACGATTCCCGCCTTTTGAAGACGAGGTACGTCAGCGGTCCGGAGGCGAACACCAGAAGGTCGAGCCCCAGCCGGCGCGCGTCGAACACCCCGGCGTTCCAGAAGCGCTCCACGACGACGAAGCCGGTGATCAAGAAGGAAGGAACCATCATCAGGAGAAGGGAGGCGTTCCCGAGCGGGATCCGGAAGCCCCCCGGATGGGCGCCCGCGTCTTGACCCCGCCGCCGGAGCCTCAGGAGCGCGGCGTAGATCAGGCAGTAGGCCAGGACCTGCACCAGCGAGAAAAGGCCGGTCAGCTCGATGAATCCCTCGCGGCTGAGGAGACTCAGAAGGACCGCCCCCGTCAGGAGCGACACGACCGGAGTCCCGAAGCGCCGGCTGACCCGAGAGAACGCGCTCGGGAAAAGGCGATCCTCGGCCATGACCATCGGCAGCCGGGACTGGCCGAGGATGGTCACCATGAGGAGGCAGATGTTGCTGAGGAGTCCGCCGAAGGTCATGAAGACGCCGAGCGCCGGCCCGCCCATGTTGCGCGCCAGGACGGAGAAGTGCGCCTCCCCCCAGTGGGTCCAGTCGTCGCAGGCCGCGAGCCCCACGACCGTCGGGATGAGGTAGCTGAGGACCGCCATCGGCACGGCGATCCCCAGGGCGATCGGGAAGGCCCGCGAGGGGTTCTCGACCTCCCCCGCGTTCGTGGTCAGCTTCTCGTAGCCGGAGTAGAGCCACACCGCGATCATCAGGCTGGCCCCGAACGCCTCGAGAATGCCCATCCCCGGCGGCGTGAACGGGACGAGCGGGTTGTAGCGCCATTGCACGAGCCCCAGGAGCGTCATGAACAGAAACGGCAGGAAGAGGACGACCGTGAGGACGACCGAGGTGACGCCGACGAGACGGATGCCGAGGTAGTTCAGGAGGGTCGTCGCCCAGATGAGCACAAGGGCGGCCAGCCAGCGCCACTCCCCCTGAAGCCCCGGCACGAGCTGCCCGAGATAGTTGGCGAACAGCACCGCGAACGCGGCGTTCGTCGCCAAATTGGCGAGCCAGACGAGCCAGCCCGCCTGGTAGCCGACGAAGTCGCCGAAGGCGAGCCGCACCCACCTGTAATAGCCACCTTCCACGGGATGGCTCGCCGACAGCTCGGCGCAGGTCAACGTCAAGGGCACCGCCCAGAGGATCGGCAGCGCGATCATCACCAGGATCGTGAGCCCCGGCCCCGAGGCGGAGACCATCTGCTCCAGGCCGTAGGCCCCGCTGCAGATGACCGAGTAGGTCAGGAAGACGAGGTGGACAGTGCTGGCGCGGCGCGCGGTCGCCACGTCAGGTCGAGCGCAGGGCGCGCAGTGCGTCCCGCGTCAGCAGGCGGGACATCTCCTTGCGCCAGCGGACTGTGAAATCGGTGTTGTCGACCGGCTTCGCCTTCGGGTAGGAGAGGCGCGAGGCGACCTCGATCGCGTCGTCGCTCAGACGCTGGCCCAGGAGGGCCTTCTGCGCCTCGGCCGCCTCGACCGGGGCCGAGGCCACCGCACCGAGCCAGATCCGGACGTCGGCGATCCGCTCCCCTTCCAGGCGCGCGCAGGCCGCGACCGCCAGGACCGGGAAGTCGAACGCTTCGCGCCGGCGGAGCTTCCGGTAGGCGGACCGCCAGCCGTCGGCCGGCGGCAGGTCGATGCCGGTCAGGATCTCGTCCGGACGCTTCGTCAGGTACTGGATGCCGTCGCGCCGGTAGAGGTCCTTCGCCTCGATCGCCCGCTCCCCTTCCTTCGAGACGAGACGCAGGCGCGCACCCAGGGCGCAGAGCATGGGCGCCGTGTCGCTCGAGGAGACGGCCAGGCAGGTGTCGCTCGAGGGGGCGACCCAGCAGACCGTCCCGTCGCACTTCATGCAGAAGTCGATGGCGCGGCGCCATTCGTACGTCTGGTTGTAATAGTTGCAGCGCGTGTCGAGGCAGACGTTGCCGCCAATCGTTCCCATGTTGCGCAGGATGGGCGTGGAGATGGAGCGCACCGCCTCGTGCAGGCCGCGGTACTTCGCCTTGAGGAGAGGCATCTCCTCCAGGTCCGTCAGCGTCGTGGCCGGGCCGATGGAGAGACCCTTCCTGGCGCTGCCGCGCACGCCGCGCAGCCTCTCGATTCTGCGCAGGGCGACGAGCGTTTTCGGCATCTGGTGCCGCCGCTTCATGTTGGGATAGAGGTCGGTGCCGCCTGCGACCACCATCGCCTGCGGCCCTTCGGAAGCGAGGATGGCCGCGGCCTCGCGCACCGTCCCCGGCGCCAGGTACCGGAACTTCGGCAGGCGCATCACCGGCGCGTTCCCTCCCGTGGCGCCGTGCCGGCCGTCGAGGTCGCGGCAGCGTCGCCGGCGCGGGCACTCCCGGCGCCGGTCGCGCCGCCGCTCACGGGATCGAGGGCCCGGCCCGTCCCGCCCTCCCACGGCGTCGGGACGCGGATCGGGTCCGGCCAGCTCACGATGGGAAGCCGCGTCGGACCATGGCGCCTGTGCGGTGACTCGAGTGCTTTCAGGACCTTGTCGGGCGTGATCGGGACCTCGTCGATCCGGACTCCGACGGCGTCGAACACGGCGTTGGCGACGGCCGGCGGGATCGGCAGGAGCG
>DASRJX010000274.1:0-12699 GCA_035649235.1 Candidatus Cryosericum sp.
CCGTGACGGTCGCCACCGGCATCCCCTCCGCCGCCGGCAGCTGGCCGCGCAGCCAGGACGATCGGGGCTTCTCGATCACGCTCGTCAGCCCCACCGATATCTACCTCACGGGCAAGATGACGATGCGGATCGAGGCGATTATCCCCCGTGGCGACTCCATCGAGCAGGTCGATTTCTTCGTCGACGGGCGGCTCGCCTTCATCGACGTGCGCGAGCCCTATTCGCACGAGGTCGATTTCGGAGACGACATCCGGCGCCACGCGATCGAGGTCCGGGCGCTCACACACCAGGGACGGCGCGCCAAGGTCTCCATCGTCAGCCGATCGGCCGACCTGAGCGAGGGCGCCAAGGGACGTGTGGAGACGCTGTCCGTCATGGTTCGGAACGCCGCCGGTCATCCGGTGCAGGGGCTGTCCGTGGGGGACTTCCTGCTGCGGGAAAACGGAGCGCGTCAGCCGATCGTTCACTTCGAAGGGGGCGGGTCGCCATCGTCCCTGGCCCTGATCCTTCTCCCCGGCGATCCCGTCCCCGCGCCCGACGTCATCGACCACCTGGCGTCTTTCCTGCGCGGGCTCCCGCACCACCACGCGGCCCTCGTCGTCGGGGACGCGGCCCCCAAGGAGAAGGCGGAAGCGGCGCCGGAGAAGCCGGGAGCCGCCTTCTCCTACGATCTCGAATCCGTCGCCGCGGGGCTTCTGGCGCGGGGGGAGCCGCCGTCTCTGCCGGCGGACGCGCTGCCGGCCCGCCTCCTGGCCGGCGCCGAGGCCCTCGGCTCCCGCCGCGGCGCCCGAGTGCTCTTCATCCTGGCCGCGGACGCGATCATCGCCTCCGCGGAGCCCGCGCCCGCGGACCCCGCCGCCGCGGCTCCACCGAAACCCGAAGCCAAGGCGCCGCATGGCACCGAGCCGCCGGAGCCCGGACCGCTCGAGCGGGCGCTGCAGGCGGCGCGCCAGGCCGGAGCCGTCCTGTACTGCGTGGCCCTCGGCCCGGATCCCGGGGTCCGGCCGGAGGGGCCGATCGAGAAGGCCGTGGCGGACAGCGGCGGGCGGTTCCTCCCGGCGGCCGGCCTACCGGAGCTAGAGCAGGCGCTGGCCACCGTGGACGAGGCGCTGCGGCACAGATACCTGATCAGCTACATGCCGGCCGATCCGGATCGTCCTGGCCTCAGGCCGGTGGAGGTCACGGTCCTGGTCGACGGTCTCTCGATCGAGGCGCCGCGCAGCCTGGCGTTTCCGTGAGCCGTCCGAGGCCCGGAGATCCGTCGGAGCGTGCGCCTTCAGACGGGCGCGTCGGCCCCGGGCGTCTCCGTCGTATCGCTTCCCTCGCCCTTCAAGGGGCCGGGAAGCGGACGACGGACGACGAGGGGAGGCGGTCCGCCTTCGCGAGAGGCCCAGTTGATGGAGCGGCATTCCGCGAGCAGCTCGCAGCGGACGCATTCCTTCATCTTGTGGAGATTCGAGATGACGGTGCCGAAGCAATCCTTAGCGATACGAGTCATCGGTGACTCCGGATCCCCTGCGGCGCCCCCTCCGCCGGCGTCGGCCGGCGGACAGAGAATAATCTACCGGCAAACCGCCGCGAGTCAACCTCGGTCGCGAGTGCGTGGTGGAATGTGCCACGACGCGCTCGTTGAAACACCCCAGTCCGTCGGCTATACTGACGGCCTCGTCCACCCCGGCGGTGCGCGGCGATCGGGCGCGGAAGGCGTACCTCCCACATGCACAGGCGTACTCGATCGCGCATCCTCGCATGGCTCGCGGCGCTGGGCCTCGCGGTCGCGCCCGCCCTCGCCATGTCGCCCCGCCGCCTCATGCAATTCGGCGTCGAAGCGGCCCAGCAGGGTCTCTGGCGTGAAGCTCTGTTCCGCTGGGAAAAAGCTGTGAAGGACGATCCCGAGAATGCCCGCCTGCGCAACAACCTCGCGGTCGCCTACGAAAGCCTCGGCCGGCTCGAGGAGGCCGATCGGGAGTACCTCGAGGCGCTCCGCCTGGCGCCGGACAGTCGCGAGATCAAGGACAATCACGTTTCGTTCCGGAAGATGCACCCCGGGTTCCAAGGAGTGGAGAATGCCCCGGCCCAGCCTCCAGCGGCTCATCCGTAACCGCCGCGTCCTGCCGGCGCTGGGCCTGGCGCTCCTGGCCGCCTGGTCACAGGCGTTCGCGAAGAACGACGTCGTGCGGGTCACGCTCGCGGTCCCGGTGCCGGAGCGGATCGACATGACGGGCGTCCGGCGCATCCTGGTGACGCGCCTGGTCGTCGATCAGGAGGTCTCGGAGTTCGACCTGGGGAAGGAGGTCGTGACGGCGATCCGACGCGACCTGCACCAGAGGGCCCGGCTCGACATGATCGACGTCGACCCACCGTCCCTCCCGGAGCAGCCTCTCCAGGAGCTCCTGGCCAACACCGGCTTCTGGAGGCGGATGGCGGAGCAATACGAGGCGGACCTCATCATCACGGGACAGACGTCGTTCAAGGCGGCGGATCGGTCGGGCTACGTGCAGGTGGACGCGATCTCCCCCATCACCGGCCAGCGCGTGCGCCGCAGCCAGTTCGTGGAGCGTGAGGCGTTCATCCTCGACCTGCGGCTCTTTTTCCTGCGCGGCAGCACCGGGGAGCTCCTGGACGAGGACCACTTCAACGGCGAGGAAACCTACAGGGGCCACGGGACCGACCGGCTCGGCGGGATGTTCGATCTGTACGAGCAGATGGCCGAGGACATCCGGGGCATCGTGGCGCCCGGGTGGAGACAGGTGCAGCGCAACCTGTTCACGGAGTAGGAGGCCGGGTGCGCGCGAGAACCCTCCCGGTCCTGTTGGTCGCGGCGCTCCTCCTGCTGCCCTCCCCGCTCTTCGGATTCGGCAAGAACAAGATCATCTACAAGAACTTCAACTGGAAGATCTACAGCTCGCCGCACTTCGACGTCTACTACTACCCCGAGGAGGAACGGCAGCTCGAGCAGATCGTCTCCTACGCCGAGTCGCAGTACACGCGCCTGTCTCAGATACTCGACCACGAGATCAAGTTCCGCATCAACCTCATCGTCTACCGGACCCACATGGAGTTCGAGCAGACGAACATCTCGCTCGGCTTCATCCCGGAGTACGTCGCCGCGTTCTCCGAGCCGCTCGCGGACCGGATGGTGGTCCCGATCGACATGCCGCCCGACGAACTCTACGCCCTGTTCGGGCACGAGCTGGCCCACGTCTTCCAGTTCAGCATCCTGTTCCAGGAGTCGATCTCGCGCGCCTTCCGCGCCAACACGCCGGGCTGGGTCATGGAAGGGATGGCCAGCTACCTCGCCCAGGACGAGTCGAGCCTCGACAAGATGATCATCCGCGACGCCGTGATCTACGGCCTCATCCCGCCTATCCACAGGGTGCAGGTGACCAACTTCCTGACCTACCGCTTCGGCAACGCGGCCTTCAGCTTCATCGAGGAGAAGTACGGCCAGGAGGGCGTGCGGACCTTCATCTCCGAGTTCCGCAAGAGCCTGCTGCAGAACAACATCGACAAGCCGATCCAGGACGCCTTCGCCATCGACGGGGACGAGTTCGACCGGCAGTTCAAGAAGTATCTCCAGAAGAAATACCTGCCGATCCTCCTGGAGAAGAAGGAGCCCCAGGACTACGGCCGCGAGATCGCCCGCAAGAAGACGGGCCAGGAGGACGTCGTCAACTTCTCACCGGCGCTCTCCCCTTCCGGTGAATTGCTCGCGGTCATGACCACGCGCTGGGGGGACCTCGACGTCGCCATCCTGTCCGCCAGGGACGGCAAGGTCATGCGTCCCCTCACCAAGGGCTTCACCAACGAGTATGAGAGCCTCGTCTACGGCGCCTTCCAGGGGAAGAAAGACCTCACCTGGTCCCCGGACGGTGAGCGCGTCGCCTTCTTCGCCCGCAAGGAGAACGAGCGGATCCTCCTCATCCACAACGCCCTCACCGGCGATCTCGAGCGGACCGTCGTCATCCCGGGCATCGACGACGAGCTGTCGCCGTCCTGGTCGCCCGATCCGGCGGTCATCGCCTTCGAGGGGGTCAAGGACGGGGTCACCGACATCTTCTCTTACAACCTCGACACGCGCGACATCCGCAATCTGACCCAGGATCCCTTCTTCGACAGCAACCCCGGCTGGTCGCCGGACGGCAAGCAGATCCTCTACAACCGCCGCATCGGACCGTACACCAAGGTCTTCCTGGTCGACGCCTCCGATCCGTCGCGCAAGATCCAGCTCACCTTCGGAGACAGCGACGATCTGCAGCCCGCCTTCTCGCGCAACGGCAAGACGGCCTTCTACACCAGCGACGCCGACGGCGGCATCTACAACCTCCACAGGCTGGACCTCGAGTCCGGCGACCTCGAGCGGCTCACCAGCCTGTCCGGGGGAGCCTTCACGCCGCTGGAGATGCCCGACGAGGGCGGGGTCGCGCCTCTCGCCTTCGCCGCCTACACCGAGGGACGGATGCGCCTCTACCGCATGGACCCGCACGAGCCGGAGGCGGTCCAGCGGGCGGCCGATCAGGCCCGGGAGCCGGCCGACCTCCAGGCGTTCGAGCCGCCTCTCCGGCTGTCGCTCGACGAGGCGGCCAAGAAGCCGTACGACAAGATCCACTTCCACCTCGAGAATGCCCCGTCGGTCCTGGTCGGCGTGGCGGATGACGGGACGCTGCTCGGCAACGCGACCTTCCTGCTCTCGGATCTCCTGGGCGACCAGCGAATGTTCTTCGACCTCCAGACGGTCTCGACCTATTCGAACTTCTACTTCCAGTACCTGAACCTGAAGCGCCGGCTCAACTACGGCGCCTTCTTCCGCGACTACCGCGACTACTACGTGACGCTGGACGCGTCGGGGTCGCTCAACACCCGCCAATCGACGAGCGTCACGGGGGCCGGCTTCAACATCAGCTACCCCTTCAACCGCTGGTACCGCATCGGGGCCTCCACTGGCTATTTCAAGCGCAGCATCGACCGCCCCTACGCGACCCTGACCGGGACCGAGTTCGCCTCGCTCGACGAGAACTTCCCCTATATCGGGTGGACCCTCAACGGCGACACGACCCGGTTCAAGGAGTTCGGGCCGTACCACGGCCAGCGGTTCCAGATCGGCCAGCAGTGGGCTCCCACCCTGAACGTCTCGGGCGATACGGAGCTGTTCACCACCGGCCCCTTCCTCAACAGCACGCTCGACTACCGCCTGTACCGGCGGGCCACGGCGCGCTCGCTCTTCGCCCTGCGGCTGTCGTCCTACATCAGCCAGGGGGACGGCTACAGCGTCTATTCGGTCGGCGGGCTGAACTACCTGCGCGGCTACGACTTCCGCGAGCTGTACGGCAGCCGCGTGGCGTTCCTCAACATGGAGTTCCGCTTCCCACTCGTGGACGCGCTGGTGTTCCCGATCGGCATCCTGCGGGACCTCCGCGGGTTCTTCTTCATGGACGTCGGCACCGCGTGGTTCTCCGGCGGCGATTTCGCGCACCCGGTCCTGGGCTTCGAGCTGACGGGCTCGAACAACGGCGTCCTCGACCCGAACAGCGTGGTCATCGACTCAGCGACCGGCGGCTTCATACGCCGCAAGTACGACTTCTGGGACTCGGAGAACGACGAGCTGGGGGACGGCCGCGGCTCCTACGGGTTCGGCTTCAACGTCTTCCTGGGACCGTTCCAGCTCACCTGGTCCTTCGCCCGGCAGCTCGACAACACCGTCGAGGTGTGCGAGACGGCGGGCGCCGTATTGGGGTGCGACATCATCCGGATCGAGGACCCGTTCCAGGAGGACGGCACCGTCAGCCAGTTCTACATCGCGACCGACTTCTAGCGCGCCAGGACCTAGCGCGACCGGCGCGACGCCCCATCAGATCAGGAGGTAGTCCAGGGACACCTCCTGAAAACCCCGCAGGCCGCGCACTCTTTTCCTTGACCGTCGACCGATCCGATCGTATATGGGGGCGCGGAGTTGCGTCACTGTCACACCCGCTGTCCATCTCGACCGGACCGAGTTACCTGTCGCCTGGGGGGGGTGTAACACGGCTCGTCGATCGATGTTCCCGATCCTCATTCTGCCCGTAGCGCTCGCTTGGCCCCTGCTCTCGGGGCTTGCCGGCGGGGCGCCCGGCCCGACTCCGCCTCCAGGAGGCGGGCTCGAGTCGCGACCGTCCGCACGAGCGACGGTCGAGCCGCTGCCTCCGCTCGGCGTGACGGTCGAGCTGGCGTCGCTCCAGAAGAACCCGCGTGGCGGCGTCGCCTCGCTCCTCCTCAAGGTGGACGCGATCGGACCCGTCGCCTCCTGCGTCGTCACCGCCCGCGTCCCCGGCAATCTCGTGTTCGCGGATGGCAGCCAGGTCAGGACCTGGGACGTCGATCTGGCGACAGCCGGCACGCGCTCCATCCCGGTGGACGTGATCGTCCCGAAGGACGGGACATACGTCATCTCCGTCGACGTCGAAGGCACAGCGGCGGAGAGGCCGATCCGGCGCGGCGTGGCCCACAAGCTCCTGGTCGGCGTCCGGGAGACGCCGCGCAAGGCCAAGGACGGAGCGATCGAGTACCCGGCCGTCACGACCACGGAGCCCCAACCATGACTCCCCGCCGGGTCCCGGCGCTCTTCGCCATGGTCTGGTTCGGCTCGCTCGGCCTGGCCTTCGGAAACTGGACCGCTTCGGGGACGTTCCGCTACGTTGACCGCGAGTTCGACCAGAACGGCTTTACCGGGGCGCAGCCTGCCGTGCCGATCCGGTTCGCCACCGTCGAGGTCCGGGACTTCAACGCGAAGGGAGGCAGCGCCCTTCTCGCCACCGGCGCCACGGACGGCAACGGCAACTTCAGCATCGCCGTGTCGGACAACAAGACGCGCACCGTCTACGTGCGCGCCCTGACGACCTCGACGGCGACCGCCGGGCTCTACCTCAAGGTCCAGAACCGGGTCACTCCCAAGAACCCCTACGCCGTCGCCTCCGCCAACGTGCCGGGCCACCCTTCCTCGGTCAACGTGAACTTCGGCACGCTGAACGCAGCCATAGGAGCGGGCGGCGAGGCTTTCAACCTGTACGACACGGGCGTCCGCGCCATCGATTTCATCGCGGCGATCAACGGCGCCCGGCCGGGATCGAGCAGCCTGCTGACCCTCGAGTGGCAGGCCGCCACCGGAGGCGGCGCGTCCAGCTACAACCCGTCGAACAGGACGATCAGCGTGGGGGACGTCTCGGGCTACAACGACACGGTCGTGGCCCACGAGAGCGGGCATTACGCGTTCCACCTCTACTCGGCGAACGACAGTCCGGGCGGCGCGCACCACCTTCTCGACTGCGCCCAGGATCTGCGCCTCGCCTACGAGGAGGGCCGGGCCACCTGGTTCGGCCAGGCGACACGCCGGTACCACAGCCTCCCCCGGCCCGATCTGTACGTCCGGACCACGGGCGCGCCGGGCCCCGGGAACCTCGACTTCTACTTCAACGTCGAGAGCGAAACCCCCTACTACTGCGACGGCGCCACCAGCGAGGTCGCCGTCTACACGGCCCTCTGGGACATCAACGACGCGGCGGGCACGGCCGACGGGACGCCCGGGGTGGACGACGACACCCTCTCCCGCCCGGACGGCGACAACTGGGACGTGGACAAGAACTACGTCAAAACCGCCGTCAACAAGAGCCTCGAGGACTTCTGGGACGGGTGGTTCGCGCGCGGCAAGGGCTTCAAGAGCGACATGATCGCGGCGTTCCAGGGGACGAACGTCGAGTACTACGGCGACGCGGGAGAGCCGAACGACAGCGTCGCGACGGCCCTTCCCATCGCGGCCAACGGCACCAGCCACCGGACCTACTTCGCCGACCTGAATGCCGACGGCGTCGGGGAGCCGGACACCGACTTTTTCTCCTTCAGCGCCGCCGCCGGGACGACCTACACCATCGAAACGCTGAATCTGTGGGGCAAGGCGAACACCTCGCTCCAGCTCCTGGCGGCCGACGGCGTCACCGTCCTCGCCTCCAACGACAACCGGGCCACGGGAGACGACTCGTCCCTCATCACCCACACCGCGGCTGCCAGCGGCACCCTCTACATCAGGTCCTTCCACGCCGCCGACCTGGGCACTTACGGCTCTTACGACCTGCGGCTGGCCAGCAACCCGTAGCGGCGCTTCCTCGCGGCCGCGGTGCGAGCGAATCAGACGCTCGCAGCGCGGTGCAGCGACACGGCGGCGGCCAGCAGGCCCAGGATCATGCCGGCGATGGCCAGGCCGGCGAGGCCGCCGACCGGCAAAAAAGCCCCGGCGACGAGGGCCATGAACGGGTTCTCGCGGAAGATCTCCGAGTTGATGAAGAGGCGCCAGGAGAGCGCCAGGCCGCCGGCGGCGAGGAGGCCGCCCAGAAGGCCCTGGGCCGCCGCCCCGATGAGGAACGGCCCGCGGATGAAGGCGGCGGTGGCGCCGACGAGCTTCATGATCTCGATCTCCTCGCGCCGCGCCAGCACCGTGAGCCGCACGACGGTGCCGATGGTCACCATCACGGCCAGGAGCAGCAGGGTGCCGACGCCGTAGCCTCCGCCGCGCATGAGCGCGATGAGGCTCTTGAGCCGCTCGAACCAGTCGCGGTCGTAGCGGACTTCCTGGACGCCGGGGGCGAGCCGGAAGCCGCGCGCCAGGTGCTCCGCGGCGTCGGCGTCGCGATAGGCCGGGCGCGGGATCACCTCGAAGGACGGCGGGAAGATCTCCCCGCCGATGGCCCCGGTGATCCCCTTGAGGCCGGGGAACTGGGTGTCGAAGCGTCGCCGCGCCTCGTCCGGCGTCACGTAGCGGACCTCCTTCACGGCGGGATCGGTCATGAGCGTCTCGCGCAGGGCGCGGATTTCCTCGGGCGAGGCGGACGCATCCAGGTAGATCTGCATCTGCAATTCCTGCCCGAGACCCCGCACCAGCCGGCTCAGGTTGAAGGCGAAGAGCGCGAACAACCCGAAGACATAGAGCGACACGGCGATCGACAGGACCGCCAGCAGGGTCAGGGCCGGATGGCGCAGCAGCCCGTCGCGCGCCTCGCGCAGGCAGTGCCGAGTCGCCTGGAGGATGGGCGTCGTCATGCCGACCCCCCGGGCAGGAGCGTCCCCTGCTGCAGGGCCAGGACCCGGCGGGCCATCCGCCGGATCATCTCGCGATCGTGCGTCGCCACGATGACCGTCGTGCCGTGGGAGTTGATCTCCTTGATGACGTCGATGATCTGCAGCGACAGGTCGGGGTCGAGGTTCCCCGTCGGCTCGTCGGCCAGCAGGATGAGCGGGCGGTTGACGAGGGCGCGGGCGATGGCGACCCGCTGCTGCTCGCCGCCCGAGATGTGCTCCGGGAAGCTGTGCATCCTGTGGTTGAGCGCCAACATCTCCAGGACGTGGTAGGTCCGCCGCCGCTGCTCCTTCGGGGACAGGCCGATGACCTGCGTCGCGTAGGCGACGTTCTCGAACACCGTCTTGCGTGGCAGCAGCTTGAAGTCCTGGAAGACGACGCCCATCTGGCGTCGCAGGTACGGCACGCGCGACGGCGGCAGCGTCGCCACGTTCTCGTTGTTGACGACGATCTGTCCCGAGGTCGGCACCTCGTCGCGGAACAGCAACCTCAAGAGCGTCGTCTTGCCCGCCCCGCTCGCGCCGGTCAAGAAGACGAACTCCCCCTTCTCGACCTGCAGGCTGATGTCCGAGAGCGCCGGTGCTCCGGGGCCGTAGCGGCGCGTGACGTGGAACAGCTGGATCAACTCTCGAGCCGTTCCTTGAGGAGCCGGTTGACGAGGGCGGGATCGGCCTGGCCGCCGGTCTCTTTCAGGACCTGACCGACGAAGAAGCCCAGCAGCCCCGTCTTCCCGGCGCGGTAGGCCGCCACCTTGTCGGCGCTCCGGGCGACGACGGCGTCGATCGCGGCGCGGATCGGCCCAACGTCCGTGACCTGGGTGAGCCCGCGCTCGCGCACGAGATCGCCCGGGTCCCCCCCAGAGAAGTAAATCTCCTCGAACAGCTCCTTGGCGACCTTGCCGGAGATGGTCCGACCGTCGACCAATCGGATGAGCGAGGCCAGGCGCTCCGGCGCAAGCGGCACCGACTCGATGGCGCCCTTGCTCTCGCGCACCTTGCGCAGCACCTCGGTCAGGACCCAGTTCGCGGCGGCCCGCGCGTTGCCGGAGGCGGCCGCCACCGCCTCGTAGTAGTCCGCGAGCGGCCGCTCCGTGGTCAGGACCTGGGCGTCCTGGGCCTTGAGGCCGTGATCGCGCTCGAAGCGCGCCCGGCGCGCCGCCGGCAGCTCCGGGAGCGCCCTCCGCACCTCCTCGATCCACTCCGGAGAGACGTGCAGCGGCGGCAGATCCGGCTCCGGGAAGTAGCGGTAGTCGTGCGCCTCCTCCTTGGATCTCATCGGGACGGTCCGGTCCTGTTTGGGGTCGTACAGCCGCGTCTCCTGCACCACCCGGCCGCCGCCCTTCAGGATCTCCTCCTGCCGGTGGATCTCGTGGTCGAGCGCGTGCTGGACGAACTTGAAGGAGTTGAGGTTCTTCAGCTCCGCCTTGGTGCCGAGCTCGGCCCTCCCCTCGGGGCGCAGCGAGACGTTGGCGTCGCAGCGCAGGGAACCCTCCTCCATGTTGCCGTCCGTGATGCCGATCCAGACCAGGAGATCGCGCAGCGTGGAGAAGTAGGCGTGCGCCTCCTCCGGCGAGCGCAGGTCGGGCTCCGACACGATCTCGATGAGCGGCACGCCGGAGCGGTTGTAGTCGACGTAGGAGCGCGACGAGGAGTCGGGAAACCCCTCGTGCAGGAGCTTGCCGGCGTCCTCCTCCATGTGGATGCGCGTCAGGCCGACGCGCTTCGTCGTGCCTCCGACCGAGAGGTCCAGGTGCCCGCCGGTCATCGTCGGCTGGTCGTACATCGAGATCTGGTACCCCTTCGGCAGGTCGGGGTAGAAATAGTTCTTGCGCGCGAACACCGACTGAGGACGGATGTCGCAGTCGAGCGCCAGCCCGGCCCGCAGCGCGTACTCGACGGCGCGGCGGTTGAGAACAGGGAGGACGCCCGGCATGCCGATGCAGACCGGGCAGACGTGCGTGTTCGGCGGCGCGCCGAAGCGGCTCGAACAGCCGCAGAAGATCTTCGTGTCGGTGAGGAGCTGGCAGTGGACTTCGAGGCCGATGACCGCTTCGTATCGCATCGGAGGCGGCGGATTATAGCATCGGGCCTTGCGATTTCCCGGACAGGACCCTAGAGTACGCAGGCGCGGAGACGGCAGTGACGGACGCGGAGAGTGCTTCGTGAGCGGCATGCGCATCGCGATCCTAGGGGCGGGCAACCTGGGGACGGCGCTCGGCGTCCTCCTGAGCGGCGGCGTGCCCGGCATCCGCGCCGGGCGCCATCGCGACGTGGTCCTGTGGACCATCGAGGCGGACGTCGCGAAGGAAATCCTCGACTCCCGACACAACTCGAAGTACCTCCCGGGCGTCGCCCTGCCGCGCGGGCTGCACGTGACGCTCGACCTCGAGGAGGCGCTGCGGGGCGCCGAGGTCGTCGTCTACGCCCTGCCGTCGAAGGTCGTGCGCGAGGTGGCGCGCCGCGCGGCGCCGGTCCTGGCTGCGGCGCGCGCGTCGGCGTCCGGAGCTTCCCCCGCGGCGCCGCCCGCCGCGGCGCCCGCGCTCGTCAGCGCCTCGAAGGGTCTCGAGGCCGGGACCGGCTTGCGCATGAGCGAGGTGGTCGCCGCCGAGCGGCCCGCCGGTCTCGACGCCCCGGTCCTCGTCATGGCCGGCCCGTCCATCGCGCACGAGATGGCGCGCGGCACGCCGACCGCCGTCTGCCTGGCCCATCCGGACACGCGCGTGGCGCGCGCCGTGCGCCGGCAGATCCAGACCCCCGTCCTGCGCTTCCGGATCAGCAGCGACGTCGTCGGCGTGGAGCTCGGGGGCGTGCTGAAGAACGCCTACGCCCTGCTGTTCGGCCTGTGCGATGGGCTCGGCCTCGGCCTCAACACGAAGGCGGCGCTCCTGCCGCCGGCGCTCCAGGAGATGTCCCGGCTCGGCACGGCGCTCGGAGGGCGGCGCTCCACGTTCCAGGGGCTCGCCGGCCTCGGCGATCTGGTCGGCACCGGCCTCAGCGACTTCAGCCGCAACCGGCGGATGGGCGAGGAGATGGCCCGCCGCCGGCCGCCGGATCAGGTCCTCACCGGGTTCCCGGGCGTCGTCGAGGGCCTCGGCAGCGTCAGCACGGCCCGCGATCTGGCGCGCCAGCGCGGGCTCCGCCTGCCGATCCTGGAGGGGCTCGCCTCGGTCGCGGCCGGCGAGGGGGATCCCCTCGCCACCATCCAGCGACTCGTAGGATAATTGCCCCCTCCGCCAAAAAGGGGGCTGTCAATGCTTCGAAGCCGTCGCGGCATTCTCCCGATCGTCAGTTTGCTCTTCGTCGTTGCCGCTATTAGGACCGCTTCCGGACAGGAGGCAGCGTCCCCGCCCACGTTCACCCCCCCGCCGATCACGACACAGGAGGAGATGGCGCTCGTCTTCGATGAGTTCTTCACCGTCGGCCTCGATCTCGAACGCCCGCTCGCCGTCCACGATCTCAAGATCAAGAGGGACACGTTCGAACTGACGCTTGGCGAGGGCCTCGTGTACCTGGCCAAGCCGATCCACGGGCAGGTGACGGGAGCCTATTTCACCGGCAGGGGTAGGATGAAGCTCTCCATCCCGAACGCCCTGGACCGCA